>CAMMZC010000001.1 GCA_946529215.1 uncultured Clostridia bacterium
CACTATTTTTCTATACCTAATTTTGTTTCACATCAATTGTAACACTACATTTTCACAAAATTTTTATACTATTTTTTATTAAAATTTACATTTTTGTTTTATTAATTAATAAGCATTACTCCTAAAAACTATATTGTCATAATCTCCACACCTGTATAAAAATGCTTTAAAATCTCTTCATAATTACTTCCTGTTTTTGCCATACTATCTGCGCCTGTTTGACTCATTCCAACTCCATGACCATATCCTTTAACAGAAAAAATCACATTTTCTCCTTCTAGTTTTATAGAAAAATTTGTAGATTTAAGTTCCAAAAGACTTCTAACTTTTGTTCCTGCAATTTCTGTGTTACCAAATTTTACTGTTTTTGCTCTTCCACTTTGCGTATAATCTAAAATTTTTATACATTCATCTTCTTCATATTTTATTTGAATATCTGAATATTCCTGTTTTAGTTTTTCTAATAAATCTGTTTTAGAAATAGTAACTTCTGAGCTATATTGCGAATAGCCATCTTCCCCTGAAGTTTCTACACTTTGCAAATACGGAAAGTCTTTTCCACCTATCCACACATTTGAAGCCAGTTCTGTTTTTCCTCCACTATTTGAATGAAAAAATGCATTTATAACTTCATTATTGTATGTTATTATTTTTCCTACTGTAGAATTTACAGCTGAAACTATTTTATTCCAATTTTTTTCTCTTTCTTCTTCGCTCCATTTTTGCATTCTTTTTTCTTTAGAAATCCAAGCTTGACAACAAGTTGAATCATCACAAATATCTGCCTCTCTATGTTTTCCTTTGCTATTCAAAATCTGATAAATTGTGTATGTCCTTGCCGCCACAGCTTGAGCTTTTAATGCTTCTTCTTCGTAATTTGCAGGCATTTCAGCAGAAACAACTCCATATAAATACTCATCAATCCTAAACTCTTCAATTTGTCCATTTTCTTTATGTAAAAGTTTAATTGTGCCATATTTGGAGTAGTCGTGTTCTATAGTTTCATCTTTACTTTCTTTAGTTTGTTCTTCGTTTTGTTTTCCTTTTTCCTCTCTCTGTACTTTACCTGCCAACTTTTTTGTACAAATTGCAGGCAATATAAAAATTATTAATATAAAAATCATAATATACATAATATATTTATTTACATATTTCATTAACTAAGACCTCATAAAAAAAGTTATAAATTTATCTTTTATATATAATCTAATGTATATTATGACACAAGTTCCCTTTTCATTCCTTCTAAAATCTTTTTTTCTATCCTAGACACTTGAACTTGAGAAACACCAAGTATTTTAGCGACTTCAGATTGTGTTTTGTCTTTATAAAATCTAAGTAAAATTATTTTTTTCTCTCTATCATTTAATTTCTCTATCATTTTCTGCACAGCAATTTTATTTGTAATAAGATTTGCTTCATCTTTATTAGTTGATAATGTATCAATTAAAGTCAAATCATTATTTGATTTACTATTACTATATTTTGCACTTTCAATTGATTCTGTTGCTTGTGCTGATTCTATAGCTAGTACAATTTCTTCCTTTGGTACTTTTAAAATTTTTGATATTTCCATTAAGCTAAGTTCTTTTCCTTTATTTGCATATTCCTTTTGTAACTCATTTATCTTTACATTAAGTTCTTTTAAGCTTCTGCTAACTTTTACAGGTCCATCATCTCTTAAAAACTTTTTTATTTCTCCCAAAATATATGGCACAGCATAAGTAGAAAGCTGAACTTCAAAATTTGCATCAAATCTTCTTATTGCTTTTATAAAACCCATACAGCCTATTTGGTAAATATCTTCTTTATCATATCCTCTCCCTAAAAATCTCCTTGCAATATTCCACACTAAACCTTGATTTTCTTCTACTAATTTTGCCATTGCGTCTTTATCGCCATTTTGAGCTTTTATTATATATTTTATAAAATCATATTTTGTTTTATCTTCATATTCTAAGTAGTTTCTCAATTTTCTACCCCCTTAGAGCTTCCTCCAAAGTTACGGGCATATCTTCTACTTCTTCTGTTTGTTTAATTTTTTTCTTCATTGTAACCTTAGTTCCTAATCCTAAAATGGATTGAACATTTAGCTCATCCATAAAACTTTCCATAATTGTAAATCCCATTCCAGACCTTTCCAAATTTGGTCTAGTAGTAAATAATGGCTGTTTTGCCATTTCAACATTTTCAATCCCTTTTCCACTATCTGAAATTTCTATGTATACCTCATTTTCATGAATTTTACATATTACTGTAACAATTCCCATTTTATCTTCATATCCATGTACTATTGCATTTGTAACCGCTTCTGAAACAGCAGTTTTTATATCTGAAATCTCTTCAATCGTAGGATCAAGTTGTGATACAAATGCTGCAACACTTATCCTTGCAAATGCCTCATTATTTGATTTGCTCAAAAACTCAAGTTTTACTTCATTATCTGTAATCTTGTTTTTCATAAGTTTACAACCTCCTCTTCTTTTGATAATACATTTGCCAATTTTTCATTTAAATCTATTTCTGGAATAATTTTTAATACTCCACTCATCCTTAAAATTTTCTTTACTCCATTACTTAAATTTGCAACTTCTGTTTTACCTCCGAAGCATTTGTGCCTGCTTGTACCTTCCGAATCACCATTCCGATTCCGGCACTATCCATGAAAGTAACACTATCAAAATCAAATACAACTTCTCTAGGCATAAATCTTTCAATTTCATAATCAGCTTTCCTCCTTATATTTTTTACTGAACACTCATCTATCTCCTCATTTATTTTAAAAACAAGAAGCTTGTCCTTTTCATAAAAATTTGTAATCACTTTTACCCTCCCTTATTACTTATTTAATTCTTAGTATATATTTTTCAATTAATGCGCGTAAGCGACCAAACAAGCATTAAATGAAAAATATATACTAAAAAAATAATTGTAGATCTATTCTACACTATAAAAAATAAAAAGTCTGTCGAAACTTGACAGACAACTAAAAAAATTTTTATTCAATTAACCTAAGTGCCTCCTCCTCGTTATTTCCTTCAAAATTATAATAAGTGGTTGGAATATTTCCAACAATCACATTTTCTGCAATCAAAACCTGATTTTCTATTGTTTTTTTTATTGTTTTAAATGATGTTAAAATATTCAAATTTGTTTTTATATCTAAATAAACTCTATGCATAGTTTGATTTACACCCTGAGAGACAAACTCACTTCTTAAATCCGTATCTACACTTCCAGATGAAGAAATCTTCAAATTAATTCTTGGTCCAAAACCAGATAAAAAACTTATTCCAGTAATTGCACCAAAAGAAATATCCACTCTATTTTTTTGACTTTCATCTAACCTTTTTTGAATATTTATTGCTATATCTGATGTTACTTCATTTATTTTTAAAACATTTGCATTTATCATTTGTATTTTTCCATTATTATCTTTTTCTATTGTAAAAAATGTATCATAATTATATTTTTTCATAATATTTGTGGTTTCTTCATTTGTAATTATTGTTGAAACAGATTTAGCTTTATCTTCACATGATTTTTCGAATATCGGATCTACAAAATTCCATATTGAAAAACAGGTTAAACTAGCAATAACAAAAATCACAAAAACAGGCATCGTCCTTTTTATTCTTATTCGTGACCTATGAGATTTAGTTGAATTTTTTAAAAATAAGATATTCAGTCTTGGTCTTGAATAAATTTTGTAATTATCTTTATGCTGGTACTGCATCTGCATTTCCTCTTTTGCTTACATTTCTAAATTTTGGAATATATATTTTCTGTCCTACTTGAATCAGATTAGGATCTTCTATTCCATTTACTCTAGCAATATCATCTACTGTACTTCTATGACTTTTGGCTATTTTCCATAATGAATCACCTTTTTGGACAATATAAATAATTAAACTATCATAATCTCCAGAATCAGCATCATCGTCTACTATTTTTATATCATCTATTATATTTATATTCGTATTTTGTATGAATTCTATAGAAGCTTCTACATCTATAGTACAGTCCACATCTCCATTTGATTTAACATCAAAATTTTTGCCTATAATATTTAACTTTGTTTCTATATTTACATTTTCATCTTCTGAAGGATTTTCGATGCTAAATTCAAACGGTATTTTTGAAACTTTGCTATTTACATTTCCATTATTATTAGAAAATATAAAATTTACTGTCATCTCTCCTTCATACAAAATTTTGGATTTTGTTTTTTGTTCTTTATTTATTGCACATAAAACTTCTACATCAAGCAAATTTCCATCTACTAAGTCTGGTATATTTGTTTTACTTGTAATTGAAAAATTTTTAATTTTTTTAATTTTATTTGCTGAAGTATTTATTCTTTTTTGCGTAAAGTCCAAATTTTGACTTGGACTATATAGGTCTTGAATTAGAGCTATTTCGCGTTTTTCATAAGCTGTACATGATGTTTCAATTTCAATTTCTACATAAATTGAGTGTTCTTCTGATACATTTGGTCTAACTATAATATTGTTTATTTCATTATTTATTTCACAAATATTTTCTTCAGAAACATTTGGCATATCAATAAACCCTACTGCTGGAATTTTTCCTTTAACTGTATTTACTCTATTATCTTCTGTTAAATACATTATTTTTACATTAGCTTCACATTTAGAAAGAATCTTGTTGTAACTAATTTTTATATCACAATCTTCTAAATTAACTTCAGCTTTTAATATTTCTGCAATTTCATCATTTTGGTCAATATTTAAAGTGTCTTTTACATATACTCTTGCCGAGCCATTTCCAACTAATGAATTCACTTCAAAACTTTTATCTAAAGTTTGAATATCATCAATATTATTTATTCCACTAATTATTTCAATTTCTTCATTTGAATAAATCTTAATCTTCATCTCTAGACCAGCTCTAACATTTATTTTTCTTCCGTTTAAAACTTTACATTCTAAATCCTTTATTTCTACACTAATCTGTGCCTGCATTCCTTCCTTACATTCAGATATAGCAACTGCTTGTGAAAACTCTAATTTAGCATTTAGACCTCTTAAATTATCTTCATTACTATCTGGAAGATACATAATATATGTATTTACACATCCATCAATTTTTACTTTTTCTTCAGTTATCTCTTTTTTATAAATACAAACATTGCCACTCAAATTTATTGCATTTAATATATCTGGCTTTGAATCTGGAACTATCATATCCTCTTCTACAAATACTATTTCCTTTTTCTCACATACCATTTTATTTACACTGATTTGTTCCTTGCTTACATCAATATCCATATTTTTATCATCCTTTCTAAAAATTATTGTTCACACTATATTTCATAGAATTACTTTTATGTATATTTTTGCATATTTTTGGTAAAGTGCTTTCTCTAATATTGCCTATTGACAAATAATTTGTATGAACTATAACTTTGTTTATTGTTTGTACTATTTATATTTTTAGTTTAAAATTTTATGACTGAAATTTTAAGAAATTTTGTGATATTTAAAATATGAAATCTTTTGACTGATATATATTATTTTCTAAAAAAAATCTACGCACCCCCTTTTTTTGGGGTAACATCAGATTCATTTCTAATGTATATTTATGAGTATAAATAATCATTTTTCTCTTTTTTATTATAAAAATACGTTATAGATCGTTTTAAAAACATCTTTGTTAAAATTATGAAACAGCATCTTATTAAAAATTTACTTTCAAAAATCCTTTACAAATTTTTTTAAATTTATTATATATATAGTTTAGTATAATAGAAAAATCAAAACTATATGTTTCATTTTTTTCTATTATACTAATTTTTATTCAGTTAAACTTATAAGCTAAATTGCTTTCTTAATTCAACAATTCTACCCACAATTTTTAGTAGATCCTTGACAATTACAAATGTTTTCTATTGTTGTACATACATTTTGTTGACCTATTTTTTTATCATTTTTTGCCAAATCTCCCATTGTTATAATTCCCATAACTTTATTAGCACTATCGACAATTGGAATTCTTCTTATTTGATTTTGTGCCATAAGATTTTGTGCTTCTGTTATATCATTTTCTGGATTACATGTATATACATTTGTTGTCATTATTTCTCGTACAGGAGTTTTTTTTGTTTCTTTGTCACATGCAACCGCTCTTAGCAAAATATCCCTATCTGTTATAATACCCACAATTTTTTTTTCTTCATCACATACAGGAATACAACCAATATGATTTTCACACATTATTCTTGCAGCATCATAGGTATTACAATCAGGCTTTACGAAACATATATCTTTGCTCATGCATTCACTTATTTTCATTTCAATTCCACCTTTCAATTTTTTATTTATTGTTTGCAAAAATACATAAAATATACATAAAAAAAAACACCATTTGATTTTTCAAATAGTGATTTTTAAAATTATGCAAGACCATATTTTTTCTTGAATTTATCTGCTCTACTTCCTGCTGTATCTTGTCTCATTAGATTACCTGTCCAAAATGGATGACATTTTGAACAAACATCTACTTTTATATCTTTTTTTGTTGAACCAACTTTTATAACATTTCCACAAGCACATGTTATAGTTGTTTCTTCATATGCTGGATGTATTCCTTCTCTCATGAAAATTCACCTCTTTCTTCCATTTTTTAAACTGCTAATATTTATAATACCATAAATTTATTAAATTTTCAAGTATTTTTTTATTTTTGTCGTTATATTATGGTTAAAAACCTCTTTTAACTATGCTTATTTAATTTCTAACTTTATCTTTTTTGTTTATATAAAATTTATAAACTATAACTTGTTATTCTATTACATTTTCTTCTTTTTCATATTTATATTGTTTATACATATATTGTGCAGAAGATAATATCTCCTTATTAAAGGAAATTTTATGTACCAGTTTTGATACTACATTAAATAAACAAGCAAATATTAAAATTCCAACACAAACTTTTTTCCAAACTTTTGCTAACATATATTTTCTCCTTTAACAAAAATTAAATTAATTATAAGCATTATATAACTTAATAAAAGCATATATATATATTATACTATTTTTTTCAGATTTGTCAAGCTTTTTAAAAAACATATTTCTTTATAATCAACTTTTTTAATTTAAAAAGTATAATACATTATATTATCTACAAAAATACCACGAGGGAAATATATTTGATGTGTTTTTGCATTTATAACATAAATTTCATTTTCAACTTTATCTCCATTATTTTCAACCACTATTTTTTTGTCTTTTAAATATTTATATTCTGTATCATATCCATAATTTAAAGTTAAATTACCTAATTTTTCTAAATCTATAACTATATATTTATCCCCATCATTTATGTTTATATCACTATTAAAACTTGCATTTTGCCCTTTTCTTACCGTTTCTAAGCTTTTTTTAAAGTCTTCTTTTGTTTTAAAATTTTCATATTCACTACTTGTGTAATCACACAGCTTAGGCAGTTCTCCATACTTTAAGTAATACTCATCTACTTTTGCATTTAAGATTTCTATATCATTACTTAAATTTTGAATTTTTCTCATTTGTAACTGATTTTCCGTATTAAAAATCAGGGCACTTGTTATTATTAATATTATTATGACTGTAATAATTAGAGAGATTAATGTTATTCCTTTATTATTCTTCATACTTATTCTTCCTTTATATCATTTTTTCTTTTTAATACTTTAGAATATTTTTTAAGTTTTTCATTAACTAAATAATTAACCGTACCTGGAGGATAATTCCCCATTCTGTTTCTCTTTCCAGCAGGCACTCCAGTTAAAACTTCAATTCCTTCATCAATATTTGAAACTGCATAAATTGTAAACAATCCATTTTTGCAACTTTCTACTACTTCATCTGAAAGCTGAAGATTTCTAATATTTTGAGCAGGAATCAATACTCCGTGTGAACCGTCTAAACCACGCATTTTACATATTTGATAAAATCCCTCTATTTTTTCGTTTACTCCTCCTATTGGTTGAATTTCGCCTTTTTGATTTACTGAACCTGTAACTGCAATAGATTGATTTATCGGCATATTAGATAAACTTGAAAGCAATCCATAAAGTTCTGTACTAGAAGCACTATCTCCATCTACACCATTATATAGTTGTTCAAAACATATACTTGCTGTCATACTTAAAGGATTTTCTTGTGCAAATCTTTCTCCTAAAAATCCAGAAAGTATTAAAACACCTTTAGAATGGGATGTTCCAGACATATCAACTTCTCTTTCAATATTTATAATTCCATCTTTACCTGAATAAGTATTAACTGTTATTTTTGCTGGTTTTCCAAATGTGTAGTCTCCTATAGACATTACTGTAAGACCATTAAGTTCGCCTATTCTTTGACCTGATGTGCTTATAAGAAGGCAATCATCTTTAATCATTTGAGCATATCTTTCATCATATTTTTTTACTCTTTCTTTGCTTTCTTTAAGTGCTTTTTCAACAAAATTTTCTGTAATGATTTTTGACCTTGCCATTTTAGCCCAAGTTGCAGCCTCTGCAACTACAACAAATATATCATTAAATGCTGTAGAAATTTTTCTTTGATCTCCTGCCGTTCTTGAAGCAAATTCTACAATTCTTGCAACAGCGTATTTGTCTAAAGGTGGTAAATCTTCTTGTACACAATAATCATGTATTATTCTAGCTAAGTTATTTACATTTTCCTTATTTATAGGTGCTTCATCTTCCCATTCTACTTTTATTTTAAATAGTTTTCTAAAATCTTCATCCATTGAAAATAAAGTATAATAGATATTTGCATCTCCTATAAGTAAAACTTTTAAATCAAGTGGTATAGGTTCTGGCTTTAAAGAAACCATAACCATAGAAGATCTTTGTTCAGTAACATTATCTATAGATATTTCTTTAATTCTTAATACTTTTTTTAGATTTTCATAACAAGCTGGATTTTGTAATAAATCTTTAGCTTGAAACATTATATATCCACCATTTGCTTTTTGTAATAGTCCTGCTTTAAGCATAGTGTAATCCGTTTTTAAAGCTCCATAATAGTTTTCATATTCAAGTTTTCCAAAAATATTGCTATAAGTATAGTTCCAATCCATTATAACTGGAGCTCCTGTTAAATTACTATTATCTACAAATAAATTAACTCTATAATTAAGACATGGGTCTTGATTTTGTTGCATAGGATTTGGTTGTGCACCTTGTTGTGAGTTTGGATTAGTCTCTTCTTCTAAAAATTTAGGTACATTTTTTAAAACATCTTGCTTTACAGCGTTTAAAAAGTTGGTTATTTTTTTATTTCTTTTATATCTTGATTTCAAGTAATTAATATGAACATTAACTGTAAGTAATGCAACATTTGACTGCCATTCAGATATTTTCTTATCTGACTCTCTTTCTATATTTTTTATTTCTCCAATTGCATCCATTATCATCTGTTGTACTATTTCAGATTTTTGTTCATATTCATTTTTTATATCTTCATCTAATTTTTCAAATTCTTCTTCTTTAAGAGCTTTTCCTTCTAAAACAGGCATCATATAAATTCCATTTTGTGCTGATTTTACTTGAAAATTAAACTTAGCTGCTTCAGCCCCTAATCGTTCCATTAATTTTTCTCTTTTTTCTTCATATTGCTTTTTTATAAGCGATTTTTCTTTTTCAAAATCGTCATTATTAAAAGTTGATTTTATATCTTTCTTTATCTCCTTTATAAAGCCATCCATACTATCTTTAAATTCTTTTCCTTGTCCTGCTGGAAGACTTACTGCAATTGGCTCATTTGGATTATCAAAATTATATATATAGCACCAATCTTGTGGAACTTTTTTCTTGGGCGCAACTTTGTTTAAATAATTTTTTGTATACATAGTTTTTCCCACTCCACTTGGTCCTTCTATATAAAGATTGTATCCTTTACCTTCTACATTCACTCCAAATTCAAGTGCTTTGATTCCTCTTTCTTGTCCAATCCCAGTTTCAATATGTTCCAAATTTTCTGTAGTTTCAAAGTCAAACCAATTTGGATCACATGTCATTTTTAAACTTCTAACGTTTACTTCATATTTGTTCTTCATTAGTTACCTCTCTTTCTTAAATTGTATTATATACAAATTAGCAATTTTTATCAAGTATATATTGAAAAAATTTTGGGAATTTTTTTATTCTATAAAAAGCAAATGTAAAAATTCTAAAAACTCCTACATTTGCCTTTTATTTTTTAATAAGTTTCTATCATATCTTGTCGTTATTATTTAATGTCCTTTTTTATCTCTTCTATTTCTTTTTTTGATAATTCTGTTATATCAATAATATCTTCTAAACTATTTCCTTTTTTTATCATCTTTTTTGCAATTCTTATTTTTTCTTCTTTGAGACCAATACTTTTTCCAAGCTTTTCGCCCTTTTCAAGTCCAAGCTTTTCGCCCTTTTCAAGTCCAAGCTTTTCACCCTTTTCAAGTCCAAGCTTTTCACCCTTTTTTATACCAATTTCAGTTCCTAATTTTTCACCAAGTTTTTTTGCATTTTGCATACTTGCATTAAATTCAATATCCCATTTTTCTCTTAATTCTGCCAATCTTCTTACTTCATCGTCTCCTGTTAAATATGTTATTTCTTTTCTTGCTTTTTTCAATACCTTGTTATTTTTTTCTGCCATCTCGATCAACTCCTTATCTTCATCATCTATAAAAGCGATCCATTGATTGATTTTTTTACTCATATCAGGATTAATTTTTCTAAATTTCGGAAGTTCTATAAACCACCATTCTATGCTATCCATTACATTATAATCTCTGTGTTTATCTAGTACTATTGCAGTTTTATGGATATACTCATCTTTAAATTCAGTGAACATATTATATCCAAGAATACTTATCATTATGATTTTTTCTATATTTTGATAATCTGTTCCTCTTCGAACTTCTCTTGACATAAGTTTTGAAGCATATAATGTTGTTCGTATTTCCATATTATGAAAATCCTTCATTTGTAATTCAATGTTTGCTATTATTCCATCATTTAATTTTGCTTGTAAATCTAATCTTCCGCCTTTTTCATCTTTTGATAATTGTTCCAAATTAACTTCTTCTTTAATATCTATTTTTACTATTTCTATTCCTAATAATGCATTTAAGAAGTCAATAAGAAATTCTTCATTTCCTTTTCTAGAAAAAAATGCCTTAAATATTATGTCATTTTTTAAATTATAAATTTTGTTTTCCATTTCTGTTCCTTCCTATTATATCAATTTTTTTACATATATGCAATAATTTTGATATAAATTTTTTTAAAAATCGCAATAAATATATAATTGTTGCTTATACCTTTTTATACTTAGCTCCTTTCCGAAAGATTTTTATAGAAATTTAAACTCTTTTAAATATAATATAATTAAAACACTATGCTTGAATTAAGCTTTATCTAGTAAAACTTTTTGATAATAAAACTTATTTGCAATTTAAATATTCATTGCATATATTTATATATATCATAAAAAATATAGCTTGTCAATACTTTTTCAAATTATTGCTACACCTTTTGTTGACAAAATTCGACAAATCACTCTTAAGCTTGATTTTTTACATATTTTGTAGTATTATATAAGAAGTAGATTGTGAAACAATCGCGCGAATATAAGAAAGGAGTTTTTAATGTATAAGATAACTATGGAATCAACTAGTCCTGAAGATACTTTAAAAATAGGAAAAAATCTTGCTACCTTACTCCATAAAGGCGACATAACAGTTTTAACTGGTGAATTAGGTTCAGGGAAAACCAAATTTGTTGAGGGATTTTTACAAAACTATAATTTGCAAGACGAAATATCAAGCCCTACTTTTAATATTGTAAATGAATATATTTCTGACAAAAATAACATATATCATTTTGATGTATACAGACTAGAAGATTCTGACGAATTCTATGCTATTGGTGGAGAAGAATATTTTGAAAAAGGAATTTGTTTAATTGAATGGGGTGAAATGATTTCAGATGTTTTACCTAAAGAATACATTCATATAATAATTTTAAAAAGTCCCGAAAATGAAAATTTAAGGATATTGAAATTTGAAGTACAAGATAATTCAAAATATGTAGAAATTTTAGACAAGTTAAAAATGAATTTTTAACTTATTTGGCACTTTTTTTTATATGTAAAGTTATATTACACTAAAAATTTTTTTAAAAAGAAAGAAGGAATTAAATTGAAAATTCTAAGTATAGATACATCTAGTACAATATGTGGAATTGCTGTTCTTGAAGATACTAACTTAATAAAGGAAGTCTCACAAGATAATGGACTTACTCACTCAGAAACATTAATACCAATTATAAAAGAAAACTTGGAAATTATTAATTTGCACTTAAATGATATAGATTTAATTGTATGTGACAAAGGTCCTGGTTCTTTTACAGGAATTAGAATTGGAGTTGCAACTGCAAAAGCATTTTCAGATAGCTTAAATATTCAAGAAATCGGAATTAGCTCTTTAGAATCTTTAGCATATAATGTAAAAAATGATGGAGTTATTTGTTCTTTAATAGATGCCAAAAATGATAATGTATATGTAGGAGTATTCGAAAATATAAATGGTAACTATATTTTAAGACGTAACTTTTCATGCGAAAATATTTATGATTTATTAGCTGAATTTAAAAGTGCAGAGTATTTAGTTACATTTGTTGGAGATGGAGCTGTATGTTATAAAGAAACTATATCATCTAGTTTAGGGAATAAATGTAAATTTGTAAAGAATAACAATTTATCTAGTTACAATCTTGGACTCGCTGGACTTGCTCATTTTAAAAAAGAAGATTTATGTGATGTAACTCCTTTATATTTAAGGAAACCTCAGGCAGAAAGAATGCTAGAAAACAAAATAAAATATTATTAATCAAATTATTTAACTGACAGAAAGGAAAATTAATATAATGGAAAATGTTTTGGTTGAAAAATTTACACTTTCAGATTTAAATTTAATAAAAGATTCTTTACAAACTGACTTTGACGATTTTTGGAATTACAACATTTTAGAAAAAGAATTGCAAAACAATTCTTCTATTTATTTATGTTGCAAATTAAATTCTGAAATTGTTGGATTTGCGGGAATTTCTATTATTTTAGATACAGCAGAATTAAATAATATTGTAATAAAAAAAGACAAAAGAGGAAATGGCTACTCCTCTCTTCTTTTGGATAGTTTAATTAAAATTGTCAAATCTAGAGATTGCAAGATCTTTAATCTTGAAGTAGCAAGCACAAATACAATTGCAATTAATTTGTATAAAAAGTTTGGATTTAAACAAGTTGGAATGCGTCCTAAATATTATGATGGAATTGATGCACTACTATTTACATTTTACAATTTTTAGCTAAACATATATTATAAAAAATAGCGCAAAAAATAAAAAAAATTCAAAAAAACTATTGACAAAATACAAAAAATACTATATACTATTTTTTGTAGTCAAGTTTTGCTCCTTTAGCTCAGTTGGTCAGAGCAACCGGCTCATAACCGGTGGGTCCAAGGTTCAAGTCCTTGAAGGAGCACCATACTTTTAAAGAAAGCACGTATTTAGTGCTTTCTTTTTTTAGTGTATTCTATTGATTAATATATAAATTTTGAGATTTATGTGCATCAGATTCTTCCTTTTCTTCCTCTTTATTATAAACCTCAAAATCAATATATCTTAAAATTTTATTTGCATATTTAACTCTTATTGTAACCTTATCTCCAATTGAATAAGTTTTTTTAGTATGTTCGCCAATCAATATTTTTCTATCTTCATCATAAATAAAATAATCATTACTTCCCATATCGTCAAATCTTATAAGTCCTTCAACTGTATTTTCTAGTTCTACAAACATTCCAAAAGACGTAATACTTGATACAACTCCTTCATATATTTCTCCAATATGATTTTCCATATATTCTGCCTTTTTAATTTTTTCAGCATCTCTTTCAACTTTTGTTGCTACACTTTCTCTTTCTGAAGAATTTATAGCTGCCTCTTGTGCTAATACTTTATATCTGTTGATAAAATCTTCACTTACATCATAACCATCTTTTAAATATTCAGAAATAACCCTGTGAATAAACAAATCTGGATATCTTCTAATTGGTGATGTAAAATGACAGTAAAATTTGCTTGCTATACCAAAATGTCCTTTATTTTGTGAGTCATATTTCGCAAGTTTTAAAGTACGTAAAACTAAATTTGATACAACCTTTTCTTCAGGCTTTCCTTTTACTTTATCTAAAATTTGTGCAAATGCTTTTGAATGTACTGTTTCACCACTAGTTTTTATTTTTAATCTTAAATTAGATAAAAATCTATTTAGTTCATCTACTTTTTCCAAATCTGGATCTTCGTGTACTCTGTAAATAAAAGGTGCTTCTAGCCAATAAAATTTTTCTGCTATTGTCTCATTTGCTGTAAGCATAAATTGTTCAATTATTTCATTGCTAAAACTTGTTTCATATTTTTTAACATTTATTGCATATCCATTTATGTCGAGCTCAATCTTACTTTCTGGGATATCTAAATTTAAATATCCTTTCTCTAATCTTTTATTTTTTAAAATATTCGCAAGTTCTGCCATTAACTCAAAATGACTAATATATTTTTCATATTTTTTTAATACATCTTTATCAGACTTGTCCAAAATCTTTTGAACATCATTATAATTCATTCTTTCTGTAACATTAATTATACCTTTATATACTTTAGAATCAATCACTTCTCCTTTTGAATTAATTTCCATCGAACAACTCAAAGTAAACCTATCTTCTCCTGCATTTAAGCTACAAATACCATTTGAAAGTTCCCTTGGAAGCATTGGAATAACACGTCCTAACATATAAATACTTGTTCCTCTTATATATGCTTCCTTGTCTAAAAGAGAATCTTGCAAAACATAATGACTAACATCTGCAATATGCACATCTAACATATAGTTTCCATTATCTAACTTTTTTACTGCAACCGCATCATCTAAGTCTTTTGCATCTTCTCCATCTATTGTAAAAACCTCTTGTCCTCTTAAATCGACCCTATTTTTTATATGTTTTGGATTAATTTTTTCACCTTTTGTTATTGCTTCATTTACAACTTCTTTTGGGAACTTTGCAGGAAGATTATATTCTTTTATAAGTGAAAGCATATCCACTCCCGCTTGATTTACATCACCTATAACTTCTATCACCTTTCCTTCTGCCTTTCGTCCTTTTGATGGATATTTAGTTATTTCGACTACAACTTTATGATTATTTCTTGCTTTTCCAAAGTCTTTTTTTGCAATATATATGTCTGTTTCAAATGATTTGTGATCTGGTTTTACAAAGCCAAAATTTTTACTTTTTTGAAAAATACCTACAATTGTTTCTTTTTTTTCTTCTTTCATCAAAAAATCCTTTCTTTTCTATCTTTTTGCAATAGGTACTCCTTTTTGTCAATTTCCTACAACAACTAACCTAAGAAATGTACCATCTTCTTCATCAATAACAAATTTGTTATTTTTGTGAAGTAATCTAGTTTTGTTTAAATCTTCGATATGTACATCATTTTTATAGTAATCTTTAAGTGCAATTCTTTCTCCGTAATAAGAACATTCAAAATCACCACTTAAAGTTTTTTGCAAATAGACATTTGTTCCTTCTGCAATTGATGAATCTGATCCATTGTATAATTCAGCTGTTTGTGATTCTTCATCTTCTACTGCGTAATAATATATATTATAATCATATTTTTGAGTTTCTATTTTTAATGCTATATCATACCCCGCTTCATTGGCTATGCTATCATCTTGAACCTTTGTAACCTTTTCGCCTAGAATATTTAAAGACTTTCCATCAAGCAATGCCTGATATTCATTTGCGCTCAAGGTAGAAGGCAAATTCAAATATTGATAAACTCTTCCTTTTATCGTTATTGTTCCATCAGTATTATGTATTACATCTTGTATTCTGAAGGTTTTATTATCTTTATTAGCTTCATAATAATTTTCTCGGTTCATTTCTTGATACATTTTTTTCCCATTATTTATATCTATGCTTTCTGTATCTATATACTTAATACTTTTATTATCTGATTCATTAACTATAACTATGGAATCTCCATTTGGATCAATGCTAATTTCTTGAGTTTGTTTTTTTATCAATGCAATTAAAATTATTCCTATTATTATTGTAATTATTACAACTATTATTATTACAATTGGTAATATTTTTTTTAAATTATTATTTTTCATAAAAAATCCCATTCCTTCCTTTTTTAACACAAAGATAGCATAATTATAAAAGATTTTTTCTTCTAAGTTGTCCACAAGCTGCATCAATATCTGATCCCAGCTCTCTACGAATAGTTGCAACTATTCCGTGGTCATTTAAATAATCTCTAAATTTCATTATATTTTCATTTGTACTTTTGGTAAATGTGCCATTTTCTATTTTGTTTATTGGTATTAAATTCACATGACAATTCATTCCTTTTAAAAGTTTTACCAATCTTTTTGCATCTTCTAAATTATCGTTATTTTCTTTAGCTAGAGCATACTCAAAAGATATTCTTCTATTAGTTCTTTCAATATAATCTTTACAGGCTTTTAAAAGTTCTTCTATATTATATAAATTATTCACAGGCATCATCTTACTTCTTTGCTCATTTGTTGTTGCATGAAGAGAAATTGATAAAGTACATTGAATATTTTCTTCTGCAAGCTTATAAATATTAGGCACAAGTCCACTTGTAGACACACTTATATGTCTTGCTCCAATATTTATACCTTTTTGATTGTTTATTATTCTAATTGCATTTACTACATTATCATAATTATCAAGTGGCTCACCTATTCCCATAAATACTACATTTGAAATTTTTATCTTTTCATCTCTTTCTACTGCAAGAAGTTGCTCCACAATTTCACCTGATGTTAAACTTCTTGCAAATGCAACACCTGTTGAAGCACAAAACTTACACCCCATTTTGCATCCTATTTGTGAAGACACGCAAATACTATATCCATGATGATATTTCATAAGTACTGTTTCAATAGCATTTCCGTCTAATACATCAAATAAATATTTAATAGTTCCATCTGAAGCAACCTGTTTTTTAAGAATATTAAATATACTCATTGTAAAATTTATCTTTAGTTTTTCTCTTAAATCTAAAGATAAATTTGTCATTTCATCAAAACTTGTTACATTCTCTACATATATCCATCTAAATATTTGCTCTGCTCTAAATGGCTTTTCTCCCATTTGAACTAATTCATGTTTTAATTCTTCTAAGTTATAATTTTTTATGTTTTTCATTGTTTCTGATATTCCTTTCCTTCAAGGCACAATTTTTTTCTTTGCTTCTATTTTACTATATTAGCTATAAAATTGCAAGTATACAAATAATGTTAGAATTTTTATATGGCAGATTCTCTACATTTTAACAAATTATAAATCGTTTCTTTTATAAATTC
This sequence comes from uncultured Clostridia bacterium, assembly GCA_946529215.1. GTDB lineage: Bacteria > Bacillota > Clostridia > TANB77 > CAG-508 > CAG-269. The sequence goes on from CAMMZC010000001.1 coordinate 17,466, forward strand.
TGCAGATGATAAAGGTGCAACCTTTCCCGGCAATGCCAATGCCCAAATAAATTTTAATCCAAGTTTTTGAGCATCTTCTACATTTATTCCTCCTGGTGTTGAGGCTAAATCTATAAGCAAAACATTTTTCTTCATATATTGCATTTCTTCTTTATCTATAATCATTTTTGGTACAGTGTTTATAATAATATCATATTTTTTCAAATCATCTCCTAAATCATTAATATCTATTGCTTCATATCCCAAAGCTTTAATCCATGCTAAATCTATATTTTTTCTTGCAGCACATGTTACTTTAGCAGATATTCCATGAAATTTATTTGCAACTTCTTTTGCAACCCTCCCAAAACCTAAAATTAAAACTTTACTTCCATGTATTATTATATCTGTATTTTGAATTGCAACATCTATTGTACCTTCTGCTGTGGCAATTGTATTTAACACAACCAAATTTTCCTCTTTCATTATGTCTATAACCTTTCCATAACATATTTCAAGTTTTTCCCTTACATTATTAGAAATATTTCCCGCAATAAATATTTTGTCCTTATATATATCGTTCTTGCCTTGGTATGTTTTGCTTGTAAAATCTTCAATTTTTATAGTTTTATCACTAAAACTAGCATACATCTCTTCATTATTTCTTGAAAAAGGTATTGAACCTATAATTATTTTTGAATTAAAAATAGCCTCTTCAAGAGTGTCGCATTTTATTATTCCTTTGTCTTTTTCAATTTCTTCAGATTTTTCCATTCCAAAAACATAAACTTCATTTTTATCATTTGCGAGAAGTTTTGCGAGATTTACTAATCTTAAATCTCCTCCAATAATTGAAAATTTCACTTTTTTCTCCTCCTATTTATTTATTATCCAACACCTAGTTATTGAAAATTCACGCTGAGAATTTCTGCACATTAGTTTTTATATAGTAATAAGCCCTCATTATATTTTATTACCATTTTTTTATATTATACTTTAAACTTTTGCAATAAAAAAATGCAGGAATTCTTAAAATCCCCACATTTTTAATACTTATTTTCTTTTTCTATATGTTTTAGAAATTTCTAAATTAATATTAAAAATTCATAAATTGTGTTGGATCCAAATATTCATTATCTTTTAAAAGTTCAAAATGCAAGTGATATTCATCCTCAATTTCAAAAGATGCTGAATTTCCAACTGTTCCAATACTTTGTCCAACCTCTACTTTTTCACCTTTTACAACAAATTCTGCTGTAAGAAGGTTTGAATATATTGTTTGATATCCATTATCATGATTTACTATAACTGTTAAACCATATCTAGGATCTTTTTTTATTGCTGATACTATTCCATTTGCAGCAACTTTGACTACACTTGTTTTATCTGATTTTATATCTACGCCATTATGTGTAATCCATTCCTGTAAAGTATTTGAAAATACAAGTGAATCTTTTGCAAATTCTCTTAATACTTCTCCTTTTATAGGAGCTTCAAATTTAATGTTTTCTTGTTTTTTATCATTTTTAGATTTAGTATCTACTGCTATATTGCTAGAATTTGTTTCTATCGCAGTATTTTTTCCAGAATCACTTGTCTTTTTCACTGAATTAGTGGTTTTATTAGTTGTTTTATCTATATTCTCTGCATTTGCTTCATTTTTCTTTGAAGTAGTAATCTCTTCAGAATTTTTCTCTACAGATGAACTATTTAAAGTAGGTAATTCATATCCTAATTGATCATCTTCCTTAGCTTGCTCTACAGATTTTCCGATTTGAGTACTTGCTGTATCAGTTTCACCTAAATCCTCACTTAATTTTGACATATCTTTTGCAAAATCATTTTGTCTTGAACTTCTAACACCTCTTGAAATTAATAATCCTATTAGTATTGATACTACTGCTGCAATAACAACAAAGATGGCAATTACGAATCTAAAACCTTTTTCTCTTCCCATAATAACCTCCTATTTTTTAGCCTATAAGTTTTTGTATACTTTATGTATTATTAACAAAAACTCACCCAAGCTTAATTTAAAAATATTATTTACATTTTTAAAAAAATTTATACTTATATTAAAAAATATTTTCTAAATTAACAGAATATTTATCATTTATATGTTGTAAAACAAATATCGTCTTTTCGACTTCTGCCAAAGCATCTTCGTATTTTGTATTTTCTATAAAGCTTTTTCCTGCAACATAATTTGTTTCCACTTTTTCAAGTTCATTGTGTTCTATATAAAATGCCAATCTCTTATGATATTTTAACCACTTTTCATAATTTTCGCTTGCTTGTTTTAACAATTTTTCATTTTCAACTGACTCTTGCTTCATAGCATATTTTATTGTAGTTAAATCCTGAATTGCTTCATTTATTACCTTGTCTGTATATTTTTGAGTTATATAGTCAAGTACAAAAATTGAAGCAACAATTATTATTGAAATAATCAATTCCTTATACATTTTTTCCTCCATCTTTTTTTTGACAAAAAATTTGACCTTTTCCATCAATAGTTACAACAAGTGCTTCTTCAGGACTAAATTTAAATTTATTAACTTCTTTTTTTAGCCAATTGTAATCTTTTCCAATTTCCTTTAAATTTTGATACATAATTTTCCCATCAACAACTAAATCATATGGGATTCCTTCATATTCAGGCACTATCCCAAAATCTTCTGGAATAGCTTGCCTTTTGTTTGGTTTCTCTATAACTGTAATTTGACCACTTGTCTCCAAAATTGCATATTCTACATCACCTAAATTTACTACATTTTGACTTCTTATTCTTTCTTGAAGTTCATTAATTGTAAATCTTTCTTTTATCATCGCTTTTTCTTGTATTTTTCCTCTATAAATCAGTATTCTTGGTTTTCCACAAATTATCTCTCTAAGTTTAGTACTTTTTAAATTTATTAACGAAATTAAAAGATGCATTACAAGAAGACCCAAAATAGGCACAATTCCATTACCTATTGGAATTCCTGTATCTGTCATTGGAATTGTTGCAAGGTCTGCAATCATTATAGAGATTGCAAGTTCAAATGGTTGAAGTTGCCCTATTTCTCTTTTTCCCATCATTCTCATAACTATTAAAACTATTATATACAAAATAATTGACCTAAAAAAATTGATTAACATCTTTTCCTCCAACATTTTTAATTACTAATCTCATTCTAAATTGAATTTTTACTAATAATGCCCAATTTTTTTTAAAATTATTCAAGTTTTTCTGAATAAAAAAATTTGAATTGTAAATAATATAGACATAACCTGATTTTAAAGGAGGTTGAATTTCATGGCAGAAACAAGAAGTGAAACTAATCAAAATACAGGTAGTGGCGTTTGGCAAGTAGTTGGAAGACTTATTGCTGCAGCCGTCGTTTTAGCTATAACTGCATTTTTTACGCCTGGATTTACTATAAATAATATTTGGGCATTAGCGATTGCCACAATAATTTTAGCTGTTATGGATTACTTAATTGCAAAATTCACTGGAATTCAAAGCAGTCCTTTTGGTAAAGGATTTGTAGGATTTGCATTAGCTGCAATTACTTTATATGTTACACAATTTTTCGTTGCAGGATATAGTATTTCTTGGATGGCAGCAATTATTGGTGCATTAATTTATGGTGTAGTTGATTACCTCATTCCAGGAACAACAGGAATGTAGTTTTTATTTTTAATATAATAATTACTTTCTATTATATTAAACAAACCCAAATTTTTAGATTTTATTCTAATAATTTGGGTTTTTTGTAACTTATTCTGCATAAAATATTTTTTTTTACATATATTACCTTATATTTATAAATATTTCAATATTTTTTTCTAACAAAGAGAGGAGTGCTTCTTTATGGAATATGTAAAAGAAAAATTGTTAATAGATAAAAATGAATCAGACAAAATACAACAACTAATTGAATCTATTATAATAACTAGGGAAGATTTAAATAAAGCACATGTTAATTTTGAATTTGCAGAAGGAGATTTAGTCGATTTTTATACTTATCAAATTATGGCTCTACAAACTAAACTTAACTATTTAACTAAACTTGCTAAATTAAAAAATGTTGATTATCACTTTGATTATAAAAAAGTTGTATAAATTTTTACAAAAATCTTCAAAAAACTCTTGAATTTATTTTAATTTTAGTATAGTATATATAAGTAGAGAATTAATACTTAGGAGGATAAATGATGACTAAGAAAACAAAAGAATTAGAACCAACAACAAAAACAAAATCTAAAAAAACTGTTTCTAGTAGAAAACAAGCTACTGTAACTGTAAAAAATTCAACAACCCAAAAAACTGCCACAGCAAAAAAAAATGCTACAGCAAAAAAAGCTTCTGCAACCAAGAAAACATCTGTTGAAAAAAAGACATCTGTTAAAAAAAGTGGTACTGCCAAAAAAACAGCATCCAAAAGTAATTCAACAAAAAAATCTTCTACTTCAAAAAGAACCACTATTTCAAAAAAATCTTCTATTGCTAATACAAAATCTAGTTTTCAAGCAGAATATTACGATTTACCATATATGTACAATAAAACAGTCGTAAAAGTCTTAGCTCAAACGCCAAAAATGCTATTTATATATTGGGAAATTTCTGAAGATGATAAAAATCTTTTCAAAAAAAATTATGGTGAAAACTTTTTTAATTACACCAAGCCTGTTCTAGTAGTATATAATGATACAATGAATTATTCTTTTGAAGTTGAAATAAATGATTTTGCTAATAGTTGGTATTTACATATAAATGATGCAAATTGCGATTATCATATAGAACTTGGTAGAAGACCAGTAAGCCATGAAGTGCAACATCAAACTAGTTCTGCATATATTCCTTACTATATATATGTTACATCTTCAAATGAGATGACTTCTCCAAATAATACAATTTTGTTCAATCCTAATTTAAAAACTATTAAATATAGGAATATCAAAACTGGAGAAACTGTCGAAAAAGATATTAAACAATTTACATTTATTACAAATTATGGAATATTTAATGTTAAAGATTTATATAAATTCTTATATCCTAACGAAAGTTTTGAATTTGAAAATATTGTTTTAGGAAACACCTCATCAGGAGCTCTATCATCATCTGGAATGTTTTCATCACAATTTAAGTAGACTAAGTGGACAAAAGTACATTCTCTTGTCCACTTTATCATAATATATATTTTATTAAGATAAGAAAGGTGAACTAACAAATGCAAAAAAAAGGATACTTAAGCTTTGTTCTACATGCCCATCTTCCTTTTATACATCATCCAGAAAGTGATGATTATTTGGAAGAATCTTGGCTATATGAAGCTATCTCAGAAACATACATACCATTATTACAAAATTTTCAAAAGCTTGTAGATGAAGGAGTTAAGTTCAGAGTTACAATGACTATGACTCCTCCTCTTCTTTCTATGCTTGATAGCAAGCTTTTGCAACAAAAATATATAAAATATTTAGAGCAACATATTGAACTTGCTCAAAAAGAAATCCAAAGAACTACTTATGATGAAAGAGTAAATAATCTATCTAAGTATTATTTTGATAGATATTCAAATGATCTTCATTGGTTTAAAGATATTTACAATTGCAACTTAATTACAGGCTTTAAAAAATTTCAAGATTTAGGAGTTTTAGAAATAATTACCTGTGGAGCAACTCATGGTTACTTCCCTATTTTGTATGTAAATGAAAAAACTGTAAGAGCACAAATTGCAGTTGGTGTTCAAACTTATGAAAGATATTTTGGAAGAAAACCTCGTGGTATTTGGCTTCCTGAATGTGGATATGTTCCAGAAGCTGACAAATACTTACGTGAATTTGGCATAGATTATGCAATTGTAGAAACACATGGAATTTTGTATGCTAATCCTACTCCTGTTTATGGAACTTTAGCTCCTATTGTTTCACCTAGAGGATTTACAGTTTTTGGTCGTGACTTAGAATCTTCAAGACAAGTTTGGAGCTCTATAAATGGCTATCCAGGAGATTTTAATTATCGTGAATTCTATCGTGATATTGGTTATGAAGCAGATTACGAATATATTAAACCATATATAGCTCATGATGGAGTTAGAGTAAACACAGGAATTAAATATCATAGAATAACTGGCAAAACAGATAATAAAGATATATACAATATTCAATGGGCAAAAGATTCTGCAGAAATGCAAGCAGGACACTTTTTAGATAGCAGAACTAAACAAATAGAAAATGCAAGCAAATATATGGATAAACCGCCTATTGTGCTTTGTCCTTATGACGCAGAACTTTATGGACATTGGTGGTATGAAGGACCATATTGGCTATATATTTTGTTTAAAAAAATATATTATGACGAATGTAATTTTGAACTTATTACACCTTCAGAATATATTGACAAATACCCAGAAATTCAAGAATGTGAACCATGTCGTTCAAGTTGGGGTGCAAATGGATATAGCGAAGTTTGGCTTAACCCTTCTAATGACTACGCACACAAACACCTACATACTGCAGGAGACAGAATGTGTGAAGTAGCTTATGATTTTCGAAACTGCTATGAAGATTTGCAAAAAATGGAAAATGATATTGTTAAATTAAAATCTTTAAAACAATCAATTACTAAAATTACTTCTACAAAGAAATATAAAGAAACTAAACTTAAGGTACGTGCACTAAATCAAATGGCAAGAGAATTATTGCTTGCACAAAGTAGTGACTGGCTATTTATTATAACAAATAACACAATGGTAGATTATGCACACAAAAGAATTAAAGACCATATTGGAAGATTTACAAAATTGTATAATCAAGTTAAAGAAAATAAAATAGATTCTACTTTTTTGAAAGATATTGAAGAAAAAGATGCAATTTTTCCTGATATTGATTATAGAATTTATAGCTAGTTTAGTCAATACTTGCAATTGTATTGATTCGAGTTTTTAAAAAAAATATTAATCACACATATTCAAAAGGACGATTTTAAACAATCGCCCTTTTCTTAGTTTTCCAATCTTATATTTAGAAGTAATTATATAATATTTTAAGGTTCTAAGCTTGCTTTATAATCTACTTTCCCTTCAATTTTTCCATTATCATATTTTAGCAAACTATAATTAAATCCTTCCCATGAAGGTAAGTCTATTAAAATTTCCATTTTTCCATCACTGTCTATATCTATACATTCTACATCATCTATATCAAAAACATAAGTCTCTTCTTTTTTATCTTTTTTCTCTTCATTATTTTTAAATTCCTGTTTTATTGATACTAATTGTGCTATTTTATTAAATTTACTATCAAACAAAATTATTCCTGATGAACATTCTGCATGGCTATCTTCATATTCGCCTTCTTCTATATCTAAATTCCAACAGACTATATATTCAAGTTTGTTATCTCCATCCAAATCTACACTTTTAACTTTTAAATCTTCAAAATTTACTGATACAGATTCTCCTGTAGAAGGATGCAATACTTGTACTGGATACATTTTTTCTTTCTTCAATTCTTCCGGAATTGTTTTCATTTTAGTAATATTTCTTGGAATAGCATTATATTTTTTTGAAATTGCTATTTTACTTACATTGCTTACGATTGATTGTCCTTCATATGTTTCTTCTTTTCCAAATATTCCTGTGGTTTCTCCTTTATATTTTCCATCTTCATAATTAAAATATTTAGTATTATATTTCTTTTTGTTTTTTTCGCTTATTTCCATATCTGATGTCTGTTTTACACCTACTTCTTTTTGTATCTCACGTCCATTATATATTATAAAATAATCATCTTGTGCGACTGAATTTTTAACTGGTTGTTCAACTGAATTTGTAACTGATTGTGTAACAGAATTTTTCTTATATAAATTTAAAGTATATTCTTCAATATTTGTTTTTGTCTTATATATTGTTTTATCAGATGCATCTTCATTATAATATATAGCAAATGCATTTATATCATCTTTAATGTTATCTTTTGATATTAAATATACTTTATTTCCATTTGATAAATAAAATGTTATTATTGGACTTGATTCAAAAAAACCTCCTGCTCCTAATTCTTCATCTACATTAGTCCACTTTTCTCCATTATTTACAATCTCTTTCAAATCATTTATTATAGTTTCATCTTTTATAATTAATGGATCTGTATATGCTAGTTCTCCCTTACTTTCATCTTCTATTTCTATTCCTATATATGAAACATCATTAATTATGCTTTTTTCCGTAGTTTGTGTAGAACTATGATCGTCAATTAAATTTTCTTGTATCATATTTTCCTGCTCTTTATTTCCTTTTTGGTTGAAAATAGCAATCATAAATATTGCAACAATCACTGCCATTATTATTAATGACAAAACATAAGTTACTAATGAAATTTTCTTTTCTTTCATCTTTATTTCCCCTTTCTTTTTTAGCTTTATTAATTACATTTATTAGATATTTTAAAAAACTACTTGGTTCATTTTTTTCAAATTTTTTATAATAAAATTTGTTCTTTTCTCCCTTTGTTTAAAGATACACAAAGTTATAAAAAATAGTATCTTTCAAAATATGAATTTCCATTTAAACATTGATTTAGCAAAAATATTTAAAATTAGATTGAATTTTTACTAAAAACCTAGAAACTGTATATTCCAATTTCTAGGTTTTTGCTTAATATTCTATTTTCTTGCTAATCCATTCTTCAACCTCAGAAATAGGAATACGAACTTGTTCCATTGTGTCTCTATCTCTTATTGTAACTTGATTATCTTCTAAAGTATCGAAATCAACTGTAATACAATATGGAGTTCCAATTTCATCTTCTCTTCTATATCTTTTTCCGATTGAACCAGCTTCATCATAATCACACATAAATGATTTTGATAATTCTTTGTGTAATTCTACTGCTTTTTCTGATAATTTTTTTGAAAGTGGTAAAACAGCTACTTTGTATGGTGCTAGAGCTGGATGGAAATGCATTACAGTTCTTGTATCATCTTCTGCTATTTTCTCTTCTTCATAACTATCACATAAAAACATTAACATTAATCTATCTACACCAACAGATGGCTCGATTACAAATGGTACATATTTTTCATTTGTTTCTGGGTCTGTATATGTAAGGTCTTGCTTTGTAGCTTCCATATGTCTTGATAAATCATAATTTGTTCTGTCCGCAATTCCCCATACTTCTCCCCAGCCAAATGGGAATTTGTACTCTATGTCTGCTGTAGCATTGCTGTAGAATGATAATTCTTCTTTTGTATGATTTCTAAATCTAATATTTTCTTCATGTGCACCAAGAGTAAGTAAGAAATTTTTGCATGTTTCTTTCCAATATTCATGCCATTCTAAATCTGTTCCTGGTTTGCAGAAAAACTCTATCTCCATTTGTTCAAACTCACGTGTTCTAAATATAAAGTTTCCTGGTGTTATTTCATTTCTGAAAGCTTTACCTTGTTGGCAGATTCCCATTGGAAGCTTTCTTCTAGTTGTTCTTAAAACATTTTTAAAGTTTACAAATATACCTTGTGCTGTTTCTGGACGAAGATATATTTCAGATTTTGCATCTTCTGTTGTTCCTTGGAATGTTTTAAACATTAAATTAAACTTTCTAATTGCAGTAAAATTAAGCTTTCCACAAACTGGACACACTATGTTATTATCATTAATGTATTTAACAGTTTCTTCATCTGTCCAACCATCAGCAATAACATCTTTGCCATTCTTTGTTGCCCATTCTTCTATTAATTTATCTGCTCTATGTCTTGTTTTACATTCCTTGCAATCTATTAATGGATCTGCAAATGTGCTTACATGTCCTGTTGTAACCCATACTTCAGGGTTCATAAGGATTGCAGCATCTATTCCAACATTATATTTATTTTCTTGAACCATTTTTTTCATCCAAGCTTTTTTGATGTTGTTTTTTAGCTCAACTCCAAGTGGTCCATAATCCCATGTGTTTGATAAACCACCATATATTTCTGAACCTGCATAAACAAATCCTCTATTTTTGCATAATGCAACTAATTTTTCCATTGAATCTACCATTTTTTGCATCCCCTTTTTGTAAGTTTAATGACATATTCTATTCTACTACATTGTTTGCTTTTTTTCAATAGGAATTTTTAAATTTTTTAATATTCTTCTATTTTCACATCTTTGCCATCAAATGCAAATACCATCTTTGTAATATTTGTAAATCCTCTTTCTCTTAAAGAAGTTTCATATTGTTTTTCTTCAATTTGCTTTTTAGCATTAGCAATTGTTTCTTCTATATCTTTTTCTTTATCTTGTTTAAAAACTTTAAATTCCATTATAAAACTATTTGCATTTTTATCTTTTGGCTCTAGCATTATGTCATATCTTCCCATTCCTGACTCTCTATTTGAATTTACAACATAAGTGTCTTTAAGTGAAACTAGCATTCCTAAAACAAATGCATGATAGAAGTTCTCTGCCGTATCTTTTCCTACATCCATAAAGCTAAACATTTCTGTTACAAGAATTTTAAACTTTTCTTTAAATTCTTCTAAATTAAGTGTTACAAGGTCTTTCATTATACTATTTAAATCATTTCCTATTACTTTATTTGAAAACCATTCTTCAACTATTTCTTTAAATAATTGTTTAATCTCACTATTTACAATTTTAACTTTGTATATTTTATTTTGCAAATCAACTACTTCTGCTACTTTTAAATAACCTGTTCCGACAAGCAATCCCCAAATATTATCTTCATTGTTTTCTATTCCTACTATTATAGTTTCAAGGTTTATTTTTGTTTCTATTGCTTCATCTTTCATTAATCTTTCTATTTTTTCCTTAACACTGCTTGATTTTGTTAAAATTAATTTTATCAAGTCATTTGAGCTTGTATTTACCCAATATGGTACTAATTCTCTTTGTTTCAAATATTTCAGGATACTCCATGGATTATATATTCCTTCTGTATTTCCAATTCTATATCCATCATACCATTTTTTTATTTCTTCTGTATTTTCTTCTATTCCAAAATCTTTCAATACTATATCTATTTCATCTGATGTTATACCAAAATCTTCACTAAATTCGTTATCTAGGATAGTATATACATCAAAGTTATTCGCCCCACTGAAAATACTTTCTTTTGCTACTCTTGAAACACCTGTTAATATTGTTTTTTCCATGTATTGATTATCTTTAAATGTGATTCCATAAAATGTTTTAAAAAACTTTATTGCTTCTTCATAAAATCCCTCTACATAGGCATTTTGCAATGGCACATCATATTCGTCTATGATTATATATACTGGCATTCCAAACTCTCTATACAACAATCTTGAAAGAAATTTTATTGCATATTGTAAATCTGTTTCAGTTGCTTTTAGATTCAATATTTTATTAATTGTTTCTTTCTCTGCATCTAAAATTTTGTCACTTTTTAACAAATAAATGTGATCAATAAATAGCTCTACAAGTTGTGTTTGAAATAACATCATCATATTTTCGAAATTTCTGCCTAATGCATCTTTCATTGTAAAATAAATACATGGATATGCTCCTAATTTTTCTGTATATTTTTCTCCTTGCTCCATTATTTTTAAACCTTCAAAAATTTTACGCGAATCTTTTTGATTGCAATCTAAAAAATGTCTTAACATACTCATATTTAAAGTTTTTCCAAATCTTCTTGGTCTCGTAATTAATGCTATTTTGCTACTATTATCTAATATGTGTTTTATAAATAAAGATTTATCTATGAAATAGTAGTCTTTCAATCTTAAAATTTTGAAATCACTTTCACCTATTCCTATTCCTTGCATTGCACGTTCCTCCTTAAATAATATTAGTATATACTTGAATATATAATTATAAACATTTTTGAGCTCCACTTGGTAGTTTCTTAATTGCTATGTATCTTCAAACTTTATATGTTTATTGTACTACACGCATAAGAAAAATGCAAGAAATTTTTTCTTAATTTAGGGCAAACAAAAAGACTAGCTCCAAGATATTATCTCAAAGCTAGTCCGGTAGGGGTCGAAAGCTTTTTGATTACCTTTTCAAGGTAACCTTTCTCCCCTACCTCCCTTTGAATTATCTGTTAAAAATCACTATCAGCCTGTTTAAATTTATCGCATTAAGTAGCTTAGGTTCACTTAATAAAGTGAAACACGAAAACCACCGCTGTAGTCCGAACTGGACGTATCGTCGTTGTAACGATGCGAAGCTGGATTGATAGAGCCTGTAGAGTTGAAACCGCCTCCTCGACGGGCACACAGACTGTAGGTGTCAGAGGTTTTTTCAAGTGTCCATTCATATACGTTTCCGGCTAAATCATAAATATTTTTCTTACTATTATTATCTGATGCTCCTGTTGTATATAATATACGTTTCTTTATATATTCACTTGATGAAGTATTTTTCTGTTTTACTTTATTTAATACATAAGCCGAATCATCTTTTGTCGTATCATCATAATCATTCCAAGTCGTGTCTAACTTATATCCTGTTATATATTTTACATATTTCCCTCTATCTAACGTAAATTGTGCATCACTATAATTTCCCCATTGACTACTATCTGCTCCTGTTAAATATGATGTAGCTACTCCTAGTTCACTTAAATGTCTTAATACTAAATCCCATTGTACGCCAAATAGTAATGTTGTTGTTTTTTCTCCTGTTTTCAATCCTTCTGATAAATCTTCTGCTTGAGCATTTGTTACATAATTATATGGATATGCATTTTGTTTTATTACTGCTATTGTTAATGAATCTGTTTTATTTTTTCTTGCTGTAGCAGTTCCTGTTTCATATTTTCCTATATAAAATCCACCATTTTCATATACACTTTTTAACATTTTTTGTTTATACGTTTTATATACTTCTGGACTTGTTAAATTAGCTCCTTTTCCTGCTACATATTCATCTGTATATCCTACTGTTGTAGTTTTATAATCCGAACTAGAAGTTCCTGGTGCTATTAATGGATTACCATCTTTACCTGTTTCACAATATTTTCTTAAATCTGCTTCTATTTTTGTATATATCGAATTTTCTGAAGTATCTGGCACTGCTGGAAGTGTTTTTCCTATTCCTGCTGTTTTATATACATCCGCAGATTTTGGTACTACTATCCATACCCATTCATTATTGTTTTCGTCTTTTATTGTTAATCCAGTACTTAAATCATTATTTGTTATTTCATTTTTGCTTGGATTTGGTAAAAATGGGGTTGTCTCATTTGTTGTTTTAATTGCTACTCCATTTTTATCTTTTACTCCTGTATCTTCTTCTCCACCTGATTTTCCTGCCTCTACTTCTATCGGAGTTCCACCATCTATTGTTACATACCATTTTTTCCCTGTTGTATCAGTTTCTGTATCAATTTCTATTTCACTTTCTGGGAATAATTTTGCAAGCTCTGCGCTTAATGTTCCTTCTTGCAATTTTCCATTTCCATTATTTATGTCTTCCATTACAGCAGCATTATATGCCAAACTAACTCTTTCTTCTATTTGTTTTTGTCCTGTTGTTTCCCTTGCCGTGGTTGCTCGATTAAGAATAGAATTATCTTCCGAAAGCATGCTAATACTTACTCCTGCAAGGATTAGAAGAACTATAATTGTAATAACCAAAGCTATAAGAGTTATTCCGTTTGTTGTCTTTTTTGTATCTTTTTTCATTTTTTTATCATTCCTCTCTCAAGGTAACATTCTTTTTTGTTTTTTTAATAATTATTTTCGTTTTTATTATTTAGTTCTAAAAAGTCTTTACCTTATTTCTTTTGAATTTTACTTTTTTATTTTTTCTGACATTTTTTAATAAAATACTATTGCCAAATCATTTTTTTATTTTTTTCTAAAATCAGCACCTAATTTATGCGCATTGTGCATAAATTTCTTGCTAATTTCTATAATTATAATTTATCATATTGTTTTTAAAATTTCAAGTAGATTTGAAAATATTTCTATTATTTTCTAAAACATCAAAAAAGTTTTTTTGCGTAAATCGACATTTGTTGTAACAAAAACAAAAAAAGCACTATAATAGTGCCAATTTTATTCCTGATTTACATATACTCTCTCATTTGGACGATACATATCCAATTTTTCGCGAGCCGCTTCTTCTATATATTCTTTAGAATTCACATTTTCTTTTATTTGTTTAAGTTGCTCTTGATATTCTTGAGCTTGTTCTAACTTTTTCTCTATTTCTATATTGCTTGATGCATAAGTGTTTAATATCTTTTGCTGATTACAAAAAGTTATAAACGCATATATAATTATACATATTATAATTAATCTTTTTATTAATTTTTTTATACTTTTCATTAAACCTCATTCTTCCTTCGCATTAATTGTAATTATAGTTTATTATTTGTATTTTACTTTTCAGAAAATTTTCTAATGCTTTTCAACCTAATAAACTATATACTATTATATTTCTCCTTTTTTTCAAAAAATCCCCTATATTTTTTCATTTTTTTGACAAAATCTTTTCTAAAATTGATACATAAAATAAATATTGGTCGAAAAATTATCTTTTTTAAGAATTTTGCAAAAACTAAAATTGGAAAAATAATAACTTTTTTTGCAAGATTAATTATAAATACTGAAATTTTTATTATATACTCACTTATAGTTAATAAATACATTATTGTGCCTAAAATCAGCCCCATTATCATAAAAAATCTAAGTTCACCATCACAAAATTTGTACATTGAAAATATTATTATTAAACCAGTAAGTATCCAAAATAAAATGTCTTCTATGTATGTAACAAAATCTTTAGTTTTTATAGTTTTTCTTAAAATTCTAAATATGTCAAATAGCACTCCTATGCACATTCCAACTATTGTAAAAACCATAAAAAGATATGATTGATTTCCTGCCATTACACATCACCTTATTTAAATATTTTGCCAAATATTCCTCCCTCGCTTTTTGTTTGATGATCACTATATGCTAAATTGCTTATTTTACCCTCTACAATAACTTCAGAAGTATCTATATTTAATTTATTAATTTTCAAATTTTCTCCTTTTATTGTTAAAAGCCCTAGTTCTGTTTCCATTATTACAACTTCATCATCAAAGCTAAGAACATCATTAACTCCTGAAACATTTAGTTTTTCCCTATTTTCCAATATTAAATTTTGGATAACTCCTGAAGCTGAAATATTTGTATTATTATTTAAGTTTCTCTTTTCTTCTATAATCATAAATTGTCCTCCTTTTGTATATTCCTTTATTATTTATATTCGCTATTTTCAGATTTAGAACTTTATTCAACTATTTTAAAAGTAATTAATAGATAAATATTTTGAGAATTAATCTTACTTACTCAAATAACTTAAAAATTCTTATTAATTTTACAAGGGAATCTAAAAACAAAACTTTTTTAGGCGCTTGCAAAATTAATTAGATTTTTTTAGTGTTAAATGTAGAGTAGTTAAGATTATTCGAAAAAAATTTATCTATTAATTTATTTAAATAATACGTATTTCTCTTTCAGGAATAATCTCCAAAACTTGACAAACATCTCTTTCATCATAATTTTCCAGATTATTTTGTTTAATAAATTCTGCAACTTCGCTATTTTCAGATATATCCAAATTTATTTCTTCTATTATTTTTCCACAAAATCTCTTCTTTTTAATTTTTAAATTATCATCCCAATTTATAATTGTACTATTATCATAAATTGTAAATTCGTTCATCACTTCTTTTGGAAAATCTATGTTTAATATAAGCTTTGCTTTTAGCAAACTTTTTCTTCTATTATTGCTTAAATTAATTAATATTCCATCTTCTTCATACAACTTCTCTTCTATTCTTTTAAATTTTCCAATGTGATTTGTTACAATATTTATTGTTTTAAATTCTTTTGCAAATTTATATATGTAATTTTCAACTTGACTATCTACTTCATTTACGCAAATAAAAATTTCTGTTTCTTCTCTTTTTTGGTCTTTTAAAACTTGGCTAATAATATCATCTGTTTTTTGTTTAAAAAGCCATTTTGGGGTACATATATTTATATTATTGCTATATAATAAATTTATAAATTGAATATCATTTTTCAATTCTTTTTCTATGCAAAGTTGTCTTACTTTCTGGCTTTCTAAAATATTTTTGATTTTTTGAACTATTTTTATTTTTGACTTTAAACTCGCTTTTTCTAAATTTTTATTTATAAATATTTTGTTATTTTTTAAAGCTACTTTTTTTAATATATGTGCTTTTTTTGATTGTTCTAAAAATATAGTTTTCAATATAATCACATCCCATATTTTATTGTATTATGAAATTTTGATTATATGACGAAAAAAGTAGCCATCTATATTTAGATAACTACTCTTTTTAAATCAATAATTTTTATTTCTTAATAGCTAAAATCTTATATTTAATTACTCCTGCAGGAGCATTAACTTCAATTACTTTTCCTTTTTTCTCTCCTAAAAGAGCTTTACCTAAAGGAGATTCGTTTGAAATTTTATTTTCTGCAAGATTTACTTCTGTTGAACCTACAATTGTGTAAGTAATATCTTCGTCAAATTCTAAATCACGAACTTTTACAATATTTCCAATTTGTACAGTTTCTAAGTCAATTTCTTTTTCATCTATAACTTTTGCATTTCTTATTTTTGCTTCTAAGTCTGCTATTTCTTGCTCATTTTCTTGTTGAGCATTTTTAGCCTCGTCATATTCAGAGTTTTCTGATAAATCTCCAAATCCTCTAGCTACTTTTATTCTTTCTGCAATTTCTGTTCTTCTTGTAGTTTTTAAGAAGTTTAATTGCTCTTCTAATTTGTTGTACCCTTCTTGGGTTAAAATTACTTCTTTCTCTTCCATATTTGTCAAATCCTTTCTTAATTATTCATTTTGATTAATATATAAATTTTGAAATTTATGCGCCGGAGCGCAAGCGACATAAGTCATAAATTGATAAATTTATATATTAATCAATTTTAATTTAGTTATTTGTTTCCAATTCTTCTACAAATTTATTCCTATCATTTTCAAACATTACTGTTAAGAAAATAATTGAAATTAAATATAGTCCTATACCACATGCAACTGTAAGTCTGCTAAATGGTAATCTTATAATTGATATTATGCTAAACAATAATAATTCAGCAACAGCAGGTAATAACAATGTTTTAAAAGCTACTTTTTTCCATCCTATTTTTCTAAATCTGAACATAAAATATACTAATACAATTCCTAAAGTACTAATTCCAGGTATAATAAATCTTTTTATAACATCTTTTATTCTTGTAAATGGAATTGTTTTTATTTCTATATTTGCACTATCTACCTCTGTCCCATATTTCTCATTAAATTTTGTAACTATGTTATTTCTTTGTTCCTCTGTAATTTCTTTTGCTTCTATAACTACAGCATTCCCAAAAGTCTCTACAGGTTGCACCATAAATTTAGTATCTCCTAATACTTCTTTTGATATTTTCTCTATGTCTGAAACTTCTATCCCTGTATAATTTGTAAGTTCAATTTGTTTTCTTGGTGCAAATTGCATTTCTGTTCTAAATCCTTTTGCTTCCCATACTGCTAACCCTGCAATAACTATCAAACAAATTACAATATAAATTATTAAATTTCTATTTTTCATCTTTACTCTCATTCCTTTCCAAGGCTTAAAGTTTTATTTAAAATAATCATTTTTTAAACTTTCAATCCTTTTCTCTTTATTTTAAAATATTTATTATTGGCTATTTTTGTTCCCATTTGTTTGATTAATATATAAATTTTGAAATTTATGCGCCGGAGCGTATGCGACTTAAGTCATAAATTGAAAAATTATATATATTAATCTTATTACAAAATTTACTCAGTCAAATGTTTTGTAACTAAAATATTATATGCTAAGCTTAATGCAATTCCCCAAAACATAACCATTCCTATACTTGAAAGTGCTAAAACATTTGTAAATACAAATATTATAGATATTGAAAAAATAGGTATTAATTTCATTATAATATCTAAATATGTTTGATAATATTTTTTGTTATCCTCATTAATTTGTATAAGTTTCAAATTTGCTAAATAGTTTAAGCCTAAAACTATTATTACACCTAATATAGCTTCCATTGAAATAGTTACATTAAATAGTCTTAATATAATTAAATACAATGCAACAAAACCTAAGTAACCTATAGCTGTTATTATTCCTTTTGTTTTAAATTTAACAATCATATATACTAATAAAAATCCAATAACTATTGAAGCTATTATAATTATGTTTCTAATTGCACTTATTTTAATTTCTGATTGTACATATTTATTATCTTCTACATTATATTTTAAAGGTATTATACCATTATTTAAGGTTGTAGCTACTGTTCTTGCAGAATCTGCAGTATCTTGAATAGTTTTTGGATCTAATGAAACTTGTCCCATTCTTAATCCTATTTTTCCATCCTTAATTGGCTCTTCAAAACTTGTTGTAGTAACAGAATTTCCTGAAATATATAAAGTTACTTCTTTTTGTTTTTCATCTTCAGCTTTTTTTGAATTATCTTCACTAGATTCATCTTTTTGAGTATTTTCATCATCAGAATTTTCTGATTTTTCATTTTCTGTATCTTCGTCTTTATTTTCTTCTTCTGATTTTTTTTCTATTTTTTTATACTCATTTTCACTTAAATCTTTCAAAATATTTTTACCATCATTATTAAATTGCAAATCTAGATAAACTGCCGTACCTGTTGAAGTTGAACTATATAAAACTTGAGCCTTTTCAAAATTTTCACTTGTTAAGAGAACTTTTGAAGTATCTTTAGAATCTTTTAATTCCACACTTCCTGTTTCTGTTATATTACTAACAACTCTATCTGTGATATCATCCTCAGGAATTTGCAAATATATAGTTCCTGTTTGCTTATCCATACTTAAATTATAATCTTGTACACCAAGATCTTGTAATCTTTTTTCAATTATAGACTTTGATTTTTCATAATTATCTATATTTAAGCTTTCAATACTATTTACTTTTTCATCTGATTTTTTATACTTATTTGATTCTATACTAGAATCATCATAAGAATCTGTATCTCCTACAACTTTATTATCTGAATCCACTACTTTATTTGCATCACTTACTTCAAGTATTATTTCTCTATAACCTGTAAAATCTTTACTTAAAGTAAAATCTTTTATGCTATTTTTCATTTCTAATGGCTTTTTCCATGGCAAGTAAACTCCTACAAATCCTATTAAACATATTATTATAATAGCTATAATCTTTGCAACAAGTTTTAATTTTTTCATCTATAATCAATCCCTTCTAATTATTGTTACTTTAATATTTTATCAATTAATTTTTAGCAATAAATTTTGTCAAATAATTTCAATAATTTATTACCTTATATATTCTAGCTTAATTTTTTAAAAATTTCAACTATTTTTTAAAATTTTCTTTAATTGTTTTTCAATTTTTGAATTGTATTCTTTTGCATTAAATGATTTTCTTAATTTATATCCTTTTTCCAAGAATTGTTTCATAGCTTTATAAATACCTTTTGTCGTTTTTGGAGCCACAATTCCTCTTCCATTTTGTATATCTTGAAAATCTGATACATCAGTAGTTATTATTGGCTTATTAAACAAAAAACTTTCTAAAAATACAACTGGATATCCTTCATAATCTGAAGATAAAATCACACAATCTGAAATTTTAAAATATGGATATGGGTTTTCTTGTGAACCTTCAAAAATAAAGTTTCTACCTAGATCATATTTTTCTACTAAATATTTATATTTTGGTGTATCTTTCCCATTCCCTACAAAAATAATTCTAAATTTATAATTTTCCTTTTTTAAAAGTGCAGCAGCCTTTATGATTCTTGAAAGCTTTTTTTGTTTTTCATCATGTCTACTCACATTTAAAAAAGTAGTTATTTCTTGAGTATATCTAATTCTTATGTTCTCTTTTGATTTTTCATATATTTTGTTACTATCTATAAAATTATTACAATAATATACATTTTTTTGCTCAGGAAAAACTTGTTTAAAAGTATCTTTTGCTTTTCTAGAAACAAATACTATTTTTGAAAATTCATCATAATCAATATCTTCAAAAAATTTTTTTACTTCTCTTGTATTCCCATTAAATTGTGCCAAATAATCTGCATGGCACCACAAAATCGAGTTTTTTGAAGCTGTTCTTGCTACAAAAGAATCCGGCTTTGAATAAGTTGCATAAGATATTGAAACATCAAATTTATTTTTATACTTAATTATAAATTTAGTTTGTTTAATAAAGTTTTTTATTTTTCTAATAGATCTTAATCCCCTTTTATATGGCTTAAACTCAATAACTTTTACCGTTTTACTTAATTGTTTTAAAAGTTTTCCTTTTTTTTCTTCAAGTGCTAAAGTTACATTATAACCGTTTTCTTCAAAGTAATGTATTAAAGTAATTAAAGATTTTTCTATTCCACCAATTTCTAGATTTTTCGCAGCAAGCAAAATATTTTTCATCAAAAATTCCTTTCTTTCTTAGGTTACTTTTTGGGACGGAGGAAAAAAGAACCTTATCCCTAAATTCTTTAATTATTCAAAAATTCATCTATTTTTTACTACAAAATTCCAAGAATCTCTACACATATCTTCTAATGTTCTTGTAGCAACCCATCCTAATTCTAATTTAGCCTTGCTACTATCTGCAAAAAATACTGGCAAATCCCCTGCTCTTCTTTCTGCATATTGGTATGGCACATCAACATTATTTACTTTTATAAATGTATCTACCATTTCTTGAACAGTGTATGGATTTCCTGTTCCTAAATTATATACATATATTCCTGAATTTTCTTTATCTAATTTCTCAAGAGCCTTAATATGGCCAATTGCTAAATCCACAACATGTAAGAAGTCTCTTGCACATGTTCCATCTTTTGTTTCTTTATAATCATTTCCAAAAATATTTAAATGATCTATTTCTTTATTTGCAACTTTCATAATAAATGGCATTAAATTATTTGGGATTCCTTTTGGATCTTCACCAATTAATCCACTTTCATGTGCTCCAACTGGATTGAAATATCTTAAAATAGCAATATCCCAGTTATTATCTGCAGCATATACATCTTCTAATATTTTTTCAATCATTATTTTAGTTGTTCCATAAGGACTTGAAGCTTGTCCTCTTTGCATTGTTTCAACATATTTTACATCATCTTGTTCTCCATAAATTGTTGCTGAAGAACTAAATACAAATTTTTTTACATTATATTTTTGCATTGTTTCTAGAAGTATTATGGCTCCTGAAACGTTATTGTGATAATATTTTAACGGTTCTTTTACAGACTCTCCAACTGCTTTATATCCTGCAAAATTTATAACTGAATCTATTTCATTTTCTTCAAAAACATTTTCTAATTCTTGTTTATTCAAATAATCTATATTATACGCCTTTACATCTTTTCCCGTTATTTCTTTTATTTTATCTAATACTTTTGGATTACTATTTGCAAAGTTATCTACTATTACAACCTCTCTTCCAGAATTTAGTAATTCTACAACTGTGTGACTTCCTATATATCCTGTACCACCTGTAACTAATACTTTTTTCATAATTTTCACTTTCCTTTCATATTTTGTTTTATTTCAATACTTAATTTTTTAATGTAAGTAGAGCTTTTTCTACTTTGTTAGCATGCATATTTTTTCTTTATGCACATAAAAATTTTTTTGTTTTGATTTTATGAGAGTAATTTCTTTATATGCGTAAAATAATTTATCTAGGGTTATTTTACTACAATAAAAATAAAATTTCAACTATAAATTAAAATTATAAAAAAAAAGCTAGACAACATCCTTAAAACTCACAGCTTAACTAATTATAAATCCGTGCAACTAGTTAATGTATAAATTATCTGAATGTAATGTATAATGGATATTCAATAAATTTCTAAATTTTGAAAAAAAGTCAAATAAAATCCTTATAATTATATATTAATTTTCAAAAAAATTTCGACGCACCCCCTTTTTTGGTAGTAAGCTCAGGATTAGTCACAATGCATTTTGGGCATATTTTTAGTTTTTAAAATTAAACATACTAATAAAAATGTCTTATTATTGATTTTGACAAGTAATATAGGCATTATTTTATTATGTTTCACACACTTTGTTTGGTTGCAAAAATGCTTTACAAATTTTTTTATTTTTTTATATTTATCTTAACCCATATTTTGTTTATTGCTCAACTACTATTCAACAATTATATATAAATATTTTTTGTTTTCACGATAACGCACCAAAATTTAAGTAGCCTTTCAAATTAGATGCTAATCCATTTTTAGCATCTAAAAAGTCTTAATTTTCAAATTTTTTCATACCCGCTTTTTACAGGGATTATAGTTTTTTTATATTGATATTTAACTATAACTTCTTACAACTTTTTTACTTTTAAAGGATGTTATTGTGAATTTATTAAAAAATAATATAAAAAAATGGCTTCATCACTTGCGCAGATTGCAAAGCAATCGCGTGAATATAAGAAACTTAACCTTGTTCCTCTGAAAAAAAGACCATTAAGTCAAATTAAATTTGATCTTCTTATGGTCTTTTTTAAATTAATTATTTTGCTTCTTTTATTCAGCTTCTCTTCCTCTTGTTTTCTCGTTTTCTTTAAGAATAAGCATCACCATTTTAATCACCTTTATAAAAACCGCTAACTGCTGCAAAATAATTTTTATTCTTTTTACTTTGCTACATTTTCCATTTCCTCTGTTTGTTCACCAGAATTTTCTTCTTTTTGCTCTGTATTTATTTGGATGTCTTGATATTTTTGCATTCCAGTACCTGCTGGGATTAATTTACCGATGATAACATTTTCTTTTAATCCAATTAGGTCATCTTCTTTGCCTTTTATTGCTGCTTCTGTAAGAACTCTTGTTGTTTCTTGGAATGAAGCTGCTGATAAGAATGAATCTGTTGCAAGAGAAGCTTTTGTAATACCAAGTAAAACACGTTTTCCTGTTGCAGGTTTTAATCCTTTTTCTTTTAATTCTGCGTTTTTGTCTGCGAATTCGTACATATCTACCAATGTTCCAGGGAACATGTCTGAATCTCCGTTATCTTCAACTCTGACTTTCTTAAGCATTTGACGTCCTATAACTTCGATGTGTTTGTCATTTATATCAACACCTTGGTTTCTATAAACTTTTTGAACTTCTGTTGTTAAGTATTCATAAACTCCTTCTGGTCCTTTTATAGCTAAAATGTCTGATGGATTTATAGAACCTTCGATTAATGGATCTCCAGCTTCTATCATATCTCCATTTTGTACTTTCATTTTTGAACCAAATGGAATTGTATAAGTTTTAGAGTCATCATTAGATGTAACAACAACTTCTTTCTTTTTCTTTGTTTCTTTAATTTTTACTTTACCTGCAATTTCTGTAATTACAGCTAATCCCTTTGGTTTACGAGCTTCGAATAGCTCCTCAACTCTAGGAAGACCTTGTGTGATATCTGTACCAATAGCACCACCAGCGTGTTTTGTGTTCATTGTAAGCTGTGTACCAGGTTCACCAATTGATTGAGCTGCAACTATACCAACAGATTCACCAATATTTACTAAGTCATGTCTTGCTAAGCCCATTCCATAACATTTTTGGCATACTCCATGTTTTGAACGACATGCAAGAACTGTACGAACTTCTACTCTATCAATTCCAGCTGCAACAATTTTGTCTGCGATTTCGTCTGTAATCATTGTATTTGTATCAACAATTACTTCTTTAGTTTCTGGATTTATAACATCATGTGTTACAAATCTTCCTATTAATCTTTCTTGTATTGTTTCTATTAATTGATTTCCGTCTTTAATGTCATATACCCATAAACCTTCAGTTGTTCCACAATCATGGTCTCTAACTATAATTTCTTGAGCAACATCAACAAGTCTTCTTGTTAAGTAACCAGAGTCAGCTGTTCTTAAAGCTGTATCTGCCAAACCTTTTCTAGCTTGGTGTGAAGATATGAAGTATTCAAGTGCATCAAGACCTTCTGCGAATGATGCCTTAATTGGAATTTCGATAACTTTACCTGTTGTTCCTGCCATAAGTCCTCTCATACCTGCTGCTTGTCTTAATTGGTTTAAGTTACCTCTTGCTCCTGATTGAACCATTAAGTTAATTGGGTTAAGTGGCTCTAATCTTTCTTCTAGAGATTTACCAACTTTAGTTGTTGCATTATTCCAAATATTAACTACTTCTTTAAATCTCTCGTCATTTGTAATTAAACCTCTTCTATATTGTTTTCTTACATTTTCAACTTGTTGCTCTGCTTCTGCTAAAATTTCTGGTTTATCTTCTGGAACTTTAACATCTTCCATAGAATATGTAAGTCCTGAACGAGTAGAGTATTTAAATCCTTTGTCTTTTACATTATCTAGTAATGCTGCAGATACTGAAAGTCCATGAACTTTTATGCATGTATCTATTAATTTTCCTAATTTCTTTTTATCTACTGGAAAATCTATTTCATATTGGAACATCTCATCAGGATTTGTTCTATCTTTGTAACCTAAATCTTGTGGAATTCCTTCATTATAGATAATTCTTCCAACTGTAGTTTCTATTTTTTTAGATTTAAGTTCTCCGTCTATTTCTAATGTTCTTCTAACCCATATTTTTGCATGCATTCCAACTTCGTGATTTTCGTAAGCCATTATAGCTTCTTCTGGATCTTTGAAATATTTTCCTTCTCCAAGTTCACCTTCAACTTCCATTGTTAGATAATATCCACCAAATACCATATCTATTGTAGGTACTGTAACTGTTTTACCATCTTGTGGTTTTAGAAGGTTATTTGTAGAAAGCATTAAAAATCTTGCTTCTGCTTGTGCTTCTGGTGATAATGGTAAGTGAATAGCCATTTGGTCACCATCAAAGTCTGCGTTGAATGCTGTACAAACTAATGGGTGAAGTTTAATTGCTCTACCTTCAACTAGAACTGGTTCAAATGCTTGAATACCAAGTCTATGAAGTGTTGGAGCACGGTTAAGCATAACTGGGTGGTCTTTTATAACTTCTTCTAATATTCCCCAAACTTCTGGTCTTAATCTTTCTACCATTCTTTTTGCATTTTTAATATTGTGTGCTATTCCACGTCCTACTAATTCTTTCATTACAAATGGTTTAAATAACTCAACTGCCATTTCTTTTGGAACACCACATTGATATATTTTAAGTTCAGGTCCAACAACTATAACTGAACGTCCTGAATAGTCAACACGTTTTCCAAGTAAGTTTTGACGAAAACGTCCTTGTTTACCTTTAAGCATGTCTGAAAGTGATTTTAAAGCTCTTCCACCAGCTCCTGTAACAGGTCTTCCACGTCTTGAGTTATCTATTAAAGCATCAACTGATTCTTGTAACATTCTTTTTTCGTTTCTTACAATTATTTCTGGTGCTTCTAATTCAATTAATCTTTTTAATCTGTTATTTCTGTTTATAACTCTTCTATATAAGTCATTTAAGTCTGATGTAGCAAATCTTCCTCCATCTAATTGAACCATAGGTCTTAAATCTGGTGGAATTACAGGTACTACATTCATAACCATCCATTCAGGTCTGTTTCCTGAAATTCTGAATGATTCTACTGTATCTAATCTTTTTAATAATTTCAGTCTTTTTTGTTCTGTAGATTTTGAAATTTCTTTCTTTATTTCGTTTGAAAGTTTGTCTAAATCTATTTCTTCTAATAAAATTCTTAAACTTTCTGCTCCCATTCCAGCCTTGAAAGAGCCTTTTCCATATTTTTCTACAGCTTCGTGATATTCTTTTTCTGTTAAAACTTGTGCTTTTTCTAAGCCAGAAGTTCCTTTATCTGTAACTATATATGAAGCAAAATAAATTACTTTTTCAAGGTTACGAGGTGAAATGTCTAGCATTAAAGCAATTCTACTTGGTATTCCTTTAAAATACCAAATATGTGCTACTGGTGCTGCAAGTTCTATGTGTCCCATTCTCTCACGTCTTACTTTAGATTTTGTAACTTCTACACCACATCTGTCACATACTACTCCTTTATATCTTACTCTTTTGTATTTACCACAATGGCATTCCCAATCCTTTGTTGGTCCAAATATTCTTTCACAAAATAAACCATCTCTTTCAGGTTTTAATGTTCTGTAATTTATTGTTTCTGGTTTTTTTACTTCCCCTTTTGACCATTCTCTGATCTTTTCATCTGATGCTATTCCTATTTTTAGTTTATTAAATGATTCTTCCATTTAATAAAGCCCCTCCTTTATATATAGGTTTCTTTTCGACATCAGACTAATTTTGAAAATCCACTGCAGTTGCAGACTTTGCTGTCTTTCAAAATTAGTCCTTTATCTTATATTCAATTATTTATTCTTTCTACTCTTCCTCGTCAAAGAAATCGTCTTCCCCTTCTTCGTCTAAATCATCAAATAATTCATCATCATCTAGACCAACATCGATTTCTTCGTCGTCATCAAGAAGTTCATCATCTTCTAAATCATCATCATCGTCATCTATATAGTTTTCTTCAATCTCGCTATCTACTGCAACATCTGAGTTTTCTCCACTAATCATCTTTTTGTGTTCATCAATGTTGAAATCTACAGCGTCTTCTATATCTTCTTTAAGTTCAAGTTCTTTGTCATTATCATATAGTCTGATGTCTAATCCTAAAGCTTGAAGTTCTTTTACTAATACTTTGAAACTTTCTGGAACTCCTGGCTCAGGAATATTTTCGCCTTTAACTATTGCTTCATAAGTTTTAACTCTTCCTACTACGTCATCTGATTTTACAGTTAACATTTCTTGTAATGTGTAAGCTGCACCATAAGCTTCTAGTGCCCAAACTTCCATCTCTCCGAAACGTTGTCCACCAAATTGTGCTTTACCTCCAAGTGGTTGTTGAGTAACAAGTGAGTATGGTCCAGTTGAACGAGCATGGATTTTGTCATCTACTAAGTGGTGTAATTTAAGCATGTATTGAACACCAACTGTAACTGGTTTATCAAATGGTTCTCCTGTTCTTCCATCATAAAGAATTGATTTACCATCTGTTGAAAGTCCTGTCTCTGCAAGTAATTGTTCTATTTCTTGTTGATTTGCTCCGTCAAATACTGGAGTTGCAATTTTCCAACCTCTTTCTCTAGCTACCATTCCTAAATGAACTTCTAGAATTTGACCTAAGTTCATACGAGAAGGTACACCTAGTGGGTTAAGCAAAATATCGATTGGTGTTCCATCTGGCATAAATGGCATATCTTCTACTGGCAATATTCTTGAAACAACACCTTTGTTTCCGTGACGTCCAGCCATTTTATCTCCTACAGAAATCTTTCTCTTTGTAGCTATATATACTCTAATTACTTGATTTACTCCTGGTGCTAATTCGTCTGAATTTTCTCTAGTAAAGATTTTAACATCTACTATTGTTCCTGCTTCTCCATGTGGAACTCTCAAAGATGTGTCTCTAACTTCTCTAGCTTTTTCTCCGAAAATAGCTCTTAATAATCTTTCTTCAGCTGTAAGTTCTGTTTCTCCTTTGGGAGTAACTTTTCCTACCAAAATATCTCCAGTTCTTACTTCTGCACCAATTCTTATAATTCCGTTTTCGTCTAGGTCTTTTAATTGGTCATCTCCAACATTTGGAATATCACGTGTAATTTCTTCTGGTCCAAGTTTTGTATCACGACATTCACAATCATATTCTTCTATATGAATTGATGTGAATACATCTTCTTTAACAAGTCTTTCACTTAGCAAAACTGCGTCCTCGTAGTTGTATCCTTCCCATGTAGAGAATGCAATAAGTACGTTTTTACCAAGTGCCATTTCTCCATTTTGTGTAGAAGGTCCATCTGCTATTGCATCACCTTTTTTAACTTTTTCACCAACTTTTACAATTGGTTTTTGATTTATACATGTTCCACCATTTGTTCTTTTAAATTTACGCAAATGATGTGTAACTGTTTTTCCATTTTTGTATTTAACAGTAATTGATGTGCTATCCACATGTTCTACTACTCCATCATCTTCTGCTAAAACTAATATTCCAGAGTCTTTTGCAGCTCTGTATTCCATACCTGTTCCAATCATAGGTGAATCTGTAATCATAAGAGGAACAGCTTGTCTTTGCATGTTTGCACCCATTAAGGCTCTTTTTGCGTCATCATGCTCTAAGAATGGTATCATTGCTGCAGCAATTGAAACTAATTGTTTTGGAGATACGTCCATATATTGAACTTCGTCTCTTTCAACTTCCATTATTTCATTACCATATCTTACTCTAACTCTTTTATTTGCAAATGTTCCATCTTCTGCTAAAGGCTCAGATGCTTGAGCAATATAATATTTATCTTCTGCATCTGCACTCATATATTCAACTTCTTCTGTTGGTTTATGAGTTTCTGGATCTATTTTTCTGTATGGAGTTTCGATAAATCCATATTCATTTATTTGTGCATAAGATGTAAGTGCTGATATAAGTCCAATGTTTGGTCCTTCTGGAGACTCTATTGGGCAAAGTCTACCATAGTGAGTATAGTGAACGTCACGAACTTCGAATCCTGCTCTTTCTCTAGACAAACCTCCAGGTCCTAATGCTGAAATTCTTCTTTTATGTGTTAATTCTGATAATGGGTTTGTTTGGTCCATAAATTGAGAAAGTTGTGAACTTCCAAAGAATTCTCTTATTGCTGATGTTATAGGTTTTGTATTGATTAATGTTTGTGGTGTTACACTGTCTATATCTTGAATTGTCATTCTTTCACGTACTACTCTTTCAAGTCTAGCTAGACCAATTCTAAATTGATTTTGCAATAACTCACCAACACATCTAATTCTTCTGTTTGCTAAGTGGTCTATATCATCTGGCTCTCCCAATCCTTGTGCTAAGTTTAATAGAACACTAATTGATGCAATCATATCCTCTGTTGTGATGTGTTTTGGAACTAATTCATCATATCTTTCTTTTAAGATTTTTGCTAAATCTTTTTCTTCTGTGTTATCTAAAATATTTTTTAATACTGCATAATTTACGTTTTCTTTGAAATGTAATTTTCCAAAATCAAAATTTGGAAGTATTTTGTATATGTTTGCTGTTCCATTTCCTATAATTCTGATTTTTTGGTCATTATATTTAATGTCTACAATATTAATTCCAGCATTTTGAATTGCTTCTGCAACATCTTCGGTGATTTGTTCATCTGCAGATACAAAAATTTCTCCTGTTTCTGGATCTACTATATCTGAAAAAGAAATTTTTCCAGCTATTCTGTTTGCTAGTCCTAATTTTTGATTAAATTTAAATCTTCCAACTTTTGCTAAATCATATCTTCTATTATCAAAAAACATATTACTAAATAAAGTTCTTGCTGCTTCTTCTGTTGGAAGTTCTCCTGGTCTTAATTTTCTGTATATTTCTAGAATAGCTTCCTCTTGAGTTTTTATTGGATCTTTGTTTATTGTAGTTTCTATTAATTGATTTTCCCCAAATAATTCTCTTATTTGATCATCTGTAACTATTCCTATGGTTCTTAAAAGTGTTGTAATTGGAACTTTTCTTGTTCTATCTACACGTACATAGAAAATGTCGTTACTATCTGTTTCATATTCAAGCCATGCGCCTCTTAAAGGCATAACTGTAGATGTGTATGTTTTTCTACCTGTTTTAGGATCAAAAATCGCATCATAATAACATCCAGGTGAACGTACCAATTGGCTTACTACAACTCTTTCTGCACCATTTATAATAAATGTTCCAGAGTCTGTCATAAGTGGGAAATCACCAAGATAAATTTCTTGCTCTTTTATTTCTCCTGTTTCTCTGTTGATTAAACGTACTTTTACGTGTAATCTACTAGAATATGTAGCATCTCTTTCTTTTGCTTCTTCTAAAGTGTATTTTGTTTTGTCTTCCATGTAATAATCGAAAAATTCAAGAACTAAGTTTCCAGAATAGTCTTCTATTGGTGAAATATCTTTTAATACTTCGCCTAGACCTTCTTCTACAAACCAATCGTAAGAATCTCTTTGAACTGCAATAAGATTTGGCATTTCGATATAATCGCCAACTTTTGAGAAATCTTTTCTTACTGCTTTTTCGTACTTAATTTCTTTTAATTTCAAAAAAATCACCTCTAAAAAAATTTAAGCAGATTTAAATATATTATAGAATAAAAAAGTCCTTCTTAAAATAAAACAAAATTAGCGAATCTTCAAATTGCCTGCTCTTCAATTCTTTAATCCGCCTTTGTATTTATTTTAATTCCTCTTTTTTATCTAATAATTATCTTTTTTGAATTTAAAAATAGCAAAAATTTCGCTATCGTATTTTAACACTACAATTTTACCACAAATTAGTAGTGCTTGTCAATATTTTTTAAAATTTTTTTAAAAAAACTATTGTATTTTTTTTAGATTTATGTTATCATTAAAAAGTATTCAATTTAGGGGTATAGTGTCAATGGTAGCACATCGGTCTCCAAAACCGCCTGTGAGGGTTCGAGTCCTTCTACCCCTGCCAAGCAAAAACAGTGATTTCAAAAGATTTCACTGTTTTTTTTTATTTTTGTGTTTGCATAATTTCAATATTTTACATATTTTCTTTCAAAAAATTAGTCAAAAAGTTAGTCAAAATTTATGAAATTAATTTCTTTATATCTTCGTCTTGTTTTAACCTTGGACTCAAAAAATGATATGCTTCTTTGTTTTGCTCTACCGCAAGAGTTGCAATTTCTTTATTATCACGTAATCTAAAACTTGCATATTTTATTATAAGTCCTTTATTTGTTACTGCAGCTTTTACAATTTCTTCATCATCTCTTAATTCTTCACTAGCAAAATATAGAGTTTGACCATAAGTTTCTACACTTGACTTTATTACATCTCTATCAGCTTTTAATCTTTCAGATGCATAGCAAGCAGTCCATGGAGCTTTTTTTATTCCAAGCATTACAACTTCTTTATCATCTTTTAATTTATCTGAAGCAAATTCCAATGCTTCACCATCTTGATTTAAAGCCGTTTCTACTACTTCTTTGTCATTTTTCAATTCATCTGAAGCATAGTCTAAAAGTTTGCCTTCCTTGCTTACCACTTTCATAATAAAATCTTTATTATCCGAATTCTTCTTTATTTCTTCTATATCCATATTACTCTCATTCCTTCTTCAATATTGAATATAAGTATTTTAAAGACTAATCTTATATATTTAATTTTTTAGCAAATTAAAATATAATTTTGAAATTTATGCGCCGGAGCGAAGCGACATAAGACATAAATTAAAAAATTATATTTTAATTGTTAGCTTTACTCATATAGCTCTTTATATATTCTATAATCTTTTAAAATTTTTCTTACATAGTTATTAGTTTCTTTAAAAGGAATATTTTCAACATTTGAACCATCTGCCTCTATTTTTCCAGAATTAATCCAAGAATCTACATTTCCACTTCCAGCATTATATGCAGCCAAAGCCAGCTGGATATTTTTATATTTTTGAAGCATTCTCGAAATATATTTAGTGCCTAGTTTAATGTTGATTTCTGGCTCAAACAAATCATCATTATCTATTGTCATATTTAAGCCTTTTGCTATTTCTTGACCAGTTGAATCCATAAGTTGCATTAAACCTTTTGCTCCTTTTTTAGATTCAGCATTTTCATTAAAATTGCTTTCAGCTTTTATGCAAGCAAAAATTAAGTATTTATCAACATCATATTCTTTACTGTACTTTTCAACATATTCACTATATTTAGTTATATAAAAAACTTTCATTATTGTATTTTTGTTTGCAAATATTACAATCAGTATAGTAACAATTACAATTAATACAATTAAATATTTCCAAATCTTTTTCAAATTTAATCCTTTCTGTATAAGAGAAAACTCCCACTTATAGCTATGTAATATAAAAATATAATAAAACTTATCCTCTATAAATTACATAACTATAATAAACAACGAACATAATCAAAAATATACTTCCTTCATATTTACTTATTTTTCTATCATTATAAGAAAAAATAAACAAAAGTAAAGCACTAGCTATCATCGAAATTAAGTCTATATAATTAATACTAATTTGCTGAATTCCTCCAAATAATGCTATTGGAATTCCTATAACCATACCAATATTAAATATATTACTTCCAACTACATTTCCTATAGCAATATCATATTCACCCTTTCTTGTTGCTGTTACAGAAGTAACTAACTCTGGAAGTGAAGTTCCAAGTGCTATAACTGTTAATGCCACCATTCTTTCACTTATGCCAATGGTTCTAGCTAAACTTGATGCATTTTCAACTACTAAATTACTTCCAATTATTATTGCAACTAAGCCTAAAACAGTAAATAAAATAGCTTTTTTCATTGACATATATTTTTCTTCTTGATTTTTGTCTATTTTATTTCTAGCCATTTTTATTAAATAGTAAACAAACACTAAAAAGAAAAGTAGAATAACTATTCCATCACTTCTTGTAAATGTATTATTAAATCCTTTATCAAATAATTTATCTGATAATAAAACCATAAATATTGCTGTCATAAGTAGTGTAATAGGAAGTTCTTTTTTTACTGTGTTATCCTTTACTCTTAATGAATGAAACATTGCAGATACTCCAAGTATTAGTAATATGTTTAAAATATTACTACCTATTACATTTCCTAATACCATATCTCCACTGCCATTTAATAATGATTTTACACTAACAGCAAATTCTGGAGCACTTGTTCCAAATGCTACAATTGTTAATCCTATTAGCATTTTAGATACTTTAAAATTTCCTGCTACACTTGATGCTCCATCTACAAATACATCTGCTCCTTTAATTAATATAACAAATCCTATAATTAACAATAATATATATGCTACCATTTTTTGCTCCTTTTTTATACTGACATTTCACTTTTCCACTTTCGTAGAAACTTTTTGGTGCACTATTTACAATCATACCAATTCTCTGCTTCTGAAACTTCAGCAATTAATGGCACTTTTAAATTAGCTGCACTTTCCATACACTCTTTTAATAATTTTTTAATTTCTTCTTTTTCCTCAATTGGTGCTTCAAGCATCATTTCATCATGAACTTGTAAAACTATTTTTGTTTTTAAATTTCTTTTTTGCAATTCTTTAAATACTTTTATCATTGCAATTTTCATTATATCTGCTGCAGTTCCTTGAACAGGTGTGTTCATTGCAGCTCTTTCTCCAAATTGTCTTACCATATAGTTATTTGATTTTAGTTCTGCAATTTCTCTTCTTCTTCCAAACATTGTCATAGAATAACCAGTCTCTTTAGCTTTTTTTATAGATTCCTGCATAAACATTCTAACACCAGAATATTCTGTTAAATATTGTTCTATATACTCTTTTGCCTTATTTCTGTTTATTCCAAGTTGCTGACCAAGTCCAAATTCACTTATTCCATATACAATACCAAAGTTTACAGCTTTCGCACTACTTCTTTGTTCTTTCGTTACCTCTTCTACAGGTATGCCAAATACTTTTGAAGCAGCTTGTTTATGTATATCTTCTCCATTTTTAAATGCTTTAATCATATGCTCATCTTCAGATAAATGTGCCAAAACTCTAAGCTCAATTTGTGAATAATCTGCATCTATATAAACCTTTCCTTTTGCAGGTTTGAAAACTTTCCTTAACTGTTTTCCAAATTCAATTCTTGTAGGAATATTTTGAAGGTTTGGCTCTGTTGAACTTATTCTTCCTGTTGCAGTTATTGTTTGGTGGAAAAATGAATGTATCCTTTTTGTTTTTGGATTTATAAAAGGCTTTAATCCTTCAACATAAGTTGAATTAAGTTTTGTAAGTTGCCTGTATTCCAATATTTTTTCTATAATAGGATGTTCTGGTCGAAGTTTTTCTAAAACATCTACATCTGTTGAATATCCAGATTTCGTCTTTTTAATCACAGGTAATTTAAGTTTTTCAAATAACAATTCTCCTAATTGTTTTGGAGATTTTATATTAAACTCTTCACCTGCTAAATTATATATCTCTTGTGTTAAAAAATCAATTCCATCTTGCAATTTTATTCCAAAATTTTCAAGCTCAGTTTGTTCTACATACATACCATTTGCCTGCATATCTCCTAAAACTTCTATTGTAGGCATATCTATTGTTTCAAAAAGTTCTAATTGCTCAGTTTCTTGCAATTTTTCTTTTAAAATTTTTGAAGCCTCATATATTGCATTTGCATAAAAAGTAAATTTATACATATCTACATCTTTTTCTTGTGGAGTATCAAATAAAGTCATTTGACTTTGACTTTCTTCAACACCTTTAGATTTTAAAAAGCTTTCTGTATTTATGTCTAAATAATTCTCTATTATCTTATCTATTGGATATTTTCCATCAGTAGGGTTTAGTATATATGCTGCAACAGAAATGTCAAATTCAATGTTTTTCATTATAATATCATTTTGTCTTAATAAAATATATGTGTAATTCATCTCTGTCCCAATTTTTTCTATTTTTTCATCTTCAAATACATTTTTCAAAAATTCTTTGCTAGGATTTTTTATATAAAAAGTTTCATTTTTATCAAAGTCAAAAATACTAATTGACTCTATTTCTTGTTTTAGAATCAATTCTTCATTTGAAGATGGCTTTGTTCCAATATAATACACACATTTTTTAAGTTCTTGTAATCTTTTTAAAACATCTTCTTCTGTTACATTTGAATTTATATTTACATTTATTTCTTTTTTTGGTGCTATATTTGCTCCTTCTACATCTTCCAAATTAAATCTTTCTATATATCTCTTAAAATTCAAATTTTGAAAAATCTCTAAAACCTTTACTTTATCCCATTCTTCTACTTTTAAAGTTTCTAGATTATCGTCTAGCGGAACATTTACATCTATCTCTCCAAGTTTTTTAGATAAAAATGCCATATCCTTATTTGCTACAATGTTTTCTTTTTGCTTACCTTTTAAATTATCTTCCCCTTTTTCAATAGATTCATAAAGCTTTTCTACAGTTCCGAATTTTTGAATAAGAGAAATAGCTGTTTTAGGTCCTATTCCTGGAACTCCTGGAATATTGTCAGATGTATCTCCTTGAAGCCCTTTAACATCTATCAAAGCTTTTGGCTCTAAGCCATATTCTTCTACAACCTTGTTTCTGTCATAATCTTCTGTTTCGGTCTTTCCTGCTTTAGTTCTTGGAATTCTTATTGTAGTTTTATTTGTTGCAAGTTGAAATGTATCTCTATCTCCAGAAAGTATGACTACATCTAATCCTTGTGCTTCTCCATATTTTGCTAAAGTTCCTAAAATGTCGTCTCCTTCATATCCTTCTTTTTCTACAATATCTATATTCATAGCTCTTAAAACTTCTTTAATCATAGGCATTTGCTCTTTTAATTCATCTGGCATTCCATGTCTATTTGCCTTGTATTTATCATACATCTTATGTCTTGCTGTAGGTGCCTTTAAATCAAAAGATACAGCCATATAATCAGGATTTAAGTCATCCATTATTTTAAACATTATTGCTAAAAATCCATAAACTGCATTTGTGTATTTTCCATCTTTTGTTGTTAGCATTTTACTTCCCATAATTCCATAAAATGCTCTATTCATTATACTGTTTCCATCTATTAATAAAAGTTTTTTCAAAACATTTTCTCCTTCCGCATTATATGTTTATCACTTAAATTATATATAATTATTACCAAAATATAGGAAAGTAAAAACTTTCCTATTTCCTATTTGCTATTCCTTTTAATGCTTCCAATCCTTCTATTGGTACAGCAAAAATTACTGTATTTGATTGATCACTACTTAAATCATTTAATGTAGAAAGTGTTCTAAGGTGTAACGCTCCTGGTGCTTGATTCATAATATTTGCAGCTATTGCTAAATTATTTGCAGCTTCAACCTCTCCATTTGCTTTTGTTATTACTGCTTGTTTTTCTCTTTCTGCCTCTGCAACTTTTGCAATAACTCTTTTCATCTCTTCTGGTAAAGATATATCTTTAAGTTCAACATTTTCTACTTTAATACCCCATGGGTCTGTTTCTTCATCTACTATATTACATATTTCTGTGCTAAGTTTTTCTCTCTCAGTTAATAATTCATCTAAGGAAACTGAACCTACTATATTTCTCATAGTTGTTTGTGCAAGTTGGCTTACTGCATAATTAAAATTTTGTACAGCAAGAATAGCTTTTGATGCATCAAATATTTTATAATATAATACTGCATTTATTTTTATAGAAACATTATCTCTTGTAATTGCCTCTTGTTCAGGCACATCTACTGCCTTTGTTCTTACATCAACTTTTTTGTATGAATGAATTATTGGAAATACTAAATGCCACCCTGGGCTTAATGTTTTGGCAAATTTACCAAATCTAAATAAAATTCCTCTTTCATATTCATCAATTTGTCTAATTGAAAACAAACAAAGTGCTAAAATAATTACTAATAAACCTATTATCATTTTTCGTTCCCCTTTCTTTTTACTTTAAACTTATTTTTGATACATATAATTTATCATTAACCCTTTTATTTGTCAATAATTTTTGATATTTTCATCTTTTATTTTCATCTTTCATCTAAAAATGTGCTTATATCTTCTACATCTACTTGCAAACCTTCATCTTCATTTTCTAAAAATCTCGACATATTTACTAATCCTTCACCTATAAATTCATCCATTACTTCAATAAAAACTTTTTTTATTTCTTCTTCTGGATAATCTTCTTTTGCTTCATCAACTGTCTGATTTGGATAATCATTATGCAATCCAATATTATTATCATTTTTAAATGTGTCTTTTCCTTTTAAACACCATTTAAATCTTTTTCCACTACGAATACTATCTGCATCATTTGTTAAATCTGCATAATACCACTTGCCATTTATTTTTACTTGATTATATGTATGTCCTTGAGAGCTTATAATTCTACATTCTATATTCCTACATGCTAAAAAATTTCTAAGTATTTCTGCATATCCTGTACAAACACTTTTTCCTTTTAAAACTCCTCCAACCAGATTTCTACTTGTATATAATCTATCGTAATCATCTGAACTTACTTCCTCTTCACAATCATATGTAACAATATTTGCAATCAATGTATATATTTGCATAAAAACTTTTAATTCATTTTTTCCATTGTTATTTTCAACACTTTTTAATAATGTCTTTATTTCTCTTCTAATCTTTTTAAAATCTTCAATACTATATAAAGTGTGTGCCAAAAAATCCACATTGTCTTTAGGTATTATTTTTATTGCTCCATATTTTTCTTCATCAATTTCTTCTTCTAAAGCTTCTGATATATTATTTATAATTTTTACTTTTTTACCATTTAATTTAGAAATAATTTTTTCACTATAACATTCTTGTCCAGTTTCTCTATAAATTTCACATGCCTTTTCATAATCTTGCTCTACACCCAACCCATTTTCATAAAATGCACCTAAAAATATATTTGCTTCCATTTGTTCTTTCTGCTCTACAGCTTTTTGATACCAATATGCTGCTTTTTTATAATCTTTTTCTGTTCCTAATCCATATTGATAAAATTGTCCTAACTCAAATTGAGAATCAACATCTCCTTGTATTGCTGACGCTGTATACAAAATCCATGCCTTTATAAAACTTTGGTCAACTCCTAACCCTTTTTTATATAAATATGCTAGTTCATTTTGTGAAAAAGCATCTCCTTGCTTAGCTGCTTTTTTTAACCAATATACGGCTTTTTCGTAATCTTGTTTTACTTCTTCAGCCCAAAAATAAAGATCTCCTAAAATTCTTTGCGCTTCGACATCACCTTGTTCTGCTGCCTTTTCGTACCAATATATGGATTCTTCTATGTTCTTTTCTACTCCATTACCATACATATAAAATGATGCAAGATTAAGCTGAGCTTCCACCTCTCCTTGTTCTGCTAATTTTCGCATTAATGTAATAGCTGCTATATATTTTTCTTTATCTAAAAGTTTTGCTGTCTCTTCATACATTTTTGCTACTTCATTTATCTCCATTATTAAACACTCCATATTACTAATTTTATTTAAAAATATCTTTCTTTTATCCTACATAAAAAAACTCATTTTTAGAAAATTTAAGCTGAATATCACTATTTATTTTTTTTCTTATATCCTCTTCTTCTAAATTGCATCCAATTATTATTAATTTCTTCAAATTTCTTAAATTTTTTACAAATTCAAATTTTTTCACTTCGCAATTAAGCAATTCCAATTCTATAATATTATCAAATTTTGAAATATTTTCTATATCTACATCTATAACATTCTTTAATGTCATTTTTTCTAAGCTCTCTTTGCTCTCCAAAATATTAACAAATTCAAAATTGGAATAGTTCAAATAAATATTTTTTAGTTTATTGGCTATTTTTTCATATCCATTTATTATGCAATGATTTAATGTTAATTTTTCCAATTTTTCCAATTTGGATATATTTTTCTTTATATCATCATTTATTAAAAATCCATTTAAAGAACATTTTCTTAATCCCTTAAAATATCCTAATTCTTCTGGAATAAATTTTGCTTCTTTTAGTTCATAATTTAATCTGTTTAGATTCAATTCTTCAATCTTTAAAATATCACTTAATTCGATATTTTCCTCATCTTTTAAATCTAAATTATTTCTTAAATATTTTTTTATATTTTCACTTTGTATTTCCATTTTGTACTTCCTCCTACTATTTTTTCTGCATAAATTTTTTTTTTCCATATTAAAAATATTATCGCAGTTATTAATATAAAAAACGCATCATAAACATAGCTTTCTTTTTTAAACATGTAAATCGTATTTGCTATTTCTGATGCTAAAGTTACTATTAAAATACTTTTTATAGTTTTAGATTTTTGCCAAAATAATGTAACAAAAAACCACACTAAATACCATTGCTGAAACGTACCTAAAGATAGCAAAAATAATATTAATTTCGTATTGTATTTTTTTAATATATTAGTTAATTTTATATCTTTGGTAATTAATAAATCAATACAAAATTTAACATAAGTAAATGCAAAAATAATAAATATTGTCTTTCTTAAAAATGTTGCAAGTTCTCGAAGTCCAATAGTTTTTCCAAATAAACTAATAGTATTTGTATTATTTAATACTCCTAATCCGACGATTCCAGAATAAATAGATTTACTAAACTTCTCATTTTGTACCATCATAGCGGTAAATATACTCATATCTTTGTAATAAAGTGCATATTCTATAAACATTATTGCTAGAAAAACAAGTCCATATTTTATACATTCAAAAATTCTTTTTAAAACACTTTTTTTATCTCGAAAATAATATAGAATTACAATTGGCAGTAAAAGAATTGTAAAATATTTTATTCCTGTTGCAAATGCCAAAAATACAATGCTTAGCAAGATTTTCTTTCTTTTTATTAAGAAATATAGTGATAATAATGCAAAAAAAACAACAATTATATCATTATGCACCATTCCCATAAATTCCATTAAAATGTATGGATTAAGACCATATATTATAGAAAATTTAAGTTTCTTTGTTATTTTATAAATAAGAAAACAATTTAGTAAATGTATTATAAAATTCATTAATTTAAATAAAAGCAAACATACATCTAAGTTCTTAAAAGAAATTTTTGTAAATATGCTAAATATAAGTTGTGCAATTGGACCATATACAACTGTTGTATTTGACCAATAATTTATATAGCCTTGTTTTATAATACTGTCATTTTGCACAACTTCTGAATTTTCATTTACATATTGTTTTATTGTTTTGTAATATGGATTTTGTTTATAAACTGAATTTAGTTCTCCGACCCCCATATAATAAA
Organism: uncultured Clostridia bacterium; assembly: GCA_946529215.1. Lineage (GTDB taxonomy): Bacteria > Bacillota > Clostridia > TANB77 > CAG-508 > CAG-269. The sequence continues at coordinate 57,262 of CAMMZC010000001.1, forward strand.
AAATGTCTGATGAATGCCATGGAAGCATTGCAATAAAAATAACTGAAACTCCAGCTACATATTTAAGTAATTGTTTAATATTTTTAAAAACTCCTTTTTTATTAATAAAATATAAATAAATTGCTGACAATCCTACAAAAAGGAATATATAAATACTAGTAGAAAGTGCTTTATTTTTTCCATCATTTATAAAAAAGTTATAATAAGTTTTAAATCCAGCTATTGTACCATTTTTTAATAAATATATGAAAGATGGAATTATAAATAAAATAGAAATAATTACAAACATTATTTTTAAAACAATTATATTTTTTCTATTTGTAATATTTTCTGTCATTTTTTCACTCACTCCAATATATTACTTATTCTTGCACCTGTCCTTTTTCGCCATCTAACTCATTTAGCATACTTTGTAAATACTTAGTTAATTCATCTTTTCCTTTTACAGCTTTTTGTTCTTCTTTGGTCTCTTCTTTTAATTCTTTTACATCTTTTTGTCTATATCATCAAAATTTTTCCTTCTATATTTTCATCTAATAGATTAATAAATTGTTCTGCATCTTGCTCTGTCCCCACAATACTTCCATAATGAATTGGTACAGCTATTTTGGGCTTTATTTGATTCACAAATTGTGCTGCTTCTTTATAATCCATAGTATATGTTCCTCCAACAGGGACAAAGCATACATCACATTTGACATTTAGAATATCTTCATTTATATCAGTATCACCAGCAATATAGTATCTTACGCCATCTATTCCTATAATGTAACCTACCCAATTATTTTCTTTTAGATGAAATTTTTTATTTACATTATATGCTGGAATTGCCTCGAAATTTATATCTAAAATTTCACCTACATAATTGGGCTTTACTGATATTATTTTTTCAATACTTATTCCTTTTTGTAGAAGCTCATCTTTTACATCTTCAGGTACAACAAAAAAAGTATTTTCTTTTCTAACTTTTTCTATATCTTTTTCTGAATAATGATCATAATGGCTATGTGTTATAAATATTATGTCAGCATCATTATAGTTTTTCTCAATATTAAATGGATCAATATAAATTATTTTATTTTTGCTTATCTTTATACTACTATGTGTTAAAACTTGTATATTTTCTAACATAAACTATACCTCCATCTCTAACACTTATTACTATTAGAACTAGCACTATAATATGAATCTATATACCTAATAATATCTTCATTGTACTTTTTTATATTAGGATTTTCTAATAATTCATCTAGAGAAAAGTATTCTCCATCAACTTCAGTATCCACTTCGTAAAAATAATGATGATATGTTCTTATTATATTAGGGAATAAATATATTCCCCATTTTTCATCATAGTAATTTAAATATTTATCACTTTTTTTAATAATTATAATCGAATGAATGTGTTCCATATTATTTCTTCCTTTAATTTAAAACTAAATCTAAATTTCCATTTATAATTTGAGGTGCAAATCCACTTATCTCGTCATACAAAATACCCTCTGGTATTTCATTCCATAAATATATCTTTTTATTTTCCATAAATGCTTCATATAATTCAAGAAATGTAGAACCACCAACATAATTCTTTTTTCCATTTTTTTCAAAATTTAAAGTTAATACTGCATCCATTGATTTTATTCGTTCTCTACTTCTTCTAAACATTTCACCCTTCATTTTTGCATGTTCTTCTACACCTTTTGCATACCATTCATTTTCTGCATTAGGATTGTCGTATGTATGTGGTAAATATACCTCCCAACCATTTTCTTCTAATTTTTCTTTAATCGGTGGAATATCTTTATAAAATGCTTTGCTACATATTACAAATATTTTTTTCATATTATTTCTCTCTCTTTCTATCTTTTTTTATATTATATAAATTTATAAAACTTCTGTCAATATGATTTTGGATTTTCTTCCTGTATAAGCTTATATGTATAAAAAAATAATACCATTATTTATTTTCCTATTCTTTTAAGTACATCTTTTACATATACTGCTTTTAAAGGATTATCTTCTTTTATAGTAATCACTTCTCCTCCAAAGAAAATATTACAGAAGAATTAAAAATCCAATAGAATAAGTATCAAAAAAGAGTAAATCTTAAAAAGGATGTCAAAATATGACATCCTCTTTTACCAATAATATTCTGTAAATATATATACTTTCTGACCATTTTTTAGTTTAACATAAGCTGCATTATCATTATCATCTTTTGATTTAATAAATCTAATTATTTTGAAAGTTTCGTTTGAGTTCAAATCTTTAACTGATTTCTCATCTTCATTAGCCTTTTTCTTTTTCGAATAATGAAGCCATTTACCTTTAAAAGTAATATCCTTAATTCTTTTAACATCATTTTTTTTCATACTTACTTTATTATTTTTAATTGTATAATATTTATTATAGATTCTAGGCGTAATTCTTTCTGTTAAGCTATTTGCAAATAAAAATTTTCCCTTTTCATCTATTCTAAATTCTCCTCCGTCTTGTTCAGTAGCACTATATATTTTCTTTATTTTGTTGCCTTTTTTTGAGTAAATTGTATAATGTGTAAAATCTGTTTCTTCATAATGTAATACAACTATTTCAGCTTTTTTATCACTTTTGTCTAAATCTACAATATATAACTTACCTACATTGAAAGGATAATAATTTGCAAATTTTTTTCCATTTAACAAAATATCATATCCTGATGTACTATATTCTTTCATTTCTTTGTCATAGTATTTATTTCTTTTTATAGTAATTTTATCTTTTTTTCCGTCTTTATCTAAATCATATTTTACAGTTTTTGTATCATTTACTTTTTCAAAGCTAATAGTTTTTTTAGCAACTTTGTCAATTGAATAAAATTTTGTACTAAATTGTACTAATTTAACATTTATTTTACAATTTAATTTTTTGTTTCCTACTTTAGCTGTTATTATTGCTGTTCCGTTGTATTTTGCTGTAACTTTGCCTTTAGAGTTAACTGTTGCAACTTTTTTATTTGAACTACTCCATTTTACTTTTTTATTAGTTCCAATAACCTTTAACTTATATGTATTACCTTCATATATTGTCTTTTCCTTTTTATTTAGCTTTATACTTGCTGCTGATACTGTATTTTGCCATTCAGGCATAATTTTTGGTACAATTACTAATGCTACTATTGTTATTAGTATTGCTAATACAAATTTTTTTAATAATTTCATCTTAATCCTCCTTTATTATATCCAAATAGTTTTTAATGTATACTCTATTGATTGTATCAACTGCTGTATTAGTTGCCTTTCACATCTCTCACCTCCAATCTTTAGTATATATTTTAATATGTATAAAAATATTATCATATTTGTATTTAAAAATCAAATAATTTTAACAGAATTTGACAAAATCCAATAATCAACTTATTTTTGACAATTATTTTTTTAAGCCTTGAATTAAATTCGATTCAAAACTTAATAATATTCTTAATTTTAGTTGCATTTAATGTTAATTTACCTTATTCTATAATCTCTGCTAATTTCATTCCTCTTTCATATCCCACTTTATAAAATTCATCTAATGAAATGTTTGAATAATAATCATTACTATAGACTGATTCCAATGTAATTGGTCCATTGTAATTGTTTTCTTTTAATTTAGTCATAACATCATCCCAATTTATTGTGCCATCATAAGGTAGTAAATGTAAATCATCTGACTTATCATTATCATGTAAGTGAACTGCAAAAATTCTATCTTTAAAAAATTCGAAATTAAATTCATCATTAAAATGCACATGATAATGTCCTGCATCAAAACATATTCCAACATTCTCATCTTTTATATTTTCTAATACATATTCTAAATAACCTTTTATCTTCGTATTTTCAAATGCAACTTTTACATTTAAAGACTTTGCATATTCTGTAATTTGTTTGATACGATTTAATCCTGTTGTTCCATACATAGGAGCTGTTTTCTTACTTGTTAAATGCATTACTACCATTGATATTCCATTTTCATAGCAATCCTTAATATCATTTTTATATCTTTGTACTAAAAACTCTCCTTCTTCTCCATCTTCCCAAATGCAATTTATATTTTGATAACCTAAATGTGCAAAAATAATATTTAATCCTAATTTTTTACAAAGATTCACCTGTTCTTGTTGGCCAATTTTCCAATCTTTGTCATACCATTGCACAAATACATTTTTAAAATTTGCATTTTTTATTGAATTAATTGTATCAATTACATTAAAACTTTCGTTTTCATTTTGAACTGCAATTGCAAGTTCTCTCATAAAATATCCCTCCAAATATAGTTTCTTTACCTTGCTCAATTCCTGCTTCCAAGCCATTATCATATCCTGCTACTTCTGTAGCTTTTGGATTTATTATATATTCTTTATCAACTCATTTACATATTGAATAGTAAACCTTTGTGAAATTATTGCTGGTGATTCATCATGTTCCTTAAATATCATTCTATTAGCATTTTTATCAATATTTTTTCTTGTTATAGTGGCTCCATCCTCTTCTTTTTGAGTAACCTCATTATTTGTAATTGTTCTAAAGCCAATACATTTAACATTTAATCTATCACAAATTGTATATACAGCAATACTTTCATTGTCTTCACATAAAGTATTTTTCTTTTCATGAATCCATTTAATTCTATCAACTTCTCTGTCGAAAATATCTCCTCCACCTAAAATGCCATAAAATAAATTGAATTGTACATTTTCCATATTCTTTGCAACTTTAATTAAACTATTAGCAGCGTCTATCTCTATAGACCTTGTGTCAAATTGCCATTCAAATGGATTAGAGCCTTCATCTTTATTTTTTATTCCTGTAATAAATGAATTAATATTTACACCTTTTTCCCCTATTACAATATCATTTCTATGTATGTAGTCAACATGTGAACCTGCTATTCCTTGATTTATTATTGCTATAGGGTTATATTTTTGAATTGCAATTAGTGTAGCCATACTAGCATTTATAACTCCAACCTGTGTTTGAGATATAATAATTGGATATTCATTTATTCTTCCTATATAAAACTTAAATCCGTTAATATCTTCTTCTTTTTTAATATCAACTAATTTTAAAAGTTCCTCAACTTCCATATCCATTGCACCTTGTATTATAATTGGTTGTTTATTGTTATTCATTTATTGATATTCTCCTTCTATTTTTAAATTTATTATTCTATCTATTTAGAAGAGATATTCCACCATCAGCTACAATAATTGAACCTGTAAGTATTTCCGTTGTAGCCAAAAAAACATATACGTCAGCAATTTCGTTTGGAGTAATAAATCTTCCAATTGGAGTATTATTTATCCAATTTTCTTTTAAATCTGCATCAAATTTATCATAGTTTTGCGTATATACAAATCCAGGCATAACAGCATTCACAAAAATATTTGGTGCAAAATTTAGCGCCATTGTCTTTGTTAAATTGTTCAAAGCTGCTTTTGAAGCACTATATCCCATAATCGAAGCACGTCCTGCATAATCTAACCCTCTAATAGAAGATGTATTGATTATCCATCCCTTATCCTCCATAAGCTTCTTTGCTTCTTGACTGCATTTTACTACTGCTGAAACATTTACCTGCATTTCTAAATTAAACTCTTCCATTCTGACACTATTAATATCACCACCTGTTTGTAATCCAGCATTATTCACTAAAATATCTAATTTTCCGAATTGTTTCTTTATTTCTGCAAAAAGATTTTCTATTTCACTCTCATATCTAAAATCTGCAGAAATATATATAGCTCTTACTCCATATGAAATTGCTTCTTTTTTTACTTGTTCACCAAGATCTGACGTTTTTTTTGTAGAAGTAATTATTACATCTGCACCTTCTTTAGCAAACTTCAAGGCAACAGCTTTTCCAATACCTGATGAAGAACCAGTTATAAGAGCGACTTTTCCTTTTAACTTATTTTCCATAATATAATAAAATCCTTTCAAAGTCATATAATTTTGATTAAAAATATTATCTTGTGAATCTCCATTGTTTGAAATATGTACATTTTCCTTCATTATCTAGTGAAATCTGAAAAATCCCATCAATTTCTTGTTTTGTATTGTCTCTAGTCATTGTTCTTGTCATTTGCCAATTTACAATACAAGTTTCATCATTAAATGCAACTATTTCAAATTTATAATCAATATCTTTTTGATTATCAGCTACAACATTCCATAATTTTTTTACTTCTTCAAAATCCTTACATGGTTCATCTATTGGATTTTCATAATATTTTACATTTTTATTTAATGTTCTTAAAGTCCTTCGCCAGTCTAATTCTTTCCAAGAATCCATAAATTCTTTTGTCCAATTTTCATATTTTTCTTTATTCATATTAATAATTCTCCTCTCTAATAACTTTGATATTTTTCTATCTCATAGTCAAAATTAGTTACATTGATCTATCGTAACTCCACCTACATCATTCCAATTAATATCTATTTCTTTAAATACTTTACTTCTAAATTCATTCAATTTTAAACACTCTTGTTTTCTCACATCAAATTCACTTTTTTTTCTTTCAAATATTATATAAATTTCTAAGACGTCTGTCAATATAATTTTTGGATTTTCTTTACGACAAATATAGATAGATCATACTTTTTTAAAATTCTATACAATATTGAATTTTTTTAATTCTCATTGATTTTTTCTTGATATTTTAAATTTTGACTAAAAATTGTTTTGAAATCTATTAAATTTTTGACTTTTTCATTTTCTTTTAATCTTAACAAAGTTGTTTCTTTCGAAAGATATGTAATTTCATTATATAATTTTTGATTTTTATTTTTAGAAAGAATAGCAATTATTTTATTATAATTCATAATCCTCCCATAAAAATTTATAGATGGAAAGTATATTGTTCAACTCAACACACTTTCCATCTAAATTACGGTTTTTCTGTTGTGTAGTCAACGGTTACAGGTCTTTTCTACACCCTGCTTCATCTCTCTACATTGTCTTGCAGCCTAGCCTGCATTCCTTGTTTCCTTTCTAGGTTCTATGGTTGTGTAGTCAACCTCTAAGTCTGTTCAACTTAGATTAAACACTACATTATTACAGAGCCGTACCTCACTATCTATTATATTTATAATAACATAAATTATTTACTTTTTCAAGTATTTTTCCAAAACGATCAAAAAAAGTTTTCGACAAAAATCGACAATCGGTCGGCTTTTCGCAACTATATCTATATAAAAAGCCTTGAATTCATTTCAATTCAAGACTTTAATAGCAATCTTTTTTGCACTTATAAATTCTAATTTATAATTATAAATATTCCAACAATTCATTAAACTTAGTATATCCACTTTCAGAATTTAAATGTCCACCATCATCAATTACTATTTGTTTTGTTGCTATTGTATCAGCAAATTCTTTTTCCACTTCATATTTAACATAAGGATCATTTTTTGAGTAGAAACATATGATTTCTTTTGCTAAACCTTTTACATCTTTTAAGTTATCAAAATACATTGTGTGATTTACTTCGTCATAATCTTCATTTATTCCGAAATAATTATTGAATCCACATACAAAAACTAATCTTTTAACTCTTATTTTATGACTTACTAAAAAATGACAAACAAATATAGGAGCAATAGAATGTGCGTATATTATTGTATTTTCATTAATTATTCCGCAACTTACATAACTTTCTAATACTTTAGACCAATTATTGTAATTCTGATAACCCACTCCTGTTGGAAAATCAGGAGTATATACCACATAATTTCTTTTTTCTATTTCGTTTCTTAAATATGGAAACCAATTTACAAATGGACTTCCAAAACTACCATGTATTAATAAATAATTATTCATGTAATAACATCTTCTTTCTTTTTAGTTATTTTTTATATAATACTCTAAAATTTTCCTATCTCTTAATACAACAAATCTAGTACTATAAATATCATCAAACTCAGATGGAATAAGTTTGTCATAGCAATCAGTAATTAACTGTAATGCTTCTCTTGGTTCTAGCCATAATAATATTGCTCCTTCTATTGTTTCTCCTTTGTCTAGATTTAATTTATGCAAATCTTTTGTAACTTTTGCTATAAATATATTAGATATTTGCTTTAAATTCTGTAAGCTTTTATATTCTTCTACTATGCCTAATTGACTTATAATGTCAATTTCACAACCCGCTTCTTCTAAAACTTCTCTTTTAAAAGTAGTTTGAGGATCCTCGTTTTCTTCCATTCCACCTCCAACTAGTTTATACTCTTTTTTATTTGTTTTGTATTGAATCGCTATCTTTCCATCATCTCTCATTACAATTCCTCTAGATGCAATTCTTATTTTACAATCTTTCATTTCTACTGGTTCTAATCCAAAATCTTTATCTGTTAATTTAAATAAAATATTCATCTTCTATCCTCCTATATATATTGTTAGATTTATACATGTATTTGTAAGTTTTTTTCTAGCTTCATTAATTGATTTTTGAAAAAAACTGATAATATTTTTCTAATTCTTCTTTTACTAAGGTCAAAGAAATTGTATTATGTTTTTCATTTACAATAAAACCTTATCTTTCTCCACTATCTTTTCCTTCTTCTCTACTATCTACATATATTTCATCATCAACCAAATCTTCTGGGAAACAGTCTTCAGTCAACATCTTTAGCCCTGGATTCTTTTCAAATATTGGATTAGTTTTTTTTACATATTTTACACCTTCCTCACGGTCTTCTGGAAATACATCTGGGTCTAACATTCTACGTTCAACATCTGTAAGTGGTCGTGGTCTCTCATTTTCTGATTTTTTTCCAAAAATTCTATTTATTACACTTTTTATCAAACTTTTTTTATTCATACATTTCACCTCCGTATTGTTAGATTGTTAGATTTTTACATGTATTTATAAGTTTATTTTTTAGCTTCATTAATTGCTTTTTGAAAAAACTGATAATATGGTTCTAATTCTTCTTTTACTAAAGGTAAAGAAATTGTATTATGCTTTTCTTTTAATTTGAAATTCAATTGCTCAAGTTCTTTATTGAAATCATGAAATTTACGACCTAGCATAGATGCATAGAAAAGGACTCCTTTTGGGCTTACAAATCTGTAGCAATCTGCATTTGCAACTATTTCTGCCTCTATACTATAGTATTTTTCTACTCCATGATGCTCTTCAACACATCTAATAATATTTTCTTTATCTTTCTCGGTTAAGCATTCAACATCTTTAAGCAATTCTTTTGTTGCATCTACTGACATTAAAACATGTTGTTTACCTATTCCCAAATGTGCCGCTTCTGGAAGCTTAGAATCCATCATCGATAAAGCGACTTTTACAATATTCTCATCAGCCCCATATTCTTTTGCTAGTTTAATTCCAGCATCCCAAGAAATATCATCAAGAAATTCCATGTCTGGATTATATTTTCTGATTTCTCCTCTATTAAAATTGTATGCTTTTTCTATTAGTTCTTCAATGTTCACAAAAATTTTCCTCCTCTTTAGGGGTACCTTTTAAAAATATCCCATATTTTTTCCTATTATATCATACTTTCACTCATTTGTCATATATTTTATACTATTTTTATAAATGCAAAAAGAAGTAACCCCAAAATACTAATCCTATTGCTCTAATATTTTGGGATTACTTCATTATAATCTTCTTTTTTATACTTTTTTTACTTTAGACATATTATCATTTTTTTATATTATTTAGTAATCCTTTTTCCCATTTTATATTTTGTTATTGATACATTCGACTTTTATACACTCAATAAAATTATTTAACTGCTCAAATTTATTGTTTTTATTATAATATATTCCAAATTCAGTAGGTTCAATTTGAAATGATGTTTTTACAATTTCTAATTTGTTTTCATCTAATTCTTCTTGAACAAATTCTTTTGTTAAAAATCCTATTGCATCTTCTTGCTTTAGTATTTCTATTACTGCATTTGATGATAATGATCTTATATTTTTATTGTTCGATAAATCATCCAAATTCAATACTTGTTTTAAAACACGTATGCTCACTGGATTTCCAACAATAGAATTGATATATATTTTTTCATTTTTTAGTTCTTCTTTATCAAATACTTTTCTTGAAAACTTTGAATTATTTTTTGTAACAAAAACACTATGTAAAAAACCTAAACTAATAAACTTTAAATTGCTATAATTTTTATCATCAATTCTTTTAGTTAATACCACATCTAGTTGTTTTTCATCTAGTTTTTGTAACATTTCTTCTATTTCGTACTTTCTTATATCTACTTTTGCATTTGGGTAACTATTATAATATTTAGATATTCCTTTTGAAAATATCTTTGAAAGAATAGTAGTTCTTGCTCCAACTCTAATTGTTCTATTTTCTCTAAATTCATTTTCCACTTCGCTTATTAATTTAATTGCATCTTTAATTTTAAAATATAACTCATTTCCTTCTATAGTAAGTTTCATTCCTGAATTGTTTCTTTCAAATAGCCTTATATTTAATTGAGCCTCTAGATTCTTAATTTGTTTTGTTATAGCAGGTTGAGAAACGCATAAGATTTCGCTTGCCCTTGTTATATTTCCTTCATTTGCAACAATTACAAATATTCGATATAATTCTAGATTAATCATATAAAAAACATTCCTTCCTTGTTTCTTTTTTACAACTAATATTTATTTTCTCTTACATAATCTTTAATTACTGTCATATTTTTCATTTAATATTTTATATAATTATTAATAGTTATTATAAACCTTGATGTCTTCAGAATTATGATAAAATGAATTTATTTCTTCTTTGGATTTTTCTTTTTCATTCTTTATCATCCATAGTGCCCTACAAATTGAATTATGTGTAACTATTAAAACCGTTTTATTTTCATATTTTTTTCTTATTTCTTTTATAAATTCATTTGTTCTATTTACTAATGCAAGTAAAGTTTCTGCATTGTCCCTTGTTCTTAATTTTTTCATACTATTCCATTCTGTTTTATTTACAAGATTTCTATCTTTTAACAATAAATCGCCTGAATCCCTTTCTGTAATTCTTTCATCTTTAATTATTGATATGTTTTTATAGTTTATTATTTTAGCAGTTTCAACTGCCCTGTTTACAGGTGAAGTAATTATAACATCATAATTCATTTGTTCGAGTTTTTTTCTTAATTCTTTTGCTTGCATAATACCTCTTTCTGTCAAACTTTCTTCAGATCTTCCTCCAACAATATAGTTCACATTAGATGGTGCTTCTGTATTTCTTATTACTATTAGATTCATAAATATCCTCTCCTTTCATAACTTATTATATACCTCCTATTGACAGCTGTAAAATACATATTTTTCATGTTTATATAACTCAAAGTTATGATAATTTTAAAATATTTACTTAGATAACTACTTCTTCCATATCATCAGGAACTATAACATTTCCTGTATAATTACACATCTTGGCTTCATTAATATATTTTTCTTTTCTGCTATCTTCATAATCATCAATTGTATGATATAAAATTAAGTTTTTTATATTAAAATCTTTCAAACTCTCACAAGTTGATTTTACTGTTGAATGATGTTTTTCATATGGCTTATAGATATCGGCATCTTTGTCTAAGCAGAAAGCTTCATGCATTACATAATCCTTATTTTTTAAAATGTCATAATTTTTCTTATTACAAGTTGCATCTCCTAAAAATACTAAAGATTTGCCATCAATTTTAGTTTCAAAACAAGTTAAATTATTTCCCTCATCAAAGCTATCAAAGAAAGAAAAGTCTAATCCTATAATATTTAGTTTGTCTCCCGGTTTTACAATGATAAAATTAATATTTTTCTCTAACTTTTCATGAAGGCTTTTTGCTATTGTATAATGATAAATACTTTTTATAGCGTCACATACAAATTGATTACAATATATATTTAATTTTCCTTTATATATTTTTCCAAACATCCTACTCATTCTTTTTAATAGCCAAATCAATCCCAAAATATGATCAGTATGTGCATGACTAATAAATATATCATGTATTTCTGTAAGTTCAATGTTTTTGTCTTGTAATCTATAATAAATTTTTTGACCACCACCAGCATCAATTAAAAAATTCTTCTTATTATGATTTATTACAAAACATGTATTATAAAAAAAATCATTAAATCCACAACCTGTGCCTAACATTATTAGTTTACTCATAATTAATATCCTCCATCAATTGTTAAAATCTCTCCATTTATATAACTCGCCTCTTCACTTGCTAAAAAATATATTGCATTTGCTATTTCACTTGGCTGAGCAAATCTTTCTAGATAGATTTTTGCATTTTCTTCTTCTATATAATCTTTTGGTAAGTCCTTGTTCATATCTGTATCTGCCCAACCAATTGCAATCGCATTTACCCTAATATTTGGTTTTAATCGTAATGCTAAATCTCTTGTTAAACTTTGTAAACCAATTTTTGATATATTGTAATCAATAGACTCTGGAGATATCACTTTTGTTCCACTGGTTGAGGATACATTTACAATACTGCATCTATTACTCATATATTTTGAGCATTCCCTTGCTACAATAAATGCACCTATAACATTCACTTCTAATGTACGTTTAAACTCTTCTATAGTAATTTCATTAAAATTTCTGTCATATGCAATTCCTGCATTATTAACCAATACATCAATTTTTCCATATTTGCTAATAATCTCTTTAATCATATCTTTTACTTCATCTTCTTTTGAAACATCACACTTATATACTAAAGCATTCACATTATATTTTTCTTCTATTTGCATTTTTAATTTCTCTGCTTCTTTTTTACTTTTATTATAATTAATTACAACATCATTTCCTTCACTTGCAAATTTAATTATTGTTGCTCTCCCTATACCTCTTGAACTACCAGTTACCAATACTACTCTTCTGCTTTCCATCAAAAACCTCCCTTAAAAATTGATTTTTATATATTTCTATTTTTTTAACATTTTTCTTTTTGTTTTTTCTCTAATCTTGTCCAATTATAAAATCCATACATATCATTCAAAAAAATAAATACAGGATCTAAAAATATTGGCAGTAAACTATAATCTCCATTTATAATAGGAATTCCCCATAATATAGATAGAATGATGTCATTTATAATATAGAAAATAAAAGCATATCTGCTTCTTCTTATTTGAAGATAAATTCCAAATAAACTAGCTAAAACAGAAAGTGTGGACACCAACAATTCATTTGTATTGAATGCTTTTAATAAAAAATAAACTCCTGTAAATACTATAACAGATACTATCGAAACTATAAGCCATTCGCTCTTGTATATATTATTTATTTCAACTGAATTAGTTTCATTGTTTTTATGTTTTATCCAAGATACAATACCAATCAAATACATTGGAAGCATCATAAATACATATATTATTACTTCTCCATAAAACCTATTCTTAAAAGATACTATAGAATATAATATTGTAATTAAAACTCCTAATAATTGCCCAATATTTTTACCTTTTGCTATTAATAACATAGCTAATATGTCTATAATTGAACATGAAGTTGTTAAAATATCAGATTTAGAAATAATTCCTACTATCAATACAATAATACAACTTCCATATAATAGTGTTTTTTCTAACTTGGTCCATTCTTTTAACATAAATTCCCTCTCTTTTAAGCAATTATATCACAAATTATCGATTTTGCATAGTATTTTACAGACATTTACCATATGTGGTCCCAATTTTGGACTACATATGATTATATTCGTCCTCATTTAGCTACACTTACTTTAACTAGGTACATACATTGAAATTACTTATTAAAAGCATTTTTCACATAATCACAAATACTCTCACAATCCAGCCCATAAATCTTTTCCAACTCAGGAACTGAGCCATGTCTTATAAACTCATCTGGATAAGCAAAGCATTTTATTTTTACGCATTCTATATTTTTATTTACAATAAGCTCTTTAACAGAACTTCCAAGTCCACCTATTTCTGTTCCATCTTCTATTGTAATTACAAACTTTGTTTTAGAAATTGAATTAGTAATCGTATTTTCATCTAAAGGTTTTAAAAATCTCGCATTAATTACTTCTGCACTAACTTCATCATTTTCAAGCATTTTCGAAACTTTCATTGCAGTTGCTGTCATTTTGCCAATTCCAATAATTGTAACATCTTCTCCTTCTTTCAAAATCTCAGCCTGTCCTAAAATTAGCTCATCTTTTTCTAATTTGTTTTTCTCTATATTTTCATTTTCTGCTGCATTCTTATCTAATTCCATCACTTCATGTTTCTTAAATTTAAAATCCGCTTCTCCACCCCTTGGATATCTAATCACAACTGGAGCCTTCAACGCAATTGCAAAATCCATCATTTGAGCTAATTCTTCAAAATCTTTTGGAGCCATAATTGTAATATTTGGAACAAGTTTAAAAAATGCCATATCATATAGTCCTTGGTGAGTTTCTCCGTCATTTCCAACACATCCAGCTCTATCTACACACATTATAACAGGCAATTTTTGAATACATATATCGTGAATTACTTGGTCATAGGCTCTTTGATAAAATGATGAATAAATAGGTACAAATGGAATCATCCCTTCTTTTGCAAGCCCTGCTGCAAATGTTAAAGCATGTTGTTCTGCAATTCCTACATCAAAAAATCTTTCAGGGAATTTTTCAGAAAAGCTTTTAAGTCCTGTTCCATCTCGCATTGCTGCTGTAATTGCAACAATTTTATCATTTTTTCCAGCAAGTTCAATTAATTTTTCTCCAAATGCTTTCGAATAGTCTTTTGACTTTTTCTTTGTAGACTCACCTGTTTCTATATTAAAAGGTCCTGTTCCATGAAATTTATCTGGATTTTCTTCTGCAGGTTTATATCCATTTCCTTTTTTGGTTAAAACATGTATAAGAACTGGCTCGTCAAGCTCTTTTGCACTTGACAATAAATATTCTAAATCTTCTATATTATGGCCATCAACAGGCCCTAAATATTTAAATCCTATTTCTTCAAAATACATTCTAGGTAAAATAAGCTGTTTTATACTTTTCTTTAATTTTGTTACTCCCCTTACTATAGAGTTACCAACTAATGGAATCTTTTCAATAATTTTTCTTCCTTTTTTGTTTGAGATTGTATATTTTTTCTTTGCTCTAAGTCTTGTTAAAAGCTTATTTATTCCACCTATATTTTTTGAAATACTCATTTCATTATCATTTAAAATTACTATCATTCTTGTTCTTGAACTGCCCACATGGTTTAAAGCTTCGAGTGCCATTCCACCTGTTAGAGCTCCATCTCCTATTACTGCAACAACAGAATGATCTTCATTTTTTAAATCTCTTGCTTTTGCCATTCCCATTGCAGCAGAAATTGATGTACTACTATGTCCTGTATTAAAGCAGTCAGTTTCAGATTCACTTGTTTTCGGAAATCCTGCTAATCCATCTAAAGTCCTAATTGTTTTTAATTCTTCTTTTCTTCCTGTTAAAATTTTATGCACATAAGATTGGTGTCCAACATCCCAAATCACTTTATCTTTGCTTAAATCAAATACATCATGAATTGCAAGTGTTAACTCAACTATTCCTAAATTAGAAGCTAAATGTCCTCCGTTTTTTGAAACTACTTCTAATATATATTCTCTTATTTCTTGTGCTAAAATATTTTTTTCGTTTAAATTTAGTTTTCTTAAATCTTCTGCATTGTTTATTTTTTCTAGCATTTTTTGCACCTCTTCTAATTCATTAATAAAAATCTATAATTTAATTCCGAACTAAATCTTTTTTAAAAAACACTACAATTATATCATATTTTATTATCAAATCCAACTTTTTTCCATAATTCTTCGTTTAAGCAATTGTACATTTTAAAGAGCTCGTATGCATACGAGCTCTATTTTTTATTTTTCTTCATCATAAGTTTGCTCATTTTCTCCACTCTTAATGAAACTACCTGTTTTATGCTCATATTCAGCATATTTTTGTCTTTCTTTATCAATATACCATGTATCTGTTGCAATATTGCTATCATAATCATATGGATATCCTTGATTAATATTATGATACTTTTGCATTGTTTTTTTAAGTTGCTGTATTATTACTTTTTTTCTTAATGGGTCTGATAAAACTGTATATAAAATTCTTCGTACTTCTTCAATATGATTCTTATTTGATAAACCTATTCCACGTATCATTGAAGTAAACATATTTCTTAAACTCTTCTCCTTAAACGATTTATATTTTTCACTTAAATCAGTAGAACTAGAGCTTAAACTATTCCCCAAAATTTCAGATAAGGCTACATCAGCCAAATAATTAATGTAATCATTATAAGTCATAAAATTTTTATATATACCTTTATCTAATTCAATTACAACTCCCATACTGCAAAATCCTACTTGCTCAATTCCATCAATTGTAGAACACGCTATCGGTGGCGTACCCAATTGCATATTAGGATATTTTTTTTGTAGTTCTTTTATAATCTTTAATCTTGTATTAATATCTATATAAGATGAGTAAAAAATTGTAGTGTCATTTGCTACTTCCTCCATATTTTTAAAAGGTTTCATTTTAAATGATATACCTGCTTGTTGACAAAGGATCTGATAGTCTCTTATAAATCCTATAGTATCCTTGTTTTTTGGCATATTAAAATATAGTCTATATACATCTTCTTTATCGCCAAATGTATGTATCGGTTGTTTACCTATCATATCATACCCACTAAAATCATAGCAACTTTCAAATACTTTTTCCAAAAAAAATCTTAATTTATCATTATCACATATTCCAAATTTTAAATATTCTTGTAATTTGTCTATTCCTATCTCCATTATCATTTTATACCAACGAGAATCCACCAGGTTATATCTTTTTGATTTTATATTATCTAAGAAAATCTGAAGTCCAACCTTCATTGATTTTAGCTCTGCCTCTTTTAAATCCTTAACATCATAATAATTTTCCCCTCTATGTACATAAGTATTGGTTCTTATTTGTCTAATTTCAACTATCCCTTTATCTAAAATTTGATTAAGTATTGCCTCACATAACTCGTCTGTTAATGGATTAAAAAAATTTGATTTTACTTTACATTTTGAAATTTGTCTAACTTCTTTGTATATCTCTGTAAAATTAAATCCATTATCTTCAGCCATTTTTTGCATTTTTTTCATTTCAATATGAATTTTATTATAATCCCCTGTAGCAGACAGAGTATCAGATAAACTAATAAATTCTCTCATTCTCTGGTAAAACTCAAATTTTTCCATTTTTACTATCATTCCTTCTTTGCTTTCGCTTCGTCTACAAAAGTCACAAAATTTGATTAAAATAATTTATTGCCAAATTATTTTTCAAACTTTATACCAAAATTATCTTTCTTCATCAATCGTTGGCTCTTCTATATTAAAATCTTTATATAATTGCTCTATGCCTACCCTAAACGCTCCGGCTTCTATACCACCTAATAAATATTCGCAAAAGTATTTTATGTCTTCTTTTTCGCATTCATCAGTTACACCTCTATCAGAAATCATTTTTTTAAAATCTGGTATTTCAAGAAAGTATACTTTTTTCTTATTTGCCGCAGAAATTCTTAATTCAGAAGTAGCACTTTTTCCAAAATATGACTCTTTATTATAAATAATATGTGCATCACACTCTTTTATAGCTTTTAAATATTGCATTTTTAAAACTAGTGGAGGAATAGACTCTTCTCCCTCGAATTTTACAAATTCTGGTCTCTCTAGATTGTCTGTTGTTTTTATTTTATCAGGTTTTAAGACAGTAATTCCTCTTTTTTCCAATTCTTTTTTTAAATCTAAAATACCTTGTAGATGTTTTCTAAAACTCCCACTAATTACAACTTTCAAATTGATTCCCCCTATATTAAGTATTTTTCAAAATAATTTCTCCAACAGTATTTGCAACATTTTCAAAAGAATCTATGCAGTTTTCTAAAGAATTATATATCGTATTCCATCTTAATATTTCAATAGAATTTGTTTCATTTGTAAATAAATTTTTTATTGATTTTTCGTAAATTTTATCGCCATTTTCCTCTGTATTATTTATTTCTATTATAAATTTATGAACATCACCATAATTCTTTTTGTCTTTGAATTTCTCAAGCATTTCTTTAAGTAAAACAGCTAATTTATTAATAATTTCAATAAACTCTTTAAAATCTTCCCTTATAACTGTAACATTTAAAATATTAAAATTAATAGCAATTTCGTCAAGATAATCTATTATGTCATCAATTCTATTTGCTAGTAAAACTATATCTTCTCTTTCTATTGGTGGTAAAAAATCTTTAGCTAAAAAATCAAGTGTTTCATGCAAATTTTTATCAGCATCATTTTCTAATTTATGCACCTTTTCTTCAATTTCTGTAGACGTATTTATGTTAAAATTTTCTGTATATGTTTTTAGCTCTGTAGCAATTTTTACTGCTATTTCAGCATTTTTTATAAACTCATCATAATAATCTAATCTATTTTCTTTTAATCTTAAAATTTTCATTAAAAATCCCATTCCTTTCTGTTTTTGCTTATGAAAGATTTTTTTACAAATCCTTCCTTTACACAAAAATTTTTAAAAATACAAGTGTTGTTAAATATCCTAACAATCCGCATGCTGGGAATGTAATTATCCAAGTTAAAAACATATTTTTTACAACACCCCAATTAACATTTGAAATTCGTTTTGAGGCTCCTACTCCCATAATTGCAGTTGTTTTTACTTGAGTTGTACTTACAGGAACACCTAATAATGTACATACAAGCAAACTTGAAGAACTTGCAAGGTCTGCTGCTGCTCCTTGATATGGCTCCATTTTTACCATTTTCATACCTACTGTTTTTATTATCTTATAACCACCAACTGATGTTCCCAATGTCATTACAGCAGAGCATAATATCATTAGCCAAAATGGTATTTGAAAACTCCCTGAGCCTGTTATTCCACTTGAAAGTTCAATTGCTAACAAAAATATTCCTATAAATTTTTGTCCATCTTGTGCTCCATGCATAAATGCCATTGAGGCACCACTAAATACTTGCATCTTTTTAAAAAACGGAATAATTTTTCTTCTATCTATATTTTTGCAAATTTTTTCTATTATTTTTGTTATTAGATATCCAACTACAAAGCCTATTATTACTGATAAAATAAGTCCAATTAATACTTTTTTCCATTCATTTAGATTAATACCTTTAATTCCTTTTTGAATTGCGATTGCCGCTCCTGAAACACCTGCTATTAATGCATGTGATTCACTTGTTGGAATTCCAAACCACCATGCCAAAACTGCCCATAAAACAATAGAAAATAAACCAGCACATAGAGCAATTAAAGCTTGTCCTGTGTTATTTCCAAAATTTGCAATACTATGTAAAGTTTCCGCTACTGTGGAACTTATCATTGTTATAACTAATACACCTAAAAAATTACAAATAGCAGCCATAAGTATCGCTTTTTTAGGTGAGATACTCCTTGTTGATACACAAGTTGCTATTGCATTTGGTGCATCTGTCCATCCATTTACTAATATTACGCTTAATATAAGTAATGTAATCACACATAATGGGAAACTATGACTTATATTAATTATGAATTCTCCAAAACTCAACATCATTGGTACTCCTTTTTTATAGTTTAATGAAATATAAGGTTTTATCTTTCTGGTTCACCATTTGCTTTAGATTCATCTTCTTTTCCTTTAAAATTTGGATTAGGTTTATAATACTGTTTAGGCGAAGTCTCATCATAGTTCATTTTTAGGGCAATTTTAGATGTCTCCATATTAGGACTTGCATCTTCGAAACATATCCCTGATACTTCTGAATTTGCGAAAATATCTTGTTCAATTAGATTAACCATTTTCTCCCCATATCCCTTATGTCGCATCTCTTCTTCAATTCTCATATACTCTATAACAATATTATCACCTCTTTTTGAAATCCTTGCTCTACCTATTAAAGTTCCGTCATCTTCAACTAAATAGTAATGATAAAATGCTTCTTCTTGTATTATTTTATAGTATTCAAAGTCATCCATACTACCTTGTTCAATTATTTCTTGATTAAATAGCTCTTGTCTTCTTCTATAACTTGCTTTCCAATTTATTTTATACTTTTCTAATAACATAAAATCATACTTCAATGCAGTTTCATCATCTGGCTTTAGTAATTTCATTTTTTCTCCCTTCTACTTTGCTAATTTATTATTATTCATATATAACTCATATTCTTTTTTGAAAACATTATATAACATTTTTAAATAAAATAAAAGATTATTCAAAAATCTTTTAATATTTTTTTTAATTTTTTTATCTAATTATTAATTATCATTAGATAACATATGCTATTTTTAATTATCCATTAATTTTTGATAAATCGCCATTTAAACATTTGACTTTCCAACTGACAAGTTCATCTTTGTATGGTTCGTATATATTATTTAGCAAGAAAATCCTTTTATTAAAATAAAAACCAAATGCTATTTCAGCAAAACTATTTGGGCCTATATAATTTTCTATTCCATTTTTTGTTTCATTTACTATTAAAATAGTATCATTTTCTGGATTAGATATTCTATCAAAATGTGTCCTTGACGCTATAATCTTATCTAAACCGTTCATACATTCAACAGGCAATAAAACATTATACCCCATTTTTTCCAACTCTAATGATATTTCTATTATCTTATCTTTTACTTTCATACTTCCACATAAAACAATATTTTTTGATTCCATATAAAATTCCATTCCTTTCTCGCTACGCTCGAAAGTATACATAGTTTTGAAAAAATTTCTTTCAAACTAAATATACCCTTTTCAAACATAATTAGCTTAAATATATATTTCCAATATTTTTTGTAAGAAATTCCATACTCCAGTCTTTACTGTTAATCCGTCATAATTATTTGATATTCTTTTTAATACTTCATCTTTTGAAAAGTATTTTACTTCTGATAATTCTTCTTTTTGAATTCTAATATCTGTAATATTAATATTCTTTGTTATTAAATAACATTCGTTAAAATGTTTATTTATAATATCTCCTTGTTTATTAATAGATGTTGAACCAACTAAATATTTAATATCATTATCACTTATATCAATTCCTAATTCTTCTTTTGTTTCTCTTATTAATGCTTGTCTCCCAAATTCACCACTCTCTACATGTCCGCCAACTGTAACATCCCACATATTAGGCCATAATTTTTTGTTTGCACTTCTTTTTTGTAATAATATGTTTTTATTATCATCTATTATAAAGGCATATACTGCTCTATGCCATAATCCTTTTTTATGACACTCTTCTCTCGTAGCAATTTTTCCTGTAAATTCTCCTTGTTCATTTAGAACATCAAATTTTTCTTCCATCAAATCAGCCTCCTATAATACTTATTAATTATCTTTATTTCAAATTATACAATAATTTAAACTATTTTCAAATTCCATACCAATACCTACTTTAATAGTTTTTCAAAAGCATTTGCATTTAGAATTGTATTTGATATAAATTCACCTTTATAAAAATTAGCCCAATTGTTAAAAATACAAGGTGCATTTTTAGCTTTTTCTAATGAGTCTATTTTTATAAAATTTAATTTTATGTTTTTTTCTTTTGCATAATCTGAAAGTTCTTTAACTTCATATTCCACATAAGGACATTCATTACTATAATAAATTGTAAAATCTTTATTGTCTATTTTCATATTTCTTGCTGTATCATTAAACCTAGGTGTTTTGCTATCTTCAAATTGCAATGCTAATAGTTCAAAATCTCCTATGCTATCTACTACTTTAAATCCAAAATGTTCAAAAAATTTCTTTTCTCCTAAAAATGGTTTTTTCTTTTTTGCAACTAGAGTACAAATTCCACTTTTTCCTTTTTCTTTTGAATCTTTAATAGCATATTCTAGTAATTCTTTTCCTATTCCTTTTTCTTTAAAACTTCCTGCTACCCACAAGCAATAAATATACTCGTAATTTTCTCCACTTATAGGCACCCAAGCGGTTTCTAATGGCTCGTATTCTATAAATATTTTTCCTCTTGCATCTAGTCTTCTAAATACATGTCCATCTTTTAGCTTATTTTTTATCCATTCTTTTTTTCTGTCTACTCCGTCTTGATGTTTTGGATCTCCGATTGCGCAACAAATATGTGCTTCATCAATATTATCCATTGTTAAATTAATATATTGGTTCATTTCTTTCTCCTTTCTTGAACTTATTATATAATACATTATAAAAAAATAAAAGACTATTCTAAAAAATTTTAGAATAATCTTTTAATTTGTATATTTGAAAGTATCTAATATTTTATACTATTTTTCTCCTAAATATGGATCAGATTGCATTAATTGTTCAATATTTCTTAACATAGTAATTAGATTTCCATCTTTTACATTTCCTGTTTGTTGAGTTGTTGAATCTAAATAAAACGTTTCTCTAAATCTGTCATTAAACTTTATTTTTATTTTATCCCTATCAAAAGCAAATATTATTCCCTCAGTTGGATAAAAATATTTTGACCTATATTGTAATTCTCCATCTTTTTCTCGACAACTAATATCTCTTCTTAAATATGGATCTGCTCGCTTTGATGTACCCATTGCAAATATATCTTGACTATCTCTACCAATTTTAGAAACTTTTTTTCTAGGAACACAAAATACAACAGTTACATTACCACCTTTATGATTATATTCTAATAAGTCTTTCGCAGATATATTTCCTTTTGTCACGGTTGTTTCTGTCGAACAAGGATAGTATGTTTCATAAGCTTTTTTAATATGGCTACTTCTTCCGTTATTTTTCTTAACATATTCTTCAAGAGCAATCAAATCTTTTTCAGGTACATTTGAATCTTCTAAAATTTCTTCTCTTGAATCAAAAGTTACTCCTACTGGAAAACTTAGTCCATCTGTAAAAATCCCATTAATATTGGGAGTATAAGTTGAATGTAACATCAAGTGATAATCATGTTCACTCAACCATTTATTTAAAAATCTAATTCTAGCTAACATTTTATCTCCAATGATTCTATCTGCCTGTTCTTGCGTTAATTTTCCTTTTTCATATAACATTATATTATCCTCCAATAATTCTATTATTGTTTTTTATTATATCATATTAATGATTAATTGCAAACTTCAAAATATATTTTACCCATACCACAGTGGCAGTGGTTCATATTTTCTAAGAAAGTCCTTAATTTAAGGGCTTTACGCATTTTTCCATGACAATTCTTGTACTCTTTATCACTGCCACATGGCTTTTCGATTTGCCTCATTTAGCTCCATTTGACTGCATTTTATCCCACTTTTTTCGGTATTTTTGCACTTAGCTACACTCTGCTCCGCTCGGCTTTGGTGGTTATTTGTATCTAAATTTGTATCTAAATTTTGACTTTCACTCTTTTAGTGCCTCAATAATTTTATCTTTTTGCTCTTCAAAATTAAATTTTGTTACAGGTATTCTTCCAATCATATCTGTTCTTAAAAAGTAATTTAATGTATCAAAAGATTTTAATGTTTCTTCTGTTCCACTGCCACTACCCCCAGCACATGCGATACATATCATTTTCTTACCTTTTATTTTAGAATTATCATTAAATGCATCACATCTTTTTAATCTATCAAAGAATGTTTTTGCAGATTCACTCATTTCATGAAAGTAAACAGGTGTAACAAATATATATCTATCAAAATCATCCATATGTTTATATATATCATTAAAATCATCTTTTTGGATGCATATGTGTTCATCTCCACAAATACCCCATCCTCTTTTTCCACATGCATTGCATTTTTTAATATTTTTCTTATTCATACAGATATGTTCTACTTCACATCCTCGTTCTTTTAACTTTTTTTCACAAACTTCAACACAAGAAAAAGTAAGCCCAATTTTATTTGGTATAAAACTATCTTCATTAACTAAATTATTACTAAAACTTAAAATTAAAGTCTTCATAAAATCAACTAACCATTATAAATTTTTCATTTATATTATATAACAAAAGGAGCAATTTTTAAATATTTGCTCCTTAAAATTATTCAAAATATGAGTTTTTCTTTATTTATCAATACTCTACATATTTTGCTACTTGTATCTAATTTGTATCTAAATGCAGAATTGTGCATATTTTGAGTTTTTTTAAAATCTTGCAAGCCATTGATATTATTGTTTTTTTCCGTGACAGTTCTTATATTTCTTACCACTTCCACATGGCTTTAAATCCTCGTGCTTTTGCATAGTCATTTCTTCCGAATTTGGTCATTTTTCGCCTTTTTTATTCTAAGTTTTTCTTCAACTTTCTTGCTCATCCGGCTCTCAGGGTATCTAAAAAGGTATCTAAAATTACTGTAATAACTTTGATTTTTCGTTCTCAAATTCTTCTTGTGTTATAACGTTATCATCTAATAATTTTTTTAATTTTACCAATTTGTCATATTTGTCTTCTTCTTTTACAATAGTTGTTTCTTTATTACTATTTAAATTATATTGTTCGATAGTACGTTTTATTTCTTCAGCTGCATCATTTGTTTTCTTATTATTAAAAGTTGAAGCAAAGTATACAATATTTTCATTTTTGCTATCTCCAAATATGACACCACTTTTTCCTTCTTTTGTACCTGCCATAACAAATTGAATATATCCTCTTGCCATTCTAGCTTTTTTAATTTGAATTGCAGATATTTGATTAAACAAAATAGTTTTTTCTCCAGAAAATCCATGTGAGAATTTTGAAATAAGACCTGGTCTAGATATTGTAAGAGTTCCTTCTCCTAATCTAATTATTGTTTTTCCTCCCATTGTTGGATCATTAAATACATATTCTTTATTCATAACATCTCTTCCTTTTATTTTTTTCTTTATAATATCATATATAATTTAATTTGTCTATATAGTCGGATATATCCAAACTTAAGATGCTACTAATATATGGCTGTGTTTGCGCTTCAATGTTATCTTTAAAATAATTATTAAGTTTTTCTTGAATTTTTATAAATATCTCATTCAATGATATAACTATCTTAACAAACATATCTGTATCAATTATCCATTCTAATTTTTCATCATAGGCTTCTTTTTTCTTTATTTCCTCTTCATTTCCTTCAATAATATTCAAATTATATTCATCGTTAATAAACCATAATTTCTTTTCTTTATTATTTCCAATATATTGTTTCCATTTTATGATATGAGGAGCATGTTCGAATTTATTGCGTACGTCATTAATTGTAATAAGATGATCTTTATAGGCTTTAAATATTTTTTTATAATCAGGTTTTAGAAAATCAATACTCTTTTTTAACCTTAGTATTCCATCATTTTTTGATATATTTCTATGCTGAATCGGAAAAATTCTATTTAGATTCACCGCAAATTTAAAAAATAACAATTCTATTTTTTCATCATAACTCAAATCATAGTTAATTAATTGTAATAAATCTTCATTTAATTCTTTTAAAATCAAAAAATATACACCTATATTATTTATCCATTTTCCATCTTCATATCTTACCATCATCTCTAAAAATCAACCTCTTTAACCTCTATATCTATTACCATATTACATATCCTATCCTTTTTTATGCTCTATTTAATAATAGAATTATATATTTCTTTTATTTCTTCTGTATTAGTTTCAAACCATTCAGTACCTGGTGCTTTTTCTAACCATCTGTTTTTAATTTTTAATATGCTATGAAATGCATTCTCTAAATAAGAAGAATTATCACAATGAAAAATCAATGCAACATGTGGCTTTTCAGGATAACATGTTCCACTTTGACTTATAATTCTTTGTAGTGGATCTCTATCTGTTCTCCCTATTTTACATGGATATATTTTTTCGCCTTTTAAATTAGCTAGTTCCTTATATACATCATAATAATACAAGTAAACTGCATTTTTTCCATTTCCATACTCTTCATCCGCATTAATTGTTTCAACATTTTTTTCAACTTCAAATACTGTAGTTTCTTTTTCTTTATAATTTAATTTCCAGATTCCATATCCACAGTTTGTAATTCCATTTTCTTGTAGCATTTTTGTAGCTTGTTTAAATGTTCCTATATATTCATTTTTTTCACATATTCCTCCATTATCAATATGATATTCAGTTATTACTTTTATAGCATCAGCTCTTTTAAACTGCTTACCATCAAATATTTGTATTAATAATTCTTTAAATACACCCGGTGTTAATTCTATATTACTATATTTATACATCAATTTTTTCCTCCTTTTTTATTGTTAATATTATATCACAAATGTTAATTTTACGCCACTTATGTTTGTTCTTTTAGTGACCTATGTCACTTAGACATTAGTACACATCTTCTAAAATGCTTGCAATAGAAGGCTTTAAAGTTTCAAAAATGTTTCTAGATACCTTTTAGATACCCTCACGGAAGGTATTTAAAAAGGTATCTAAAAAATAATTACTATAAAAAAAGCCCTTGATTTAAGGGCTTTACACGTTTCTACCATGACAATTTTTATATTTCTTACCGCTTCCACATGGGCATGGGTCATTTCTTCCAACTTTAGGTTCTTCACGTCTTACAGTTCTGTCTACGTCTGGATTTTCTAATGTAGATTGTCCACCATCTACGCTTCTAATTGCTTGAAGAGCTGTGTTTGTTATTTTAGCTTGTTCTGCTCTTCTTAAGTCTTTTTGTTGTCTTAAATTCATCATTAATTTAACAACATCAACTTTAATAGCTTCAATCATTTCATCAAACATATCTGTTCCGACAATTCTATATTGAACAACTGGGTCTTTTTGTCCATATCCTTGAAGTCCAATTCCGTTTTTTAGTTCATCCATTGCGTCGATATGATCCATCCATTTTTGGTCAACAACTTTTAGCATAACAACTCTTTCAATTTCACGCATTTGCTCTGGTTCAATTTCTTTCTCTTTTTCTGCATATTTTTCGTGTGCTTTTGTCTTTAAAATTTCTGCTATAGTTGTTGGTGCTTCTACATTTTCTTTTATTTCGTCAAACATTGAAATTCCAAATATATTTTGGATTTCTGTTGATAATGCTGCTGTATTTAGATGTAAGTTTCCTCTTTCATCCATTTCGTTGAATGTATCTACTGTTGAGTCTGCAACCCAATCTATCATATTACTAATATTAGAGCTTAAATCCATTCCATCTAAAACTTGTCTTCTTTGTGAATAGATTTCTTCTCTTTGAACATTCATAACATCATCATATTTTAAGACATTTTTACGAATACTGAAGTTTCTTCCTTCTACTTTCTTTTGAGCATTTTCTACTGCTTTTGAGATAAATCCAACTTGTATTGGCATATTTTCATCAACATTTAATGTATTATAAAGTGCTGTAACTCTATCTCCACCGAAGATTTTCATTAAGTTATCATCTAGTCCTATATAGAATTGTGAATCTCCTGGGTCTCCTTGACGTCCAGAACGTCCTCTTAACTGATTGTCGATTCTTCTAGATTCATGTCTTTCTGTACCAATTATTCTAAGTCCACCAGCTTCTATTACTTTTTGTTTTTCTGATTTTATTTCTTCATCAAATTTTTCTTTTAATGCTATAAATTTTTCTCTAGCTCTTAAGATGTCTTGATCATCTGTTTCGTAATATGTATCTGCTTCTTCTACTAAATTTTCTGGAACTTTATCAGCTTTCATTTGCTCTTTTGCTAAGAATTCGCTGTTTCCTCCAAGCATAATATCTGTACCACGTCCTGCCATGTTTGTTGCTATTGTTACTGCTCCAAGTTTACCAGCTTGTGCAACAATTGCAGCTTCTTGCTCATGATATTTAGCATTTAATACTACGTGTTTAATTCCAGCTTGTTTTAACATTCTGCTTAATTTTTCTGATTTTTCTACAGATACAGTACCTACTAGAACAGGTTGTCCTTTTTCATGTGCTTTTTTAATATCCTCAATTACTGCTCTAAATTTTGCTTCTTCATTTTTGTAGATAATGTCATGTTCGTCATTTCTTATCATTGGCTTGTTTGTTGGAATTGCAACAACATCTAAGTTGTAAATTTCTTCGAACTCTGACTCTTCTGTCATAGCAGTACCTGTCATTCCTGATAATTTCTTGTACATTCTAAAGTAGTTTTGGAATGTGATTGTAGCTAAAGTTTTTGATTCATCTGCAATTTTAACTTTTTCTTTAGCCTCAATTGCTTGATGTAATCCGTCATTATATCTTCTTCCATACATAATACGTCCTGTGAATTCATCTACAATTAAAACTTCTCCATCTTTTACGATATAGTCAATATCTTTTTGCATTACTCCATGTGCCCTTAATGCTTGATGTACATGGTGTACAAGTGTTGAATTTTCTATATCGTTGAAGTTTTCAAGTCCAAAGAATTTTTCTGCTTTTTCTATACCTTTTTGTGTAAGTGATGCCGATTTTGCTTTTAAGTCTACAATATAGTCATATTTTTCATTATCTTCTTCTTGCTCTAAATCTTTTTCATCTTCTTCGATTATTACTTTTTTCTCTAAAGTTCTAACAAAGCTGTCTGCTTTTTTGTATAAATCTGATGATGCTGCAGCTTGTCCAGAAATAATAAGTGGTGTTCTTGCTTCGTCTATTAAAATAGAGTCAATTTCGTCTACTATTGCATAATGTAATTCTCTTTGAACGAGTTGATTTTTATATATAACCATGTTGTCTCTTAAGTAATCGAATCCAAATTCGTTGTTTGTACCATATGTAATATCACAATTATATGCTTCTTGTTTTTTCCTAGGATCTAATCCAGGAATTACAAGACCAACAGATAATCCTAAAAATTTATATAATTTACCCATCCACTCACTATCACGCTTAGCTAGGTAATCGTTTACTGTAACTACATGCACACCTTTTCCTTCAAGTGCATTTAAATATACTGGTAGTGTTGCAACTAATGTTTTTCCTTCTCCAGTTTTCATTTCGGCAATTCTACCTTGATGAAGTATAATACCACCAATTAACTGAACATCGAAATGTCTCATTCCTAAAACTCTTTTTGATGCTTCTCTAACTACTGCAAATGCTTCTGGAAGTATATCGTCTAATGTTTTTCCCTCAGCTAATTGCTTTTTAAATTCTGCTGTTTTTCCTACTAACTCACTGTCTTTTAGTTTTGCCATTGTTTCTTCTAATTCATTTATTTTTTTAACTATTGGCATTACTTTTTTAACTTCTCTTTCACTGTATGATTTGAATAATCCCATCTTTTCTATCATCCTCTCAATGTTATTTTTTTACACTATATACTATAACACTAAATTTGAGATTTAGCAAGTACTTTTTTATTTATTTTTAAATTGTTTGTTATAATTCGTAGCAAAATTAATTGTATGTCCACGCAAGAAATTAATATATAAATTATTCTATAATTTGTAAAATAACACTATTTTATTATGAGCTCGTATAAGAAAATATAAATTTTTAAAAAAATTTGTAAAGCATTTTTAAATCCAAACAAAATGTCTGATATATACTATAATAATGCCTCTAATAATTTCGAAATTTTGAAATAAGCTTTTTTTATTTAATTACCTTTTTCTTTTGATTAAAAATGTCATCAAAATGCATTGTAGTCAGTCCTCAGCTTGCTATCAAAAAAGGGGGTGCGTAGAAATTTATTATAAAAATAAATATATTTTATGCCAAATCACCCCATACCTTTTGTCACATTCGAGTAAAAATTAGAAGGTTACTTTTTTCCTCCGTCCCAAAAAAGAACCTTACTCAAAATCTTCAAGCATTTTATTTAAAGCCTCAATTCCCACGACTTCAATTCCAACTTGCAAATCATCAACATCCTCGCTAGATAAATACTCTGTTGAAATGCCTGTTTTTTTATATAAAAATTCATCATTATTTTCATCTAAATAATATACTTCTATATATCCATACACATCTTTTAACAAATAATGTGTATCTTTTTCTGAAAAATTGTTGCTTGCTTCTTCAACTCTTCCACTCATATATTTATTATAGTCATCCCATTCATCTAAACATTCGTCTGTTACCGCTTCTTCGTTTGCATTTATATTTGAGCTTTCGTTTGAATTTTCATTTAAAGATTCTGCTGATATTTCTACCATATTTTTCGTGTTTTCATTCAAATTTATTTTTTCCTCATTTTTGCTTACTATTTTAAATGCTATAAATCCTGAAATTATAGCAAAAATAACAATCATTGCACCTATTAAAAATTTTCTATTCATAATAAATCACCAATATTATTGTTACCATAAATTAGAATTATATGCATTTTTTATTAGTTCATTTATAGAAATATTTTGTTCTATTGATTTCATTTTTGCCTTTGTGTGAAGTTCTACTCCCAATCTTACATTTAAAGAACCTTTACATTGTTTTTCTGGTTCTTTATTTAATTCCTTTACAGTTTCCCCTTCAAAGGAAATACTAACATTTTTTAACCCATCTATAGATCCACAAAATATTTTTTGCAACCATTTTTAGTCGCATTTTATAAATATATTTTTCCATTACTTTATGTTTTGCTTTTTTATTTAATAAACTTTTTAACTTTTACCTTACCTTGTCTATCAATCGCAATGCAAATTTCTCCATTTTTATCTGTTCTATAAATTTTTGCACCGCAAGTTTTCTAGCCTTTCTATAACACCAACATTTGGATGTCCAAAAGTATTGTTTTCTCCTACCCCAATCAATGCAGCTTTGGGTTTAATAGCTTCTAAAAATTCTTGTGTTGAAGAAGTTTTTGATCCATGATGTCCAACCTTTAAAACACTAGAATTCAATTCATCTAAATATTTTTTATATTCTTGAAGTATTTGCTTTTCTGCAATTTCTTCTATATCTCCTGTAAAAAGCATAGAAAAATCTTTATATTTAAGTTTACATACAATTGAATTATTGTTTAAAACAGTTTCTGAAATAAGATTATCATTTCGAGGCCATAAAATATCAAAATACAAGTTATGTTCAATCTTTAGTTTATCTCCCTTCTCAACCACTCTAACTTCTATATGTTTTTCTTTTACTATTTTTATAAATCTTTCATAGTTCTCACTATTTTCGGCTTGTTTTGAAACTATTGCTGTATCTACTTTTAGCTCCTCCATTACTGTAAGAAGTCCTCCTATATGATCTGTGTCAAAATGGCTAATCATTATATAATCCAGATGTTTTATTCTACGAGATAATAAATAAGGAACTAAAGCATTTTTCCCAACATCATAATTTTCACTTCCCCCTCCATCTATTAAAATTGTTTGTTTATGAGGAGTAACAATTAAACATGAATCTCCTTGTCCTACATCAATAAAATAAATTTTTAAATTAGCTGGAATATACCTTATAAAACTTATTAAAATCACTACAATTAATAAAACTGACATAACCTTTTTTTTATTTTTGCGATACTCAAATTTTGCAAGGCTTATCAAATTCCTTATTCTTTTATTAAATACTTTATTTTGTTTTCTTTTTGGATTATAAATTGTGAAAAAAAATATTGTGATAAAAATTACAATGTAGAATACAAAAATCTCTACCAAATTAGGAGTAACTACATATATCTGATTTAATGGTAATTTGCTACCTATATTTGCTAAAAATAACAGAATCTTAACCAATATTTCAATTAAAGTTTTTAAAATATTTGCTTTAAGTACAACATAAATCAAGCCTAAAAAAATTATTGGTCCTGCAATTATTCCAACTAAAAAACTTATAACTAAACTTAAAATTGAAATTTTATTAAAATATACTGCCATTATAGGTAATAAAAAAATCATTGCAGATATAGTAATTCCAATTGCATTATAAACCTTGTTTTTTATTTTAATATTTTTCGAATAAAAAATTATACCAAAAGTTGCAGTATATGAAAGTAACAGTCCTATGTTTTTTATTGAAAATGGATTGTATATTAAAATAACTAAAAGTGACAAAAACAAATTTGTCCAAACATCACTTTTTCGGTATATTAACTTAGAACCTAATAGTAAAACTGCCATTATAACAGCTCTTATTGCTGATGGTGAATATCCAATAATTTTAAGATAAAATAATACAATTAATATGCTACAAATATATGATAATCTTCTGCCAACAATCTTATTAAAAATAAAAGTACATAATATTATTAAATAACCAATATGCATACCAGAAACAGCCAATATATGAGAAATATTGCTTTGTTTAAAATTCTCTTTTACATCTTCACTTATTTCGTCTGTGTATCCTAAAATCATTCCTAATAGCACATTTGATATATTTTTTTCAAAATTTTTTTCAATTAAATTTTTTACACCTAAAAAAATCTGATTAAAAAAATCTTTTTTTTGGCTAATTATTTTTATCTCTTTACATTTTATTGTTCCATATATTCCTTGGGATTTTAAATATTCTCTATAATCAAATCCTTTAAAATTTGTTCTTGCTTTTTGCTTTAAAAATATACCTTTTATTTGAATATAGTCTCCGTATTGTATTTTTGCATTTTTATTTACTCTTAAATAGAATCTCTTATTTTTTGAATTAACTATATATATTTTATTAAATTGATTTATTTTTTCATTTGAAATAACTCTTGCCTTTAATTGTATTTCTTGCTTATTTAAACTATTTGTGAATTCTTCAAATTGTTTTGTTTTGTATAAAACAATAGTGTTTGAAATAACTGATGAAATCATAATTATTATTAAAACTTTTTTGTTTAAAAAAATCTTAATATATCTAAAATATCTTTTTATAGAAATTAATTTAAATTTTTTTATTGGTGGCTTTTTTAAAATTAAATATAAATAAAAAGGTAAATATAAAAGGACTATACTGTAATTAAAGTATAGCCCCATTATAATTCCTATTAAATATCCAATTGTTATAGCCACAATCGGTCTATTTTCTAGCATATTCCTCCTTAAAGAATTCTTCTAGCTGTTATGTAAGATTTTACATAGTAGCTTTCAGATAATGATGTTATTATAACACCTTTTCTTGGATTAGCAGCATGGATAAATTTGTTTCCTCCAATATAAATTCCAACATGTCCTGAGAAACATAATATATCTCCTGGCTGTAAATCTGATTTATTTACTTTTGTTCCATTGCTTCTTTGTCCTCCAGATGTTCTACTTAGAGAATATCCAAAATGTTTATATACATAAGATGTTAGACCTGAACAGTCAAAAGTTTTTGGTCCTGCTGTGCCATAAACATATCTACATCCTAAGAACTTCTTCGCATAAGCAACTATATCTTCCCCTGTAGTTCCTGATTTTTTTGAACTACTTGTTTCTTTTTTAGTTTCTTTCTTTTTTGCTTCTGCTTTTTTCTTTGCTTCTTGTTCTGCTTTCTTTTTAGCTTCTGCTTCTGCCTCTGCCTTCTTCTTTGCTTCTGCTTCTGCTTTTTTCTTTGCTTCTGCTTCAGCTTTCTTTTTAGCTTCTGCCTCTGCCTTCTTCTTTGCTTCTGCTTCAGCTTTTTTCTTTGCCTCTTGTTCTGCTTTCTTTTTTGCTTCTTCTTCGGCTTTTTTCTTTGCCTCTGCTTCAGCTTTTTTTCTAGCCTCTTCCTCGGCTTTCTTTTTTGCTTCTTCTTCTGCCTTTTTCTTTGCTTCCTCTTCTTTTCTTGTATCGTTTGAACCTCTTGATGTCATGTCAGAAGCTTTTTTATCTGATAAATATTCACTTGCTGTATAACCTTCATATCCTTTTGATTTTACCTTAGACCAAGTATTATCTACTACTTCTGTAACAGTAACTTCATCATTAAGATTTAATTGAGTAACAACTTTTGCACTAGTATTTGCTTTTTCTCTTAAATTTAATGTTACTGTATTTACATACATTTTTGTATTTTTATTTTCTGTCTTATTCTCTTCTTTGTTTTCTTCTTTATTTTCCTCTTTCTTTTCTTCTGTTTTTGTTTCTTGTTGTTTAGAATCTTGATTTTTTTCAAGTTTAATAGTTGGAATCCAACCTTCTTGATCGTCTGATTCTATTCTTGCCCAATTACCAACTACTTCTAATACAGTAACTTGTGTATTAGCTGAAATTTTTCCAGTTTTGCTTGAAAAAATTAGTGGTAATAATTGCACATCTGTCTCACTTTTTAGTTGTAATTTTTCATTTTCTTCAAAAGCAACTTCTTCTTTTTCATCTTGCATATCTGTTGTAGCTTGTTCTGTCTCTTGTTCTGTTTGTTGTCCTTCTGTAGCTGTTTCTTCTGTTCCAGTTGTTTCTGTAGTTGTTGTCTCTTCACTATTTGTGTTTGTTTCTTCTACTTTTGTCTCTGTTTCTTGATTTTCTTTTTCTTCTGTTTGAGTTTCTGTTTCTTCTTTTTTACTTTCTTGTTTTTTCTCGTCTTCAACATTTAGTAAGTCATTTCTTACATAACCTGTAATTGTTTTATCTGATTCTTTGTAATTAACTTTGTACCATCCGTCTTCTTCAGATAATATTTCGATTTTTTCTCCTTTTGTCATTACAGCAACTACTTCTGAAGTTGTATTTGCCTTCTTTCTTATCCTCGTTGTATCATTAATCGCCTTACCAGTTGTAGCATAAGCTTTGGTTCCTACTAAAACTAATCCTAAACATAATGCTATAATTGTTGTTACGACTTTTGTTTTTCTACTCATAAATTTTTGTAAAATGTATTTTAATACATTTACGCTCCTTTCTTATTTTTTTACTTAAAAATCAGTGTTTTTAAGCATTTTTGAAAAAGAAAATTTATTACTTTTTCAATTTGCTACTAGTATATACTTTCTTTCAAAAAATGTCAATCTTTTTTCAAAAAATTCACAAAAAATTCATAAAGGTTAAGTGAAATTTTCCGCACATAGCTTTTATTGTATAGGAAAAAACGATTTTTCTATACAATAAAAAAAAAGAGTAAATCTGTAAGCCGGGTTCTGTCATTTAAATTAGTCATTTATCTAGGATATGTATTACTACATACCTCAAGCCACACAAGTTAAGAAGCACCGAGCAAGTGTTACCTTCTTATTAAGGTGTTGCTCCAGATGGGGTTTACACAGCCTAATATGTCACCATACTAGCGGTGAGCTCTTACCTCGCCTTTTCACCCTTACCACGTACAACATAGGAATACTCTGTTCCTAGAAAAGAAGTTACGTGGCGGTTATTTTCTGTTGCACTTTCCTTAAGGTCACCCTCACTAGACGTTATCTAGCATCTTTGCTCTATGGAGCCCGGACTTTCCTCTCGTAATTCCTTTCGAAATTTACCAGCGACTAATCAATTTACTCTTTTCATATTATAACATATTTTATATACTATTGTCAAAGAATTCTCACATATAATTTTTGTAACACATTGTTAATAACCTATACTATTCGTTATTATAGATTTGTCAAAGTGTTGCACCTATTATTCCTGCATCATTTCCAAGTTCTGCAATTCTTAAGTCAAAAGCTTCTCTCCTATTAAACAATAAAGAAGAATTTATAAGTAAATCTAAAATTTTATCTTTAAACATATAGCTAAAGTGTGAAAAACCACCACCTAATATAACCATATCAGGTTCAAATATATTTATAAGATTAGAAATTCCTAATGCTAAATCTGATATATACTGATTGTTTATATCTAATATTTCTTGTCTATTATTGTCCAAAATTTCACGTAAAGAATCGCCATGAACTTCTTGTGGAATATTCAATCTTTGTTTTACTTTGTTTTTATATTCTAAAATACTTCCATATCTTTCAAAACATCCATATTTTCCGCATTTACAAGGTAATCCACTTTCTTTTATAACCATGTGTCCTATTTCATATCCATCAAAATTATGCCCTTCTAGTAATTTTCCGTTATAGATTACTCCTCCACCAATTCCTGTTCCAATGCTTAAAAAAACTATATTTGCATTTTTTAAATTTTCATCTTTTTTTATAATATTATTAAACTCAGCAAGGCATGCACATTTTGCATCATTTCTTACATTTATTGATATTTTTAGCTCTTCTTCTAGTTTTTGTTTAATGTTGTAATTGGTAATTCCTAAATTTACCATTTTTGAAATTATTCCATTTTCTACACTTCCAGGAACAGCAATACCAATACTTTCTATGTTATATTTATTCTTAAGCTCATTTACTTTTTCTGTTATATAATTTTCTATTACCTCGACGATATGAGCTTTGTCTTCATTTGAAAAATCTTTTTCAAATTTTTCTATTATTTTTTCGTCTTCTATTACTCCTAAGCCTATGTGACTTCCACCTAAATCTATTCCTATTTTCATAAACTTTCTCCTTTGACTTTTTTATTATTTGCTTCATTTTATTGAACAAAAGGAGCGTGATTAAACTTTTATTGTCTTAAAATTATTTGCACACTCCGTCTTTGTTCACGCGCGAAATTTTCTTTAGAAAATTTCTGTGCAAAGTGTTTCTTCTCTTTTCTCTTTTTTTTATAAATTTATTTTACACTAAAAATAAAAAAAATGCAAGAAATTCTTGCATTTTTGCTATTTATATCTTATATTTATAATCTTTCTATTAGTCTAATTCTATGGTGTTTTTCATATACTATTAGAATGTACTAATAATATAAGTAAACATATTATTTTGGACTATGCTCAATTTTACCTCTCCAAGTTAATTGTTTTCCATTCATATTAAGAGTAATTGTTGCATTTTTTCCATCATATGACTCAAAATCAACTCCTAAGACAATACAAATAGTATTTATATTATTATTAATATATGGATCTCTTTGTATATACTCACTTAAATCAATTACATTAGATTCTCCTTCTATAGTCATTTTTGGTTCAAATTCTTCTTGCATTGGTATATATTCTCCAAGTGAATTATCTATCCAAAATTTGTAACTGTTCATACCATATTTCTCACCATTTCCAACAAGCCTATAAGTCTCATCGCTTGTACTTCCATCACCAAAATTTTCTTGTATTTGATTTGCAAGCTCATCTTGATATTCTTGTATAGTTGAATCTTCATCATTTTGTGCATTTATCGTTTTTTCTTTTGCATTTTGTGACTGTTCTATAATTGAATTATTGCCACTAAGTGTTGCAAGGCTAATTCCTGCTAGTATAAGTAATACTATAATAGTAATTACAAGTGCTATAAGCGTAATTCCCTTTGCTTCTTTTTTATTAATTATTTTTTTAGATTCTTGAATATCTTTTTTCACTTTTATTCCTCCATCTTCTCAATTTTTTAAATCTATAAAATTTTAGTCCTTTAAAATTCACCTATATATTTCCTTTTATTTTTTAATCCATCTTAATCTACTATTATCTCATTATTACAAGTACATATCAAACAAGAAGTTACCGAAGTAAATTTGAATCATTGGTACTAGTACGATTACAACAAAGAATATTAATACAACACCAACAATTGAATACATAACTTGTGGTAAAACCATAGTGATTTTTTCTATAGTGTTATTTATATCTATTTCCATATATTCTACAAGTTTATCCATCATTTCTGGTAAGTCAGTTTGCATACCTATTTTAAGCATTTCTATTATCATAGATGATGCCAAACCAGATCTTTCGAAAGGGGCAATCCATGATTCACCAATTAAAATATTATTTAAAGAATTTTCTATAATTGAAAGCATAACATAATTGTTTATTACATTTTTACTAACATCTAATGCATCTTGTATTCTCATTCCATTTTTCAAATTCAAAAGCATTGCTTTCATAAGTCTTGAAAAATCAAGGGAAAAAATAAGTTTTCCAAATATTGGCATAGTATATTTAAAATAATGGAATTTATATCTTCCTTTAGGTGTTTGTATGTATAAAACAACTGCTACAACGGCTCCTGCAATCATAGCTGCAGGAATTGGCCACCACTTTAAGAATCCCCTTAAAAATGCTTGGAACGCAAGTGTTGCCGCAGGTATAACATCTTTGCTTGCTCCTAAACTGTCTAAAACTCCTTGTACTTGTGGCAAAGCATATAATGTTCCTACAAATAGCATTACAATTAATAATGCAAATTGTGCTATATTTGGAATTAAAATTCCTTTTATCTTTTTTGTTATAGCTGTGGAATTGTCTAAATATTCAACAGCTTGTTGCAAAGAATTTTCTAAAGAACCTGAAAGTTCGCCAACTCTTATCATATTTATATATATAAATGGGAATACATTTGAATAATATTCCATTGTTTTATACATATAGTCTCCTGCTTCTACACCAGCTAAAATATCTTCCAAAATTCCTGCAAAAGCCATATTTTCTGTACTTTCTATTATTGTAGATAATGCATGAACATTATTAAAGTTTGCTTTTTTTAGTAAATAAAAATTCTGAGTAAAAATTACTAAATCTCTTTCTGTAATCTTTTTTTGCATAGCAAAATACGATTTAACCACATCCATATTGCTCATTCTTCTTCTACTATTTGCATCAAGTTGAGTTGTACCTGCATTTTTTATAACTTCTTGTATAGTATTTATATTTCTTTTTTTCTTCGCTGGTTGAATTTTTCTTGCTATTGTTTGATTTATCGAAATTGGTGCTAATCCATTTGCCTTAAGTTTTCTAATTAATGAAATTCTACTTCCTTCTTCAACTCTATTTCTAACTATTAATCCATTTTTATTAACAGCTTTATAAATATATGTTGGCATTTTTGACTCCTTTCATTTATATTTCCTTATTTTTACATTCCATTTTTAGCTTGTTTCTTTATTTTTAATTGCATTACTGTTCTATTTAAAATTTCAATATTTTTCTCTTCAATCTGTGATTTTGCTTGATCTAGTGTTATTTTATCATCTACAAAAAGTTGTGCTAAAGAGTTTATCAATCCTATACTTCCATTAGATGAACCACTTTGTATTGCGTCTTCAATTTCAGAAACACTTATTTTATCTTTTCTTATTATTCCTGAAACTATATTATCAACTACCATTACCTCTGGTACCAAAACTAGCTTATTATCTGCAGTTGGTAAAAGTCTTTGAGAAACTACCATTTTTAGTAATGAAGCTAATAAATATTTTATTGTAGCTTGGTCTCTTACTTCGTAGAAATTTATCATTCTGTCTATTGTTTCTGCACAAGATTTTGTATGAAGTGTTCCTATAACTAAGTGTCCAGATTCTGCCATTTCTATTCCTGCTTCCATAGTTTCTTTGTCTCTTATCTCTCCAATAACTAAGATATCGCAGTCTTCTCTTAAAGAGTTCTTAACTCCATCACTATATGTTAATGAATCTTTTCCTTTTCCTACTTCTTTTTGTACTATCAAGGATTTTTTTGAATGATGTTTAAATTCTACTGGGTTTTCAAGTGTAAGAATTTTTCTATTTTGATTTTCATTTATATCATTTATTAATGCATTTAAAGTAGTTGTTTTACCAGAGTTAGTTTTTCCTGTAACCAATATTAGTCCTTGTGGTTGATATGTCATTCTTCTTACTATATCTGGCAAACCTAAATCTTCATATTTAGGTAAGTCATTTTTAATTATTCTTAGAGTTGCAACTGGTATATTTTCTGTATGAGAAATGTTAACCCTGAATCTTAATCCTGCATGTTCATAAGATGTATCAAGCAATCTTTTTTCTCTATATTGTTCATCTGCTTCAACATTTCCTTTTATCAAGTAATCATATATTTCCATCATATCGTCTTCTGTAAGAACATTAAATTCATCTATTGGCTCTAACCTTCTTGAAATTCTTAGCATTGGTTTATTATTAGGAACTAAATGGATATCTGATGCATCTTTTGCAATTGCAATATCCAAAACTTTATTCATATCTATCATTTACAAATCTCCCTTTCTTTCTTAAGTTATTTTATAAGTTGCATAAATAATTATTTTGAAAATAATATTATTTATTCAGCAAGACTTACTGATTATAAATAAGCAACTTTCTATTTATTTCATCTAAATTTGTAACTCCTTGTATTACTTTATTAATTCCATCAACTACTAATGGTCTATAGTTTTGCTCTAATGCTTTTCTTCTAATCTCTATACTAGATTTACCATCCATTATCATTTCTTTTAAATCATCTGTTATATCTAAAACTTCAAACAAACCGATTCTGTCATAATATCCAGAATGATTGCAATGTTCACATCCAACAGCATTATATGTCTTTACACCTGATAAATCTACCTTTTCTCCGTATTTTTTAAGAATTCTTTCAATTACTTCTTTTTCTTGTTCTGTAAATTCTCTTTCTTTTCTGCAATTTGGACAAAGTCTTCTTACCAATCTTTGTGAAATAGTTGTCGCAACAGTACTTGCTATATCATAATCCTGTACTCCAACTTTTCTAAGTCTTGTTATTACCTCAACAGCATCAATTGTATGTATTGTAGACAAAACATAGTGTCCTGTTTGACCAGCTTGAATTGCTATTTCTGCTGTTTCTCTATCTCTTATCTCTCCTACTAAGATTACATCTGGGTCTTGTCTTAAAATCGTTCTCAAACTATCAGAAAATCCTATATTTCCTTCAACTTCAATTTGGTTTAGTCCTGGAATTCTTATTTCAACAGGATCTTCAATTGTTGTAATATTTATACTATCATTTCTTAGGTAATCTAAAATACTGTATAAAGATGTTGTTTTACCTTCTCCTGTAGGTGCAGCCATTATTGTTAAACTGTTCTTCTTATTAACTGCTCTATCTAATTGATCTTCACTATATGGATACCCCAAATCAAAAATATTTCTAATATTTGAATTCTTCTTTAGTAGTCTTAAAACAAATTTTTCTCCATAAATATTTTTTTGTGAAGATACACGAATATTATAATCTGGATATAGCAATATTCTACCATCTTGAGAGTTTTGTTTTTCTTGGTGCATATTAGAAATCGCTTTTAATCTTCCAATTAATTGAGCTTGTCTATCTTTTGGCACACTTGTAATTACAAATAATTCTCCATCAATTCTAAATCTAACTCTTACTGAATCTACTTGAGGCTCTATATGTATATCACTTGCCCTTTTTTCAATTGCAAGTTTAATTATATTATCTATTATTTCTGTAGTAGTTTCATTTCCTGCTATGTTTTCCATATCTTTGTTAGATTGTTCTTCATAACTCTCTAAAAATTCTTCTACATTACTTTGAAATGCTATATAAATATCTAAAACTAACCCTTTATTAAGCATAAGCATTTTTATGCTTTTTATGCTACTTTCACTAGTTGCAACATCTGCAAATGCAACTTTAATTCTTCCTGCTTCAATTTCAAAAGGTATAGCTTTATTTTTTTTCATTACATCAAATGGAATATAATCTGTTGGTTCTATTTTGATACTATCATATTGCAAATATTTTCCTTTTTTTCCTAAGGTTTCAGCAACTGTATTTATTAACTTATTTGGATCTGCTGCTTTTAAAATATATAAAATATCTCCAATTTTTCTTGAACGGTGCGTTTCTTGGTATTTTAGTGCTTTTTCTATATCTTGTCCTGTTACAACTCCTCTTTTAACCAATTCTATTCCTAATGGTTGATTTTTTGCCATATTAAATCCTTCCTTTCTTATGTTCTCTATTTATATTATAATATTTTTGCAATCATTTGTCTTGTTTTTTTTAAAATTACATAAAATTACATTATTTTGAAAATTTTTCAATTGATAAATAGAATTTCTAAATATATTAAATTCTACGTAAATCATATATTAGTCTTTACTAAATACTAAAAAATATTATTATATGTTATTTCACCAATTGTAATTGATGTATATAATCTATTTTCTCTATATGAAAAAGTACAATTATCTATATTCTCACAAAGTGTAATAAATTTTTTCTCTTCATTTCCATTTTCTAATACAATAAAAAATAATTTATTGTCTTCATATAAATACCTATGTTGAGTTCCATCTGTTAAAGCAAGTACAACCTCACTATTTTCCTGTCCATATTCTAATTCTATACTTTCAATCTTTCCGTGAACTAAAATCATCTGTTATATATGCCATAAATCTGGAATACTGATCTGCAGTTTTTTTGGATATAATAGTTTCTTCAGTATTATTATAAAAATATCTTATAAGAATTGATGATGTTCCAATTAAAAAGGTAAGTATAATAATATATATTATAAGTGAAATCATTGTTATTCCTTTATTATCTTTCATTTAAGCCTCCTTATTAATGTCTTTAGAGTTAATTCTTGAGTTTGCCCTCCAACTCTATATTCTACTTTTGCAATAACAGTCTTTATAGTATTATGTTGAGGTGTTGGTTCTTGTGTACTATGAGAATCAGCATAATCAATTACTTCTACATATACTTTATAACTAGAGTTATTTGTATTGATTACAGCATTAGTTTGATTTTCGTCAATAGACATTTTTCCTATATAAATTTTATCTTTTAATTTTTGCAAAACTGTATTTGCATTTACATTTTCTATATTAATTCCTTTAGATGCCTCAATAGTATTTGTTAGTATATTTATTGCCTCAGCCTTAACTTCAGAAGTCCTTTTGGTTACTTGTATATTATATACTAGTCCCATTATTGTTGGAACAAGTATTAATAAAATTATTACAGCAATTGTTGCATCAGTCATTACAAACCCTTTATTATTTCGAAATTTCATAGCTTTCCCTTTCAAATCTTTATAAATACATATATAATACATTAATTAACATTAATATATTTGATATTGATAAATAAAATCCTATATTTAATTTACTACATATGTCTTTTTCATTAATTTTGACTTTGCTCTTATATGACTTCATTTTATTAAATAATATGTAAAGTACAATTATTAATAATGTCATTATTACTGTTAAAATAGTTACAACTTCTCCTGTAAATACTACCATTATAAGTAATAAAATCAAAATTGAAAGTGTATAACTTGTTTTCGCTTTTTTCTTTAATATAATTGTGTCAATTATTAGTAAAATTAACGTAATTGATAGATACATAATATATCTATATATATTAGTTCTATCTACTATGCATAGATATATTATGTATAAAACTAATATTCCTAAAGCATAATATATAACACTTTTTTCTATTTTTCTTTTTTCTAAATCAATTCCTGCGATGATTACAATTCCAGATAAATATAAAATTAAAAATCCAAGTTCAATTAAAGTATGTATTTGTAAATTTGAATAGCTAATATTAAATCCTTTAGCTAATAATACTAATACAATTCCTGATAATATCTCTATAATTAAATATCTTGGTCTTATTTTTTGTTTGCATTGCTTACATTTTCCGCCTAAGAATATATAACTTAATACTGGAATTAATTCAAAAAATCCTAATTTATGATTACAGTTAGGGCAAAATGAATGTGTGTGTGTTATATCTATTTTATTTGGTATTCTGTATATGGCAAGTGTGTAAAAACTGCCAAATAAGGTTCCCATTATGAATATTATTATGTATAAGAATATGTCCATTTTTTCTCCTTCTTTGGTTTATTTTTTGGATAAGAACAAATCGAAACATAATAAAATTTTTTTGTCTTTAAATTTGTTAATATGTTT
The DNA here is from genome assembly GCA_946529215.1 of uncultured Clostridia bacterium. Classification (GTDB taxonomy): domain Bacteria; phylum Bacillota; class Clostridia; order TANB77; family CAG-508; genus CAG-269. The sequence goes on from CAMMZC010000001.1 coordinate 100,790, forward strand.
CGTAAATTTGTTCTGCGCGAAATTTTCTTTAAAAAATTTCTGTGCATTTCGCTTTTATATAATAATAAAATCTTTTAGATTTTTTTATTATATAAAAGCATATGCATATAGCATGCATATGCTTTTTATAATAAATCTAAATTAATTCCATACTAACTTTCCTGAACTAGCTGCAGTTGTTCCTGATGCTGGATTTGTTATAGTAAGTGTAGCTGTTGCTGTTACACTTGTATCTGATTTACTTGTTACTGTTACAGTAGTTGATTCCAATTTTGCTGTAAATTTTGCATCAGCAGGTATTTTAGTTAATTCAGCCTGAAATAAAGTTGTAAGAGTGTCTGTTCCTAATTTTCCAGTATAATATTTATCTAAATAACTAGCATAAGCTGAATTCCAAGCTAAAGCAACTTGATCTTTTCCCTCAGCTATTTCATTTGTAGAAACACTACCTTTAGCCCTTCCTAATAAAGAATTTTCTCCTGAAAGCATTGCTATAGATACACCTGCTAGAATTAATAGAACGATAATTGTTATAACTAAAGCTATTAATGTTATACCTTTGTTTCCTTTCATTTTTTTCCCCCCTTTGCAATTAAATTATTTATCTTGAGTATATTAATTTACGCGTAAATTAATATAACTTTAAAAACTGATTATTTTGTAGTAATTACTTCTTCTGATTTACTTGTTTTGTTATTTTTCAAATTACTTGTTTCATTTTCTTTTGTATCAGAATCTGTATCTGTATTTTCTGTTGTACTTGAATTTGAATTATTTTCACTTCCTGGCTTTTTTGTGCTGCTACTTGCATCTGGGCTTTGCCTTGTTGGGTCAAAAGGATCAGATTTTCCTGCTACATAATCATTTGTTACTTTGTAATTTGATAAATCTGAAGATGTAACTTCAAAAGTTTTTATTATTTGTTCATTTCTTTTATCAATATTATCTGCTTTTAGTTCTTTTATTTTTTCAGAAGCAGAATATTGAGTAACCTCAGGAACAACTTTCCTACTTGGTATATATTCATAAAATATAACTGCAAATAATAGCATACCAGCTAATGCAACTAAAAGCATTATTATTATTTCTTTTATAATTTTTGCCATAACTACCTCCTTAAGTTGTAGTATTTGTTGTGGTATTTTCATTTGAACTTTCTATATTTGAATCTACCGAATTAGACTGTGAATTAGTTGTATTTTCTGTTGAATTAGTATTACCACCTGTTTCCGTCTGATTTGTATTCGACGTATTTGTATCTGTTGCAGATGTTGTGTTTGTTGTGTTTGTATTATTGTTTTTTTCATTATTTGTGTCATTTTCATTTGTCTCGTTCTTAGTATTCTTATTATTACCATTACCATTTTCATTATCTAAAGATTTTACATCTATTCTTATCTCTTTACAAGTAAATGTTCCCTCTACATAATGATTATTTTTTTCTTCATCTTCTGTAGTTGTACTTGCACGAGTCATTTTAAAATCTTCTATTTTAAATCCAAGTCTTGAATCATTTTCTATTGCATATATAAATGAGGCTACATTTGAATATCTTCCAACCACAGTGATAATTAAATTATATACTTCATTAGCACTTCCATTTGTAACTTGCATTTTAGGAGTTACTTTATTATCTTTTGCATAATTTCCGATTTTAGTCCACAGAAATTCTAGTTTATATTTTTCTTTTTGTAAATATTTACTATTAGAAATCATAGTAGCTTGTTCTTCATATTCTTTTTTCTTTTCTTCTAATAATTCGCCAGTATTATTAAGCTTTGATATTGCTTCTGGGTAACTGGTATTTACTAATATTCCTAAATCAGCATTTTTTTGATCAATTATTTCATTTTCTTCTACTATTTTTTTTATTCCCCATATTTCAAATTTTCCTATATTAGTTCCTCTATATATTACAAGTCCTGTAAATATAAATAGAGCAATTGCTAATATCGCAAATAAAATTTTCCTCATGACGTTTCTCCTTCTATTATAGTTAAGCTCAAATTTGTCTATTATTGTTAAAATTTATAATTATGGTATTTCTCCTTCTATTGTAAATGTTATTAATTCACCATTTTTAACACCACTTGTAGATACAACATTTTTTAGTATTTTTTTTGTTTGTAATACTGCTTTGAAGTATCCTAGTTGATCATATTCATAAGATTGTGCTGTTATAGAAATATTTTTATCACTTGTATTTTCTATTGATGTTAGTTCAACTTTATTTGGTATATTATACATAATTTGGTTCAATAAGTTTGGTATAGAATTTCTTCTAGCTGCTGCATCACTTAATTTTTGATTTATTCTATTTAAATCTGCTATTAAAGTTTCATATTTTTTCTTTTTGGCATCTATAGTTGTTTCATCTGAATTTACTGAAGAAATTTGTGTATTTTGTGCATCAATTAAATTCGCAATTTCCTTTTTTTTATTTTCCATTTGGTTTTGTAATACTTTTGAAAATGCTATATAAATTATAAGAATAAGTAATATAGCAAATATAGTTCTCAAAAGCCAAGATTCTGCTGTAGTTAGCATACCTTTCAAATTAAAATCAATTTTAGAATTACCGCCAATTACTTTTCCATTTGGCATTTCTATTTTTAAGAATTGTGATAATTTATCTCCTGCTTTTGCTTTTTGGAAATTAAGTTCTTGTATTCCTTGTCCTAGTCCAACTGTTGCTAAAGCTATAGCAGAATTCACTTCAACATAATCTTTTATATTTATTTTTGTTACAGCTTCATCTATTATATTTGGTTTTAAAATTTTGCATTCTATATCTGTAAAAAATTCTTGAAAATATAAATCTATATTATTTATTACAGATAGATTACCTGTTAAATAAATTGTTTGTATTTTTGCTTCACTTGAAGTCACTATTTCTTGTACTTTTTCAGCAATTTTGTATATTGTAGGCATTATATTTTGCAAATATGGTTGTTCTTCTGTAGAATCTTCCATCTCTGCTGTGTATATTGTAGTGTTTTTGCATATATCATAAGCTTTTGCATATGAATTTTCAATTTTATTAATATTGTCTAAAATTTCTTTGCTTCCAATATCTAATACATCTACATTATATATTTGGTTATCATAAATTGTAGTAACTGTTGTTGTATCTTCCATATTAACAATAAGTTGATTTTCTTTCTTGTTTAATCTTGCTATATTTCCAATTGCAATAGATATAGGCATCATTTTTGCTAGTTTGTATTTTTCAAGAGGTTGTTTTTGTCTGTTCATCTCTATCTTATTTATATATATATCCAATGCCCTTATTTTTTCTGAGTCAGAGCGATTTGGCATTAATGCATATCTATTTTCAAAAGCACTTGAATTGTAATTTTTTTCTTCACAAAAACTTTCAAATTCTGTTTCTATAGTTTTTTCTATATCTTTTTTATTTAAAAGTGAAAAAATGTCAAAATATAAATACTTTTCATTAGACAGATTAACACTTATTGGTGTGTTAAAACTATATGTTTCTTCAATTATTTTATCAATTTCTCCTGTTAAATCTTCAAAAAATCTTATTCCAAAAGATTCAACTTTCATTTCATCTCGTTCTTTAGAAACTTTGGCATATTTAATTAGGTTTTCTTCTATATAAATTCCTAAACAATTTTGCATTTTTTCTTCTCCTTAGCAATATTTCCCATACCTTTTTTTATATTTTATACATATTATAAGAAAAAATCAATACCTTTAACACAAATGTAAAATAAATGTAATATTTCTGTAATATTTTTTTACACATTAAATTTGAATAATACAATATCGCCATCTTTCATAACATATTCCTTACCTTCAGAACGGACTAAACCTTTTTCTTTTGCTTCATTCATAGAACCCTCTCTTATTAAATCACTAAATGAAACAACTTCTGCTTTTATAAATCCTCTTTGTATATCTGAATGGATTTTTCCTGCTGCTTCTGGTGCTTTTGTTCCTTTTTTTATTGTCCATGCTCTTACTTCAGGTTCTCCTGCAGTCAAAAAAGACATCAATCCAAGCAAATCGTAACTTTTCTTAATCAATTTGTCTAATCCTGATTCTTCTAGTCCTAATGCTTCTAACATTTCTTTTTTATCTTCATCTTCTAGAGTTGAAAGTTCTTCTTCGATTTTTACACATAATGGTACTATATCTGAGTTTTCTTTCTTGGCATATTCTTTTACTTTTTTCACATTTTCGTCATCTTGCCATGTTGTAATTTGTTCTTCAGAAATATTTGTTACATATAATATAGGTTTTGAAGAAAGTAAAAACATATCTTTTACTATAGGAAGCTCTTCATCTGTGTATTCCAAGCTTCTTGCAGAAATTCCATTTTCTAAATTTTGTTTTATTCTTTCTAATAAATCAATTTCTAATTGATATTTTTTATCAGCTTTTAACATTTTTTTTGCTTTATCTAATCTTTTATCTACTGTCTCTATATCTGCAAAAATAAGTTCAAAATTAATTGTTTCTATATCTCTTATTGGATCAATACTTCCATCAACATGTGTTATATTTGAGTCTTCAAAACACCTTACAACTTCGCATATTGCATCTGTTTCTCTTATATGAGAAAGAAATTTATTTCCTAATCCTTCTCCTTTACTTGCTCCTTTTACAAGTCCTGCAATATCTACAAATTCTACTATTGCATGAGTAACTTTTTGTGGATGATACATTTCTGCTAATTTGTCTAATCTTTCATCTGGCACGCTTACAACTCCTACATTTGGTTCAATTGTACAAAATGGATAATTTGCACATTCAGCTCCTGCTTTTGTTATACTATTAAATAAAGTACTTTTTCCTACATTTGGTAGTCCTACTATTCCTATTTTCATGGTTTAATTTCTCCTTTTTTATATGTTAGTTATTTTATAGAATATATAAGTTAGCTAAGATTATTCGAAAAATACTTATATATTGCTTTTGCCCTATTATACTACTTTATTTTAAATATTTCAATATGAAGTTCTCATTTCTTTTATCATTAAATCGCCAAAGACAACATATCCCCTTGTTGAATCATTTATTAAAACATTTGTTACCGCTCCTATAAACTTACCATTTTGTATAACAGGTGATCCACTCATTCCTTGAATTATTCCTCCAGTTTTTTCTAGCAATTTATCATCAGTTATTTTTATAAGCATGCTTTTGTTATCATAATCATTATTTAAATATATTTTGTCTATTTGAATTTTATATTCTTTTGCCTCTTCTCCATCAACAGAACATAATATTGTTGCATCACCTAGCTTAATTTCATTCCTTGTAGCTACATCTAATGTTCTTTTTTGATTAATTTTTATTTTTGAAATATCATTTACATTCCCATAAATTCCAAAAACACTGTTTTTGTTAATTGTTCCAATTTCAGTTTGTTCATTAATAGATCCCTGTATTTTACCAGGATTTCCATTTTCACCTTTGATTATAGTTAGAATTCTTGTCGTTATTAATTTACCATTTGATATACTTAAGATTTTTCCTGTATCGATATCTGTAATGCCATGTCCGAAGTGCTGCAAAATTATTACTAGAAGGTTCATAATATGTTATTGTTCCAATTCCAGCTGCACTATCTCGAACCCATAATCCTAATTTATATTCTTTTTGATTTGTTTTTATAGGTTTTATACTACATTCTAAGGTTTCGTCATTTCTTAAATATTTTATTTTTATTTCATTTCCATTTGAAGAATTTACTTTATCTATTAATTCTTTAGTATCTGTTATTTCTTTATCTCCTATTTCAACTATAGTATCTCCTTCTTGAATTCCACTATTTTCATATGGTTTGTGTTTTTGATGATCTAATCCTTTTATCTCTGACATTCCAACTACTAACACTCCATTTGTATAGAGTTTTATTCCAGAAACTTGCCCAACAGGTATAACTTTTGTTCTTTCTATTACACTTACATCTATATCTTTTACCCTAAAAGTATTGAATAACTTAACTTCTAAATTAGTGGTTCCAATTTTGGATTCATCTATCGAATCACTTGATGTTAAAATTGCACCATATTCTGAATTTTTATTTTCAAATGATATACCAAATATTTTTTTTATATTCAAGCTTTCTCCTTGGAATAGTATTACACTTTTCGGAATAGAATCTATTGCACATACATATATTAATGCAATTAATAAAAAAGCAATTAATAATTTTTTGTGTTTCATTTTAATCACCTTCAAAATTATTATTGCTTTTTTTATAAAATTTATTTTGAAAAATTATGAAAAATTATTATAATTTATTTATTGCTTTACATTTAAGTAAAATCTGTAATAAATAACAGTCTTTTTTTTAAAATCTCTTTCTTTCTTTTTCATCAAGTGCATCAAGATTATCTAATGCTTTTCCAGTACCTAATGCAACACAAGATACAGTATCTTGCGCAATCATAACATTAATTCCAGTCTTTTCTTGCAAAAGCTTATCTAATCCGTCTATTAGAGCTCCTCCTCCTGTCATATAAATTCCTCTATCACTTATATCTGCTGCAAGTTCAGGCGGCGTTTTTTCTAAAACTGAATGAACTGCATCTACTATCATATTTGCAGGTTCTTCAAGTGCTTCTAGCATTTCACTTGAATGAATTGAAATTGTAACTGGAAGACCGGTAACTAAATCTCTTCCTCTAACATCCATATCTACATCTTGAATTTTGGGGAACACACATCCTATATTTTGTTTTAACTCTTCTGCTGTTCTTTCTCCTATTATTACATTATGTTTTTTCTTAATATATTTAACAACATATTCGTCAAATTTATCACCTGCAACCTTTATAGAAGTGCTTACAACAGAACCTCCTAGTGAAATAACAGCTATATCTGTTGTTCCTCCACCAATATCTACTACCATATTTCCACAAGGTTTTGAAATATCTATTCCTGCACCAATTGCAGCAGCTATTGGTTCTTCTATTAAATAAACTTTTCTAGCTCCCGCTTCTGTTGCTGCATCTATTACTGCTTTTTTTTCTACTTCTGTAACTCTTGACGGAATACAAATCATAATTCTTGGTGCAAAAAAGCTTTTTGCTCCTACTTTATTAATGAAATATTTAAGCATTTTTTCTGTAACAGTATAATCTGAAATTACACCTTCTCTTAAAGGTCTAGTTGCAACTATATTTCCTGGCGTACGTCCTAGCATTCTTTGTGCTTCAACTCCAACTGCTACCACATCTCCAGTATTATTATCTACTGCTACTACTGATGGTTCTCTTAAAACTATTCCTTTTCCTTTAACATATGCAATTACTGTTGCTGTCCCCAAATCTATTCCAATATCTTGTCCTAATCCAAATTTAAACATGCCTTAAATCTCCTTTGTTTACTATATATTATATCTTTAAATTACATTTTTATTACATTTTCGTTACAATTATATTACATTTGTTTTATTTAATCAATAGTTTTTTTTAAAAATTTTTTAAAAAATTTTCGACTGAACTCAAATCTTTTTTATAAAAAACTTTTGAGTTCAGTCGAGTCTTTTGTGCTAGAACTTTATTTAAATCTTCTTCCTTTATATCTTCTATTTTTTCTATGTTTTTCTTCATATTCTTGTTGTTCATCAAAAAGCCCTATATTTCTTATTTCTTCAGAAGCTGTTGATTTATATTGTATGTTTGTGTTATACATCATATCTTCATTATCTTGGTTTTCATCTTCTTCCTCATATTCATCATCATCTTCTTCATATTCTTGACTAATTTTATATCTTTCTATTAAGAAGATAATAATTAATGCTATTATTGCAATAATTGTACCTTTTATAATCCATCCTTGAATTTTTGCTTTATTTTCGGCATCTTTTAATTCATTATTTACTGTGCTTACATCTATTTCTTGATTTTCAACTTTTGCAGTAATTTGATATGTTGAAGTTGTATCATCTTTTTTATTATGTGCTAAAATTGTAATAATATTTTCACCTTGTTTTAATTCTTCATTTCCTGCTATTTCTACTTCTATATCTTCACTTGTTGTTTCTGTATCTATTTCAAGCTTTTTTGTTCCGTTTGGTACTGTTACCTCATAAGAATAAACATCTTGAGAAAAGTTCTTAGATAAGTCACCATTTTTTATTTCTATATTTTTTAAACCCTCAGAAATCTTTTGATTATTTTCCGTTGTTTCGTTAGGCTCTTTATCCTCTGTTTTCTCTTCAGCTTTTTCTTCTTGTTCTTTTCTTGTCACATTTATTATATATGTTTTTGTTTTCTTTTTATCTTCTGATGTAACTTTTATTTCACACTTATTTTGTCCAACTTTTAAAGATTTATTACCATTTCCTGTAATTATATCTTTTATATTTTTTGCATTTGCATAAATCGTAATTTTTTCTACATCATTTGGAACTGAAACATTGTAAGATGTAATACTAGGCTTAAAGCCTGTAAAATCATATTCTTTTGGTCTAATTCCTAAATTACTAAGTGTTGCATCAGATGTAGTAACTTCTTCTTCTTTCCTTGTTATTGTTAATGTATATGTTTTTGTTGTTTTTTTATCTTCTGCTGTAACCTTTATATTAAAAGTATTTTTGCCAATTTGTAATTTTTTTGCACCTGTTCCAGTTACTGTTGCTTTGTTATTTGAAGGTGTAGCATAAATAGAAACTTTGTCTACATTTTTTGGCACAGAAACTGAATAGCTTGTATTTGCTTTTTTAAAACCTGTAAAGTCATTTGGCTTTATTCCTAAATTCTTAAGTGTTGCATCTGTCGATGGTTTTGATGAGTTGTCTGAAATGTTATTTGATGTTGTGTTATTTGAATTGCTATTATTAGAAGAATTATTTGTTTTTTCTTTTACAGTTATTGTTATAGATTTTGATAAATCTGTTGTTTTTCCATTTTCATCTGTAACATCTCCAGATAGGTTAATAGTATATGTTCCAACTTTTTTTGGTTTAAAATTTATACTAGCACTATTAGATGTGTTTTTTGCATTTGAGCTTGCATCTGCATTACTGTAACTGACTGCACCAGATACTTGAATATTCCAAGCAGCTGCAGTATACTTAATAGATATTTTAGCTTTTTCTCCAACATTCATTGATGTTTTGTTTGAACTAATACTTGCAGAAGCAGCATTTACCTTCGAAAATGCTGCTATTATAAATAAAATTATAGCTGATAATATTATTATTTTTTTTATAAATTTCATAAGTTTCCTCCCAGTTATCTTGCTATTTAGTTATTTTATATGTACCTAATAAATGCTTTTTTATTAATAACAAATCTCCTGAATTTATTTTTTTGTCTTTATTTATATCCATTGCATTTAATGACTTCTCATCTGTAATTTTTTTGACTTTTAATAAATATTGTTTTACTAAAAGTAAATCTCCTGAATTTATTTTTCCGTCATTATTTGCGTCGCCTAAATTATAACTTACTTCCATTGAATTGTTATTTACTGAAGCATTACCATTTGTATTATTTTCTGTATTATTATTTGTGTTATTGTTTGTACTATTATTATCCGAATCATTTGCAGAATTTGAATTCATCCTTATAGAAGTAGGTCTTTCGCAAGCCGTTCTAGGCATATTTTCATATAAAGGTATTACAAATGTATATGCATGTTCTGTAGCATTTATTCCTTCCAAAATTCTTCTAAGTTTTTCTCCTTGATTTTGTGCATACATTACATCTTGCGCATATTGATGAGTATAATATGTATCTGCAATTACATCAAACTTTTCAAAATACATTGTATCTTGTCCAATTGTAATGTAACCATTTGCAATAAAATCCACTCCTCCTATTAAGCACTTTTCGATTGTATCCCATTCTTTATCTTTTGCCCAATCAAGTGCATTGCTAACAATTGCAGATGTTGTTCCACCTGTTGCATTTATATTAAAAATATTGTAATAATATGTAATTTTATCATTTTCTATATATTTCATTTTAAATGTTGATCCACCTTTTATGCCTTGCTCTTGAATTATTTTTCCTGCAATATAATATGGATTAACATTTTTTTCTTTACTTCTATTTATTATTGTTGTGATATATTTATCTAAATTACCATCATCTAAAAACGAATTTTTTAAAATACTTTTTATTATATTGGCATCATAAGTTGAACTTTTATCATAAGATAATTCTAAAAATTGAAATACATCTTCATAATATAGTGAATTTCTTGGATCCATCATATACTCAACTGCGTCAGTTGATACACAAACCCAATTTCCGCCACTGTATCTTTTTTTGTTATCTTCACATTCTTTACATAGCCAATTTCCTGAATAATTTTTTTGATTTGCTCCAATTAAATTTCTTCCGTGTTTTGCCTCTTCTTTAATTACAGTGTTCCAATCTAGACCTGTATATAGAACTTTAAATTTCCAATTTTTATGATCTTTTTGTAGTCTTTCTATCATATTTTTTATTCCTGGGTATTTTTTTTCATCTATTTTACTTATTTGATTATCTATTTTTTGGCTTGCAGCAAAAACCTTGTTTAGATTCAAACTAAACATTATTAAGCATATAATATTTATTATTAACAATATTGCTATAGCTTTTGTTTTTTTCATTTTTTTCATTCCTTTCGTATTTTACGAATATGTTATGAATATTTTTATAGATTTTAATTATTTATAGTATATCATTTTGTGATATTATAAGTCAACAAATTTTTACAAATTTCACAAATGTAATATTTTTGTAATTTTTTAAATTTTAAAAAAATCTAAAAATAACATTAGACTTTTATAGCCTAATGTTATTTTATATATATCACTCATTATCAAATTTACAATATCCATTATTTCTGTAACAATTATTATTTATCAAACAAACAAATAAACCAACAAAGCTTAAAAAATTCAGTATTAAACCAAATCCGAAAACTCCTATTAGTAAAGCCGAAACTATTGCCCCTGTAGCTAAAGTATCAATAAATGTTAATGCTAAAAAAGAAGTAACTAATGTTACAAATCCACCTATGCCTAGGCATCTTCCGTATTCACACATAGCGCCTTTAGTTTCTTTTTTGCTTTCAAAAGCCGCTGTTATATATAATAATATTAAAGTAATTATTGCAAATATTATTCCAATTAAAAGGGGAACTCCTACAACTCCTGCTGCAATTGTTCCTGCAAAAAATAGTGCTCCTATTACTACACCTAATATTACTGCAATAACAACTGGTAATATACATACATTATAATTCTTACACATCTTTTCTCAACTCCTACTATAGACATAGTTTTGTTGTCTATAATATATAGTATGAAAAAGATATAATATTGTTACTTAAAATATTTATTTAATAGAAAATACAAGTATTTTGAAGAATAATTTAGCTAACTTCATAGGTTAAAAATTCTTAATAATTTTGCAAGGGAATCTAAAAACAAAATTTTTTTAGGGTGCTTGCAAAATTAATTAGAATTTTTTAGCGTTAAATGAAAGTTACCTAAGATTATTCAAAAAATACTTGTATTTTCGATTATATATTATCTTTTTTTACAATTTTAAATGTAAGCACACTCATATCATCTTTTATTTTCCCATAATTATTGTCAACTGCCTCATTTAGCACAATATCTGCGCATTTTTGTGGATTGTTTGTTTCCATATCTTCTAGCAAATATTTAACCCAAAGAGCTTTATTTTTATACTCTACATTTGAATCTACAATTCCGTCACTACACATTACAACTACTTCTTCGCTTTCAATTTTTCTTTCTATAATTTCTTTGCTAATATTTTTTACTATTCCTGTTGGCAAACTTGCAGATTTAATAATCTGAACTTTTTTCTTATTTTTAACATAAGTTGGTGCACAACCTGCTTTTATAAACTCAATATTGCCTTTAAATAAATCTACAATTGCAACATCTAAAGTTGCATATACATCTTGCGAAACATTTAATAAATTTGTATTTATTAAATCTATTGATGATTCTTTATTAAATCCTGTATTTAAAAGTTTTTGTAGCATATTAGTTACAATTTGGCTACTCTTTTTTGCATCTTCTCCTGATCCCATTCCGTCACTAATTGCTAAAAGATATTTTCCATCTTGTAATTTGGTGTATAATAAACTATCTCCAGATACCTTATTTCCATCTTTTATTGCAATTGCTTGTCCTATTTCTATTGAATATTTATCTGCAGATTTGTATACTATTTTTTCTGTTTTTTGTGCTTCTATTTGTTCTTTTTGTGCTAGCTCTAATTTGTCATTTAAAGTTTTTTCTAAAATTTTCAAAATAAACTCTGATATATTCTTTTTGCTTGTTTTTTCTATATAAAGTTCAACTGTTATTCTTTCATCTTCACCTTTTTTTATAGCAATATCTTGCAACAGTATTTCCTTTTCTTTTAGTAAAATAGAAATTTCTTCTTTTTCCTTTAAAAATGTGTCTTCATCTGTTAAAGTCTCTTTTTTCAAATCTTCCGCAATTGCAGAAATTGCTTTTGATACACCATTTAGTTGACTTCCAACATTTTTCTTTTCTTCTTTTAGTTTTTTTGCCCAAATAAAGTTCATCTTGCTAATTCTATAAGCAGAATTTATTGCTCTAGTCATTTTATGAACTTCTTCTTTTATAGGTCTTTCATCATCATCGAATCCTACTATATAATTATTATTTTTTGCAAATATATCTATTAAATCTTCTTCTTTTATAAATTGTTTTTTTAATAACTCTTCAAATATTTCGTTTACAATTTCTCCTTCAACATTTGAAATATTGTCATATAATATGTTATCTTCTAGAGCTTCAGTAGAATTCAAAAGTTCTGTGATAAATATTTGCTTATTATTTTCTTTTATTTCTTCTTTCTTTTCTGTCTCATCTACATAAGAATTTGCCATTTGTTCAACAGCTTCTGACATATTTTTTAGTTTTTCAATAGTTTCTTTACTCTTATCTAATCCTCTATTTGTAGCAACAGGTAAAAATGGTTTGTCTCCAATTATATTTTCAATATCTAATCTAATACTCTTTGGAACAGCAAGAAGTCCAATTCCTGCAATCAATATTTCTTTAAATACAATTAAGTTCTCTACTCCACCATTTGATAAATATGTAAGCAAAATATCTCCTAATACAAAGCCTACTATAACACCTATTTTACCAAATCTATTTAAAACACCTGCAATTAGGCCAGATATTGCATAAGCTGCAATTGTTGTAGGTTCATTTCCTGATATTATTCCAAGAGTAACTCCTATTGTTACTCCAGAAGTAGCTCCAACAAGCATTCCATTTTTCCAACCTAAAACTAAAACCATAAATATTGAAATTATATTTCTTATAGAAAAACCAAATATTTGTAATTTTCCCAAACAACATACAGCTATTGTTAGCAAAACACTTGCGCCCATTATTTCTTCTAATGCAAATGCCTTTTTCTTATTAAATTCTAAAATTACAGTTATTGAGTTTACAAAAATTTTATATAAAATAAATGTAAGCATTGACATAGCAATTGCCACAAAAATATCATATAGCAAAAATCCCGAAATTATGGCTTTAAATAATCCTACAATTAAAGAAGCTATGAATATTCTTCTTCCTAGTTTTATTTTTTCATTTCTGCTTTCTTCATTATATTTTGGTTCTCTTATAAAAAAGCTTGCAAAAAATATTAGAGTGGTAATTATATATGGAAGAATTGCTCCCCATCCACAACCTATTATATTTCCTATTAAACCTAGCACAAGAACTATAATTATTGGAATTTCATTTGCTCCAACTGCTACAACCATTGCTAAGCTTGCTGGAGATATAGGCTGTCCAAGTCCTATACTAGAAACCATTAGAGTAATTATATATAATACTATATATTTTTTTGATATTGCATTGGTTAATATACTTTTCTTTTTGATAGTTTCTTCTTTTGTATCACTTTGTTTATCTTCTTGAATGTTTTGAAACACTTTTAAACCACCTCGTCTTTTTTTAAGTTCTTGTTGCTTTACACTTTATTTTTTATTTAAATTATATGTTTTTCAATTTTGTAACACTATTTTATCACTCGTTTTTTGAAATGTTTGTCTTTTTTTGTATGCTACTTAAAAAAAGTTTTCTACATATATTGACCATATTTTTTTATTTTCTTTTTTTATCTTTTTCTTGCAATTTTTATTTTATTACATTTTGTCAGAAATTACAATATTTTTTAGAAAAAATGATTCTGATTTTATAAAAATTTAAAAATCAGAACCATCTATTTCTATTAATGGCAATCTTCCATTTCATTTATAATCGCGTCTTTATCCATATTTCTTCCAATAAATACAAGCTTAACCATTCTGTCTCCAACTTCTTCGTCCCAGTCTTTCATAATTTCTGGTTCTTGCTCAATCATTTGTTTTAGTTCATTTTCTGGAGCTGATGCAATCCAATAACCTGTTTGAGAAAGTTGCATTTGTTTGCCTGCTTGCTCAAATAAATATGACATATCATAATCATTTGCAAACCAAACTAAACCTTTGCATCTAATAACTGTTTTCGGAAATCTATCATTTACAAATTCTTCAAATTTTTGCTCATTAAGTGGTTTTCTTGATGTATATACAAATGTGGAAATACCATATTCTTCTGCTTCTCCCTCATCATGATGGTGGTGATGATGATGTTCGTGATCATCTTCGTCATGGTGTTGTTCATCATGCTCTTGTTCTTCTTCATCTTTTTCTAATTCTTTAATCCAACCTGCAGATGATGAAATTTTTTCAAAATCGAAATTGTTTGTATTTATTACTTCTCCAACATCAACTTTTGCATAATTTGTTTCTATTATTTTTGCTGTAGGTTGAAGTGCTTTTATAACTTTCTTAACCTCAGCAAGTTGCTCTGGTGTTACTTCATCAACTTTGTTTAAAACAATTACATTGCAAAACTCAATTTGTTGAATTAATAAGTTTTCTATATCTTCTTCATCAATATCTTCTTTAACTAGATCTTCTCCACATCCAAATTCTGTAGCTAAACGTAACGCATCTACAACAGTAACTACATTATCTAATCTACAAATTGGAGGTAATCCATATTGCTCCATTGAGCTAGATAACATTGTTATTGTTTGAGCAATTGGAAGTGGCTCACAAATTCCACTTGCTTCTATTAAGATATAGTCAAATTTTCTTGTTTTTAAAATATCTACTATTTGTTTCATTAAATCTTCTTTTAATGTACAACAAATACATCCATTAGATAGTGGTACAACATTTCCTTTGTCTTCTTCTTGAATAAATCCTCCTGTCTGAATTAATTTTGCATCAATATTAACTTCTCCTATGTCATTTACAATTACTGCTACTTTGTAGCCTTCTTGATTTGTTAATATGTGATTCATTAGAGTGGTTTTACCAGCTCCTAAATATCCTGTAAGTATTGTTATTGGTACTAATTTTAATTGTTCCATTTTTATTCTTCCTTTCCTTTATTTAAAATTTATTTTAAAAGTATTGTATTTTTTCTAAAATATGTTATAATATATTTATAGGAAACAAGAGCCACATATGTGGTTGCCTTGTAAAATAAGTGTTAAAACACATCTAAAACAAGGGTTGGTTTACAGATGTGTTTTTTTATTTTTGTTAGATGCTCTATTTGTTATTAATAATAATATGCAAAGTATTATAATAATTGCAACTAGGGCAATATTTATGTACATTTGCATATATATAATTGCGATTAATATTTCATCTATTTCCATATGCGTCACCTCCAATCTCTTGATTGGATATCAAGGTCTTTGGCAACCACATCTGCTTATTCTCATTTCCTATAAAGAATAGTATATCATAACTACAACTGTTTGTCCACCAAAAGATTTCGACATAATTCGACATTGGCTATAAATCATTTTACTTGCAATATTATTTTTATAATCATACACATTATAAATAATATAATTGCACTTATAATTAAAGCTATTCCTTTTTTTGAATTACTATTTTCTTTATTCCTTATATTCAATATAATTCCAATAAATAATAATAATGGACACACTAAAAAACCCATAATTGTGATTATTGCATACATACGCAAATTCGTGGTTATTCTTTCATTTATTGTATAATTATTTAGATTTTCTGAATCCTCTCTACGTATTATTAAATCTTCTGGATTATTAGCTCCATATACAATAGATGGAGTAATCATAAAAAACAATAATAGTATTATCATTGTTATAAATAATAATCTATCCATTATTTCATCTTCTCCTTAATTCTAACAAGCGTGTTTAATGCATCAATAGGTGTTAATTCATTTAAATTAACCTTATCAAGTTCTTGTGCAATTTCAGCTAGCTTGTAGTTAAACATATCAAATTGCCCTTCGACTTGTTTTTTATTTTCTTTTTCTAAATTTTTTCCATTTAATACACTTTTTCTTTCAATAGTTCTTAAAATCTGATTTGCTCTTGTTGTAACATCTTTTGGAACTCCTGCAAGGCGAGCTACGTGTATTCCATAGCTTTCGTCTGTTCCACCTCTTACAATTTTACGTAAAAATATGATGTCTTCTCCTTTTTCTTTAACAGCTATTGAATAATTTTTTATTCCTTCTTGCTTTTCTTCTAAATCTATTAATTCATGATAATGTGTTGCAAATAAAGTTTTTGCTCCACACTTTTGTTTATCTGCAATAAATTCTGCAACTGCCCAAGCAATTGAAAGTCCATCAAATGTAGAAGTTCCTCTTCCAATTTCATCAAGTATAACTAAGCTATTTGCTGTTGCTTCTTTCAAGATTGTTGCAACTTCCATCATCTCTACCATAAATGTACTTTGTCCCATACTTAAATCATCTGATGCTCCAACTCTTGTAAAAATCTTATCTACTACTCCAATTTTTGCAGAACTTGCTGGAACAAAGCTTCCAACTTGCGCCATTAAAGTAATTAAAGCTACTTGCCTCATATATGTAGATTTTCCTGCCATATTTGGACCTGTAATTATTGAAACTCTATTGTCTGATTTATCTAAATATGTATCATTTGAAATGAATTCTCCTTGTGGTAACATTTTTTCAATTACAGGATGTCTTCCTTCTCTTATATCTATTACTCCTGAATCTGTTACTTCTGGCATACAATAATTCATATCTTCTGCAACCTGTGCAAAAGATGTAATTACATCTAAAGTAGAAATAATTTCTGCAGATTTTTGAAGTCTTTTTACATTTGAAGCAATCTCTTTTCTAATTTTATCAAATGCTTCAAGTTCAAGTTTTATAACCTTTTCTTCTGCTCCAAGAATTTGATTTTCAAGATTTTTAAGTTCTTCTGTTATATATCTTTCTCCATTTGTTAAAGTTTGTTTTCTAATATATGAATCAGGTACCATATTTTTGTATGTATTTGTAACCTCAATATAATATCCGAAAACTTTATTGAAGCCTACTTTTAAAGACTTTATTCCTGTTGCCTCTTTTTCTCTTGCTTCTAGTTCCATAAGCCATGTTTTTCCATCTGTAGTAGCTTTTTTTAGAGTATCTATTTCATCATTATACCCAAGTTTTATATATCCTCCATCTTTTGTAACCATTGGTGGATCATCTACTATAGATTTTTCTACTAATTCATAAATATCTTGTAATTCATCTAAATTTTCATATAGTTCTTTTAGAAGTGGTGACTGACAATTTGACAATACTTTTTTTACATCAGGTAATTTGCTTAATGAATTTTTTAAAGTTATCATATCTCTTGGAGTTCCATTTCCATAAGCCATTTTTCCTGCTAAACGCTCAATGTCATAGACCTTTTTTAAATTTTCTACAACATCACCTCTAAGAATAATGTCATCTTTTAGCTCTTTTACTCCATCAAGTCTTCTATTTATTTCTGTAATATCAATTAAAGGGTCATTTAGCCATCTTCTTAAAAGTCTTCCTCCCATTGATGTCGAAGTTTTATCCAAAACCCAAAGAAGAGTTCCTTTTTTAGATTTGTCTCTCATTTTTTCTGTTATTTCAAGGTTTCTTCTTGCATTAATATCAAGTGACATATATCTTGAAATTGAATATATTGTAATTTTATTTATATGATCTAGACTAGTCATTTGAGTTTGTGTTAAGTATTCTGTTAATGCATTTATTGCACATATTGCAAGTATTTTGTCATCTAAATCTGTTAAAGTATTTCCTTTTACATCTTGAAGATTGAATCTTAATTTTGTAATCTCTGCATCATCTTTAAAAAATTCATCTTTAAAATTACTTATATAACTTGCAGGAAATCTTGTCTTTATTTTGCTAAGTTCTTCTGTGGAATCTGCCATCATTTTGTTTATAATTATTTCTGATGGTGCAAATCTTGAAATTTCATCTAATAATAAGGCAAAATTATTTGTTTCTTTTATTTGACTTGCATAAAATTCTCCTGTTGAAATATCACTTACAGCAATGCCAAAATATATTCCTGTTTTGTATATTGCCATTATATAATTGTTTTTTCTTTCTTCAAGCATATTTGATTCAACTACAGTTCCTGGAGTTACAATTTTAATAACTCCACGTTTTACAATCCCTTTTGTAGTTTTGGGGTCTTCTAGTTGCTCACATATTGCTACTTTATACCCTTTTGCGATTAGTCTTGCAATATAGGTTTCTGCTGCATGATGCGGAATTCCACACATTGGAGCTCTTTCTTCTAATCCGCAATCTTTGCCTGTAAGTGTAAGTTCAAGCTCTCTTGAAACTTGTATCGCGTCATCAAAAAACATTTCATAAAAATCGCCTAGTCTATAAAATAATACACAATCTTGATATTGTTCTTTTGTTTCTAAATATCTTTGCATCATTGGTGAACATTTTTCTTTGTCTATATTCATTTTTTGTTCCTTTCTATAAATCAAATAATTCCATTTTATTTCGTGTTATATAATACAAAAATTATAGTTAGTGCTATAAGTGCAAAGAGTATATATTTCAATATATTATTAACTAAATTGATCCTTTTAGTGTACTTATCTTCGCCCTCTTCCTCATCATCTTCAGCATTTACTATGGAATCATTAAAAATATTCTCAGATTCATTGTTCATTTCTTTAGATACATTATCTATTAAATCTTGATCATGTCCATAAATAATATCTATGATTTCTTTAATATTCATCGTTTTTTCTAAATCTTCTGCCTTAACATAAATTGTTATTATATAATCTTCTACTTTTGTCCATCTTGCTCCTCTTGAAGCTTTTACATATCTTTCTTGAATTTCACACTTATCTTCAAACCAAATATTATTTTTTTGTAATAGTTCTTTTATTTCATCTATTAATTCTATATTATTTACTATAGTTATTAGTTCTTCTTTTTTCAATATTTCCTCCCGAAAACAATACTCTTTTTCTAGTACTGGTTATTTATACTCAGTATAACAATCATTACTAATATTATTAATAAAAGTCCAAATACAAATAGATGTCTAATCATTCCTATTTTTTTATTATATTTATCATTATAATCTTTTTCTTCTTCTATTTCTTTAAATTCATCTGGTATGGTATCACTTAAATCTTTATCATTTCCATAAATTCCATCTATTATTTCAATCACCTTTAAAGCCCTGTCTAAATCTTCATCACTTACATATATTGTAGTCATTGCAGAAGTAGCACCATTGGCTATTCTACGATAACTTCCAGCTCCTTCGGTTCTTATTACATATGCTATGCCATTTTCTTTTAATAAATCTTTTACTTGGTTTAATAAATATTCACTATTTACAGAAATTAAAGCTTTTTCTTCCATTTAGTTTTCCTCCATTAATATTTTTTAAATACAAAAATTAATACCTGTACTATAAAGAAAAGGAAAAGCAATAATAATGCCGTCCCTATAAAAACTCCTAAAATAACTTTTATAGTATGGTATTTTCCATAGCCAAATTCATCTTCTATAGGAATTACTTTAAGAGCTTTTGGCACATTTTCATTTTCTTTTTCATCTTCAAGTCCCAAAAAATCTATCAGTTCTCTTACATTTTCATAATCTTCTTCGCTTACAAATATCTTTTTTTGTGAAAGAACATCTTGTCCATGTGCAATACTTAAATAACTCCCTGCTCCTCCATCTTTTCTAATATATGAAATTCCTTTATTTTCAAGAATGACACATAGTCTCGAAATAATCGACTCATCATTACTTGAAAAAATTTCTTTTTCAGCCATTTACCCATTCCTCCGATTATTTTTCTAAATTAAAATGCTATCACTGTAACAATTATTCCTATAATTATACAAAGTAGTGGTATTCCAAATCCCAACATTATAAGTATTTTAAAAATCTCTTTTGGAATGCCATATTTTTTATTTGCTTTTAACTCATCATCTATATCCTCTTGTGTTTGCTTTAATTCCTCTGGAATTTCTTCTTCTTCAAAATCTTGTTCATTAAATATTTGAATAGCATTTTGTGCTTTTTCGAAGTTCTCACTACTTACGTAAATTGATTTTCCAAGTCCAAAACTTTGACCATAAGCCACATTCATATAACTTCCTGCTCCTTCGTCTCTTCTAACATAAGGGATATCATTTTCTTTTAAGATGCTTTCTATTTGATTTACTAAAAACTCATCACTATCTTCAAATAATTTCTTTTCTTCCATATACTTTACCTCTAAAAAATATTTTTTAATTCTTCTATTTCTTTTATAACAATCACACCATCTAATAGACTAATATAGTTCTCTTTTTGATTATGTATATCTTTCCAAACTAAATTTTTAATTCCTGTTTCTTTTGCTCCTAATATATCTATCTTCAAATTATCGCCTATCATCACACATTCTTCTGGTTTATAAATTCCCATTGCATGAATAAAACTTTCTTTATTTGGCTTACAAGCAAATTCTCCTCCATAAACTGCTTTAAAATATTTATATATTTTAGCTGTTTTCATTCTTTCTGATTGAGTATCTGTAAACCAATTTGTAAGTGCAACTAATTCGTATTTACTGCTAAGATAATCAAATGTCTCATAATATGACTTTGAAAAATTCTTTGAAACACAATCTGCCAAATTTTCTTGCCACAAGTCTACAAATTTCATAGTTAAATTTGCATTAAGACTTTTGTTGAAATAATTTAACATATCTTTTTTATCATATTTTGTAATTGTACTTTCCCACTCTAATTGCACTTTTTGTATTGTCTCTCCGTCTAAATTATCTTTAACAATTCCTAGCTCATCAAGTGCTTTATCTATTGATTTTGAATATTCTTTTTTCCATGGTATAAGTACATTGTCAACATCAAAAATTAGTCTTTTAATCATTATTTGTTATCTCCCCTTTAAAATACCACATATGATCTTCTACTAATTTAACTTTTTGTATAGTGTTAACCATATCTTCATTTCCTTTAAAAACAACTACTTTATTTGCTTCAGTTCTTCCTGCAAGCATTGTTTCATCTGATTTACTTGGTCCTTCTACTAATACTTCTTGAATAGTGTTTAAGTATTCTTTATTGTTTTCTGAAATTTGACTTTCTACTAATTCTTTTAATCTATCAAATCTTTTATGTTTAATATCTTCTGGAATTTGATTTTCCATTTGGTCTCCTGGGGTTCCTTTTCTCCTTGAATATATAAACATAAATACTTGTTCAAATTTAACCTTTCTTACAACATCTAAAGTATCTTCAAAATCTTCTTCTGTCTCTCCTGCAAAACCTACAATTATATCTGTAGAAAACTTAATATTTGGTATTTGTTTTTTCATTTTTTGAACAAGTTCCAAATATTGCTCTTTTGTATATTTTCTGTTCATAACTTTTAGCATATTTGTACTTCCAGATTGAAGTGGTAAATGGATAAATTTACATACTTTGTCACAATCTCTTATTGCTTCTATTACATCATCTGTAAAATCTTTTGGATGTGGAGATACAAATCGTATTCTCTCTATTCCATCTATTTTGTTTATTTCTCTAAGTAGTTTTGCAAAAGAATTAATTTCTGATTTACACTCTCCTTTTTTGTTTTCTGATCTCATATATGAATTTACATTTTGACCAAGTAACATTATTTCTTTATATCCTTGTTTTGCTACTTCTTTTGCCTCTGCTATTATATCTTCTGGATTTCTGCTTCTTTCTCTTCCTCTAACATATGGAACAATACAATATGTGCAGAAATTATCACAACCATACATTATTGTTATTGATGCTTGAGTATGGCTAGCTCTAGAAATTGGAAGTCCTTCAAAAACTCTTCCATCTATATCTATTACATCTTGAATTCTTTTTCTAGAATTTATAACTCTATAAATATCTTCTGGTAATTTATGAAGTGTATGTGTTCCAAATACAATATCAACATGTGGATATGACTTTTTTATTTTATCTGCCATATGTTTTTCTTGCATCATACATCCACCAATTGCTATTATCATATTATTTTTTTCTTTTAAATTTTTTAATTCTCCTACTTTACCAAATAGCCTTTCTTCTGCATTTTCTCTAACGCAACAGGTATTAATTACAACTAAATTCGCTTCTTCAAATTTTTCTGTTTTTGTGTATCCCATCTCTTCTGCCATACCACTAATTTTTTCAGAATCATTTTCATTTAGTTGACATCCCATTGTAAGAATTGTATATTTTTTTGACTGCCCTTTATTTTCTTCTGCTATTTTTTTCATATATTCTTTTTGCTCATATATTTCTTTCATTTCTATCCCTTCTAAACTTTGTTAAAATTTGACCTATATTTTTTTCAAAATAGCAAGTTTCATAATAACAAAATAATTAGTATTTTGCGCTATTATATCATAAAACAAAAAAAAAATAAACCCCATTATTAAACTTTTGTCTAATAATGGGGAAATATTTCATATCTTTATTGCATACATAATAAAATTGTAAAACCTACTACTACAGCTAAAACTGTAAATAGTAATGTAACACCAAAATTTGATGCTTTCTCTTCTTTATTTTCTTTTGAAACTTCTTCTTTTACTTGTTCTTTCATTTCTTCCATTGTATTTACCCCTTTCTTGTTAGCATATTGCTATTTTTTCTCATAGTATTTTGTTTACAAATATCATATACTTTTATTTATCTTTTGTCAAGTCCTAATTTTCAATTTTTGAATATTGTTTCTATTTTACAACTTCAACATCAAACATAACTTTTTCGCCATTAATCGAAACTTCTTCAGCAGTTTTTCTTTCTACATTGTATACAACAGAATCTGCTAAAGTATCATGTTTAATGGTATCTTCAAATTTCTTTACAATTTCTTCAACAACTTTGTTGCTTGAAACATAAAGATTTATTCTATCCAAAACTTCAAATCCTCTATCTTTTCTCATATTTTGAACTTTAGATAAAACTTCGCGAAGCATTCCCTCTTCTTTTAGTTCTTCTGTAATATGAGTATCTAAAACAACACCTATTTCGCCTTCTCCGCTAAAAGCAAATCCTTCTTTTCCTTGCATTGTAACTAATAGATTTTCGCTTGAAAGTTCTATTTGTATATCATCTATTTCGATATATTCTGTGCCTCCTGCTTGAACCTTTACAGCTAAATCCATTTGGTTAAATTCTGCAATTTTTGCTCTTATTTGAGGAATTAGTTTTCCATATTCTTTTCCTAAAACTGGTAAGTTTGGCTTTATTTCAAAACTTACATAGTCTTTCATATCTGCACCTAAAACTACTTGTTTAACATTAAGTTCTTCTTTTACAACATCACTATAATATTCTGGTAAGTTTTTAGCAGATATAAGCATTTCTGAAAGTGGTTGTCTGTTTTTGATATTTACTGAATTTCTTGCACTTCTACCTAGTTTTACTATTTTATATGCCAATCCCATTTCTTCTTCAAGTTTTGTATCTATTGCTTTTTCATCTACTTCTGGCCATGTGCATAAATGTACACTTTCAGGAGCATTTGGATCTAAGCTCAAAACTATATTTTGATAAATTTCATCTGTCATAAATGGTACAAATGGTGCAGAAACTTTTATTAAAGTAGTTAAAACTTTATATAATGTTACATAAGCTCCAATCTTGTCATCATTTAATTCTGAACCCCAGAATCTTTCTCTGTTTCTTCTTACATACCAATTTGAAAGTTCATCAACAAATTCCCCAAGTTCTGTAGCTGCACTTGTTATGTCGTATTTATCAAGCTTTTCATCCACATTTTTTACTAAAGTATTTAGTTTTGAAATTATCCATCTATCCATTATATTTTCTGATTTAAAATCACTATATTTTAATGGATTAAATTGGTCTATTTCTGCATAAAGTACAAAGAATGAATAAACATTCCAAAGTGTAGATAAAAATCCTCTTTGTGTTTCTTGTACATTTTCTAAACTTAGTCTTGTTGGAAGCCATGGTGCTGAGCATGTATAGAAATGCCATCTTGTTGCATCTGCTCCTACTGTATTTAATAGAAGCATTGGGTCAACTCCGTTTTTCTTAGATTTAGACATTTTTTGTCCTTTTCCATCTAATACGTGACCTAAAACTATACAGTTTTCAAATGGTGTTCTTCCAAATAGTGCTGTTCCAAGTGCCGTTAATGTGTAGAACCATCCTCTTGTTTGATCTATAGCTTCTGAAATAAATCCTGCTGGGAATTGTTTTTCAAATAAATCTTTATTTTCAAAAGGATAATGTAGTTGTGCGTAAGGCATTGAGCCTGAATCAAACCAGCAATCTATAACTTCTTTAAATCTTGTCATCTCTTTTCCACAATCAGGACATTTTAAATGAACATTATCTATATATGGCTTATGAAGTTCTATATCTTCTGGACAATCTACTGACTTTTCTTTTAACTCTTCTATTGAACCTATACATTCTGTATGACCACATTCACATTTCCATACAGGAAGTGGTGTTCCCCAATATCTGTCTCTTGAAATTCCCCAATCTATAACGTTCTCTAAGAATTTTCCAAATCTTCCTGTTCTGATTGTGTCTGGGTACCAATGAACTTTGTTGTTATTTGCTACAAGTTCATCTCTTAAGCTAGACATTTTTACAAACCAACTTTCTTTTGGGTAATATAAAAGTGGTGTATCACATCTCCAACAATGTGGATATGAGTGAAGATGTTTTTCTTTGCTAAATAATTTGTTTTCTTCAGCAAGCCATTTACATATATCTTCATTACAATCTCTTACAAATCTTCCTGCCCAAGGCTCAACTTCTGGTACAAATTTTCCAGATTTATCAACCAAATTTACAAAAGCTATTCCATTTTGTTTAGAAACAAGGCTATCATCTTCACCATAAGCTGGTGCAATGTGTACAATTCCTGTACCATCTTCTAAATTAACATAGTCTCCATGAATTACAACAAATGCCTTTCCATCCACTTTTGCAAATGGCATAAGTTGTTCATACTTTGTTCCTAATAATTCTTCACCTTTAAATTCTTTTACAATATCATAAGGTGTTTCTTTTAAAACTGCTTCTAATAAGTCTTTTGCTAAAATATAGTTTTCATATTTTGGTTCTTCGTCTGTGCCTATATTTGCCTTAACCAAAACATAATCATAAGATTTATTTAAACATAAAGCCAAATTTGAAGGTAGAGTCCAAGGTGTAGTTGTCCAAGCTAAAATATATGTGTCTTTTTCAAATCCTTGGCCTTCTTCTACTTTAAATTTTGCAACACATGTTAAATCTTTTACATCTTTATATCCTTGTGCAACTTCATGTGAAGAAAGTGCTGTTCCACATCTTGGGCAATAAGGCATAACTTTATGACCTTCATAAAGTAAATCTTTATTCCATAGTTCTTTTAATGCCCACCAAACAGACTCTATATAGTCATTATGATAAGTAACATAAGGGTTTTCCATATCAACCCAATATCCTACTTTATCTGTCATCTCTTCCCAGGCACTTACGTATTGAAATACACTATCTTTACATTCTTTTACGAATTTTTCTACTCCATATTCTTCAATTTGCTCTTTTCCAGAAATACCAAGTTTTTTTTCAATTTCAAGCTCAACTGGAAGTCCATGTGTGTCCCATCCAGCTTTTCTTGGCACATAATAGCCTTTCATAACTTTATATCTTGGAATTATATCTTTCATAACTCTTGTTTCAACATGTCCTACGTGTGGCATTCCATTTGCTGTTGGTGGTCCATCATAAAACATAAAATATTTTTTTCCTTTGTTCATATCAAGGTTTTTCTTTATAATGTTGTTTTTCTTCCAACTTTCTTGTACTTTTTGCTCCATCTTTGCGAAGCTGTTTTCTGGTAATTCTACTTTTTTATACATAATTATTCCTCCTTTTTTGGAAAATGGAACGATTCTCTTTTCCATTTATATTATTGAATATCTGTTCTTTCTCTTGGTATTTCTTGAAGTTCAAATCTATATTTTTGTTCATAGTCTGGATATTTTTCATGATCTACCTCAGATAAAAACATATCTTTTGGTCTAGCAAATACATGTGTTCCATCACCATATAGGCCTCTATAGATTACAAGTTCTTCTCTTGTTTCACTATGTATTGCAACTCCTTCAACAATATACAAATCTCCTTTAAAATGTTTGTAAATACCATGAATTTTAAGTTCGTTCATTCTATCGCCTCCTTTTTTGTTACAATTCCCAGTCGGAAGTTTTTAACTTTTATAAATAAACTATCTGTTAATCAAAACATAAATAATTCAAAAATTTTAAGACATATATATTTTATTTTTCAAAAAAATTTGTAAAGCATTTTTATGAGTAAATCTGTTGCTTGAAACAGGCATAAATTGTGCTTATATTATGCACATAAATAAAGAATACGCTTTTTTATTTACTTTTCTCTTTTCTTTTGACTAAAACTATCGTAAAAATGCATTATAGTCAATCCTCATGTTCCTATCAAAAATAGGGGTGTATAGAAATTTTTTCTAAAAAATATACTTAACAGAGCTATTTATATTCACAAAAACTATTAGCTTTACAAATACTTATCAAGTGTGAATTGTAATCCTTTTTTCTGTTTGAGATAAGACCAACATCTTCTTCTTCAAACAAAAAACAAGCCATTCCTGTATTTAGGACGAAATGACTTGTTCCGCGGTACCACCTAAGTTAGTAACCTATATTTCAAATATGATTTTATCTATTTTAACTTCTTTAAAAAAATATGATTTTACTTTTTAAACGTCTTTTAAAAATCCGCTTCTTTTGATGAAATCTATATTTTTTAAATTCTTTATTTGTTACTCTCTTTGCTATCTTTAACGCAGAAATACGGCAAGGCTTACTTTTGCAATGCAATATAAATTGTATCTCTTTTCTGCCAAGCAACTGTTAAGGTGATAAAAAATAATTTTTACTTACTTTGCTCTCAGCTTTTGCAAAGCTCTCTGTTAGATATTGTATTATTTTCCGTGTCCTTAATTTTGTTTTTAACTTGTATGTTTTATATATTATCATATTTTTTTAGATTTTTCAAGAGGTTTGAAAAAATTTTATAAAAAACGAGAGGAGCCACCCCAACACATCGTGTCAGAGTGGCTGGCTTTTTTAGTTCATAAGGCTTATCGCCGTCCAAGCGGCGAGCCCGCCTATGATTGTGAGGGACGTATCCCTCGCAATAAGCCCTACTAAAAAAAGTCCTCCGCCGATTACGGCGGCAATTTTTTTCATACTTACCTCCTTGGGGCTCCGCCCCTTCAAAACAACCAACTAGTTTCTCTATTAATATTATACTACATTTTCCATATTATGTCAATCTAGTTATTCACACCATGTGCATACATCGGAGTATTTTCATCTATAGCTTTAAATGTATATCCATTCTTTTTGGCATATTTAATTATTTTTGATAAGGCATTTAATGTTTTTGTATTTCCTGAAAAATCATGGCAAAGTACCATATTTCCTCTTTTTTTGCTTAAATTTCTTGTAACATTTTTGTATACATCATTTGAAGTTTTTGCTCCTCCAGCATCTCCTGAAGATACATTCCAATCAAAATATTTAAATCCTCTTGATAACATTTCTTTTGTAAGTATTCTCATTATTCCTTTATAATAGTGTCTACTAACTGTATTTGAGCTTCCTCCTGGGAATCTTATATATTTTGTTTTAACTCCTGTAGATTTTTTAATTTTTTTCTGTAAAGAATATACATTATTTAAAAATGCTTTTTTTGATTTATATATTTTTGAATATTCGTGAGAATATCCATGAACTCCTATTGTGTGTCCTTCTTTTACGATTCTTTTTATGTATTTTTCATTTGATTTGCTATAATTTAATACAAAAAATGTTGCTTTAACTTTTTCTTTTTTTAATATATCCAAAACTTTTGGAGTAATTGTGCTACTTGGTCCATCATCAAAAGTTAAGTAAATTACACCTTTTGTTGATTTACTATCACTTGGTAAATTTTTAACTTTTATTGTACATTTATATTTTTTTCCTGCAACTTTAGCTGTGATTTTTGCTATTCCTTTTTTCTTTGCAGTTACTTTTCCCTTTGAATTAACTGTTGCAACTTTTGTGTTTGAGCTTTTCCACCATTTTGCTTTTTTGTTTGTTCCTTTTATTTTTAATGTATATTTTTCTCCAACATATATAGTTTTTTTGTTTTTGCTAAGAGATATTTTTTCCTTTTCGTCATCTTTTAATTTAACTTGCTTTGATTCCTCTTGTTGGATATCTACCTGTTGTGTTTCATTTTTGTTTGTATTGTCTGCCTCTGCTGCATGTGTTCTATATTGTGCTATATTTAATATTCCTAATATTGTTATAAATATAATTGCTACTTTTACTATTTTTTTCATCTTTTATTACCCCTTTTATTTCATCTTTTATATTTTCTCTAATAACTTTCTTGTTTTATGTATCTCTACTTTTTTACTTTTATTAGTCCAAATATATTTATGTATAAAATCTAATTATTTACATGTTGTGCATACATTGGAGTATCGTCATCTATTTTTGAAAATGTATAACCCTCTTTTTTTGCATATTTTATTATTTCCGGCAATGCCTCTAATCCTTTTTTATTTCCTCCAAAGTCATGCATAAGAACCATATTTCCTCTTTTTTTGCTTAAATTTTTTGTAACATTTTTGTAAACGTCTTTTGCATTTTTAGCTCCACCTGCATCTCCTGATGAAATATTCCAATCATAATATTTAAAGCCTTTTGCTAGCATTTCTTTTGTAAGTTCTGTCATAATTCCTTTGCAGTATTTTCTACTTACAGTATTTGAACTTCCTCCTGGAAACCTTGTATACATTGTTTTAACACCTGTTGATTTAAATATTCTATCTTGTAATGTATACACATTATTCATAAATGTTTCTTTTGATTTGTATATTTTTGAATATTCGTGTGAATATCCGTGTATTCCTATTGTATGCCCTTCTGCTACAATTCTTTTTAATAGATGTTCATTGCTATTACTATAATTTATAACAAAAAATGTAGCTTTTACATTTTCTTTTTTTAATATATCTAAAATTTTTGGTGTTATATTTGCGCTTGGTCCATCATCAAAAGTAAGCCATATAACTCCTTCTGTTGATTTTTTCTTTTCAGTTGTAGCTGAAGTATTAGCTGTATTTTGCTCATTTGCTTTTGGTTCATTATTTGAATTTTGATTGTTTTGCGTTTGCTCTACGTTTGTATTTGTTTCTTGATTTGTATTTGCTTCTTGGTTTGTTGCTTGAGTGTTGTTTACATTTGCTTCTGTTAATGTAGTATTAGTAGTTTTCCATACATTCTCCCCACTTGCAACTTGAGTTTGCGGATTCTCAGACACTACTTCAGCAGCTTGTTTTTTACTTGTTAAAACTTTTGTTAAAACAGCAATTATAATTACTAAAATTAATGCTGATATAGCTGTTATTATTACTTTTGACATATTAATTTCTTTATTTTCCATTTTTTTCAATCTTCTTTCTTTTTTTACAAAAATATATAATTGTTAATTTTGATTTCTACTTCAAATATATCTTATCTTTAGTTATGTAACAATTATCTGTTTATATTTTCTCATCAAAATATGTACTTATTTCTTGCATATTTTCGAAATTTTTTTGTCTTAAAATTTCGTAAGCAATTATACAAACAGAATTTGATAAATTAAGTGACCTTAATGTTGGAAGCATTGGAATTCTAATAGTTTTTGTATCAAGGTATTTTTCTAAAAGCCATTCAGGAAGACCTTTTGTCTCCTTACCAAATAATACGAAAACTTCATCCATTTTAGAATAATCAATATCAGAATATACTGATTTTCCTTTTGTTGTTGCCAAAAACATATTATACTTTTCTGGTGGATATTTCTCTAAAAAATCTTCCAAAGATTCATGTTCTTCAATTTCTAACTTATCCCAATAATCTAAACCCGCACGTTTTACCGCCTTTTCTGAGATATCAAATCCTAAAGGATGTACTAAATGTAATTTTGCTCCTGTAATGGCACATGTTCTTGCAATATTTCCAGTATTTTGTGGTATTTCTGGTTCCACCATAACAATATGTAATTTCAATTAAGTTCGCCTCCAAATTCTACTTTCTCTACCCACTATATATATTATCACATCATTTGATTTTTTTCAACACATTTCGTCATTTTCTTTTTAGATAATTTAGCGGATTCACATATTCATTATTAACTCTCATTCCAAAATGCAAATGTGGACCTGTTGTCGCTCCATTTGTTGGATTACCATTAGAATCAAAATATCTATTTCCTACAACTCCATAAACATTTTTCGGGCCAACTTTTCCTATAACTTGACCTTTTACAACCTTTTGCCCAACAGAAACAATTAAATTCGGATCTGAATGACAATATGAATATTTTATTTCTCCATTTTCTTTATTCTCATCTGTTAAAGTAACTGTATAACCGCCTCCACCTAAAAATCCAGCAAAAGTAATTGTTCCATTTGTTACAGCAACATACTCGCTTCCTTGTGGTGCAGCAATATCTACTCCTTTATGAAAAGTTGATGCACCTGCTGTTGGTGCGTGTCTTCTACCATAATATGAATTAATTCCATAAAAACCAGGTGAAGGCCACAAAAGCTCTCCATTCTCTGCATAATCTATTATTTTTATATTTGAATTTGTTGGGATAAAAAATATACAAATAAGTATTGTAAAAATTGTCAAAATTAAGATAAATTGATAAAAATACTTTAGCAAAATATCAGTCCTTTCTTAAATTGCCCCATTAACATATAACTTCCATTTTATATAAAATCACTCAATAATTAAATATCTATTGCATAATTATCTTACCATAAATTTCCAAAAAAAGCAAGAAAAATATTTTAACAAAATTCGACAAGTATTGTCAAATTATGTCGAAATTTGCGATGAAAAGTATTGAAAAATAAGTTTAGTAACAGGATTAACCAAAGAAGAAATAAATTCAATAGAAAATTAATAATACTTATTGACAAAGTCAATTTCCCCAAAAAAATTTTACATATTTTTTTACTTATGGTATAATACCCTCAAGAAGAGTTTTTTCACATCATTTTGTGTAAATATTAATTTATTTGGAGGCAATATATGAGCAAAGATTTAAAAATAAAAATAGTTATAATATTTTTCGTACTATTAATGGCATTTTTAATATTTAACAAATTTCATACAAAACATGAAACAGAAAGCAACACAGAACTTAAAACACAAGCCGTATTTGAAGAAATAAACCAATTCAACACTGCAAAAATTGATAAATATATTGTTTATGGTACTCATTTAAATCTTGATGGAAATATTAATTTGCCAAAAATTTCTGATATATCAATATATTCTGTACATATTGTTGCAAAAAATATAGAACAAAAAATAGAACTTCTTGATTGTACTTATAGTTATAAAGACGGAATTCTTACATTTTCTACAGCTGATAAAATTAATAAAGGCTTAAATTTAGAAAATCTTGAAGAGTCTAATTATTATTTGTTTTTGAAAGTTATTTTTTCTAATAGTGAGGAAAGATATTATTCTTTTGAAAATACTTCAAAATACACTAACACAACATATTACACAATGAGCAAAAGAAATAAAATAGATATAAAATTTGATACATTTTCTGGAACAAAATTTTTAGGTTTATTTGTATCTGAAATAGATGAATTACCAAACAATGTTTATGATATAGCAATTGATGCGTCACATGGTGGAAAAGA
The DNA here is from genome assembly GCA_946529215.1 of uncultured Clostridia bacterium. Taxonomy (GTDB): domain Bacteria; phylum Bacillota; class Clostridia; order TANB77; family CAG-508; genus CAG-269. The sequence continues at coordinate 132,963 of CAMMZC010000001.1, forward strand.
TACAGGTGCTACATACAAAAAATATACTGAAGCAGATTTAGTTTTAAGATATGCAAAAAATCTTAAGAAAAAATTAGAAGATAAAGGATATAAAGTTTTTCTTTCTCGAGATGGTTCAGAAAATCCTAATCAAGATTTATCTGATATGTATGCAGAAAATGGCAGAATTAATACAATTCAAGAATCACACAGCAAACTAATGCTTTCTTTAAATCTTAATAGCGCAAATTCTAAAACAGGTGGAGTAGAAATTTATGCTCCAACTAATTGTGACCTAAACTTTGCAAAATCTTTAGCTGATAATATTGTTAAAAAGGCTAAATCTTCATATTCATCTGTTAAACTTTTTAAACAAGATGATGGAGTTTATGTAAGAAATTTTAAAGATTATGATATTTTAAATTTTAAGGCAAGTGCAATTTTACACAAATATGAGCCTTATACAATTACTAAACAAACCCCATATCAATATATGATTCGTGAAGTCGGAGGTATTGCAACAAATGCTTTTGTAGATGGAAGAAATACCTCTTATGGAAAAAATAAATATTTCGACTCTAATGTTGGTATTGAAGCATATATACTTGAACTTGGATATATGAAGACACCAAAAGATTTAAATAATATTTTAAAAAATGAAGATTTATATGTTCAGGCAATTGTGGATGCAATTGAAACTTATGCGACCGCAAAATAACTTAACCTATAATTAAAAGAAATATAGATATTAAAATTTAAAAAGCATGTAAATTTTAATATCTATACTTTTAATATGTTTATCTAAACTTGTTCATTATTTAACAAACTTATTACTTGTGGATAAATCTGTTTTGCATTTTTTCTCCAATTATCTGAAATCTTTTTGGCTTGTTCATTTGATCCAGCAAAAGTACGTATTTCAAATATAGTTTTGTTATTTTCTACTATTTTGCATTTAACAGTGTAATCATTTTCACTTTCTGGTATAAACTCTGCAGATACTGATTCTTCATCAGCAATTGTTACTAATTGTTGTTTAAAAATATTGTCAGCTTTTAGCTTAATTATTCCAGGTAACATATCTATTGTAAGTTCCAGTGAATTTTTCCCTTCAGATGTAATCTCATAAACATTTTGTTCTTCTTTAGTGTAAGTTCCTACTAGCTTGGAATCTACTAAATCTACTAATATGTCTCTAAAATAAAAGTAATTAATATTATTAATTGTGGAAATTATTTTGAATAGATCTGTATCTGTTATCTCTCTATTTATAGTATTTAATGTATATAATATTAATACTTTATTTTCTGCCAAGCTATTACTGTTATAATTTTCTTCCATAATAGCCTCCTTACATTAAATTTCAAATTCATTATATCACAAAATATCCACCTTGTAAATATCTTATCAAATTTCAATTAGCTACTCATTAAAATTTTTCTACCCCTCGATAATTCTTAAAATCTGATTTTCCAATTCTTTAACTTTTTCTTTAATTCTAAATATATCCTCATCTCTAAGTTCTTTATTATTCAAATCTTCTTTTACTGCTTCTTTCATATCTTGCATTTCATCTTGTAATTTATTTATTAAAATCATTACTTCACTTCTTGGAGATACAGGTTTAGCTTTGATTTTGTCTATAACAGTTGGAACATCATTCAATTCATATACTTCTCCATATTCAGGAATTGATACTGGAATATTTATTTCTTCTTCAATTTTTTGTTTTAAAACTTCTTGAGAATCTTCCTCTCCATGTACTAAAAAAATATGTTTAGGCTTTTGAGTTCTAAATGAATATACAAAATTCATAAGCCATTCTTGATCTGCATGTCCTGAATATCCTTCAATATATTCTATTTGAGCATTTACTGCAATTTCTTCTCCAAATATTTTAACTTTTTTTGCCCCATTTACTATGTTATAACCCAATGTTCCTGGTGCTTGATATCCAACAAAAAGAATGGTATTTTTTGGATTCCATAAATTATGTTTTAAATGATGTTTTATTCTTCCAACTTCACACATACCACTTGCAGAAATAATTATTGATGGTAATATACTTTCATTTAATTCTTTTGATTCATCTGCAGTCATTGTAAATTGAAGTCCAGGAAATTCTAATGGATTATCTCCTTGAGAAATAGCATGTTTTGTTTCTTCATCAAAAAGTTCCATATTGTCTCTAAACACTTCTGTTGCAGATATAGCAAGAGGACTGTCTACAAATACTGGCGTTCTCATTAATGTTCTATATCTTCTTTTAAATTCCTCATCATCTTTAGTTTCTTTAATCTTATTTAATTCATACAAAATCTCTTGTGTTCTACCTACTGCAAATGATGGAATTACAACATTTCCTCCTCTTTCTATTGTTTCTGATACAGTTTTTAAGAATAATTCTGCCTTTTCATCATTTCTCATATGTAGCCTGCTTCCATAAGTTGATTCCATAACTAGAAAGTCTGCAGAATCAATCATTGTTGGTGAATTTAGAAGTGGAATATCATTGTTTCCAAGGTCACCTGTAAATACTGTTTTTGTTTCTTTTTCTCCTTCTTTTACCCAAATTTCTATAATACTAGAACCAAGCATATGTCCTGCATCATTTAATCTAATATGAATTTCAGGAGTTATTTCTACAATTTCATCATATGCAAGTGGAACAAAAAGTTCTAAAGAGTGTGCAGCATCTTCAGCTGTATAAAGTGGTGGTAATGGTTTTTCACCTTTTCTTGTTCTTTTTTTATTTCTCCATTGTATTTCCATTTCTTGAATATGTCCACTATCTGGTAACATTAAACTACATAAATCACATGTAGCTTTATGTGCAAAAATTGGACGTCTATATCCTTCATTATATAGTTTAGGAATCCTTCCTGAATGATCTATGTGTGCATGTGTTAATATCACAAAATCTATATCTTGAACATTAAATCCAAATGGCGCTTCATTCTCATACTCTTCTTCTGCACTTCCTTGATACATTCCACAATCTACTAAAAACTTTTTTCCTGCTGCTTCTACAAGAAAATTAGAACCTGTAACTGTTCTTGTAGCTCCTAAAAAAGTTATCTTCATTTTTCTATCAATCCTCTCTTTTGTTTTTATAAGTTTGAATAAATATTATAGGTCAAAAACCTTAACCCTTTTGTTAAATCTTATCTTAAGTTCACGTGGTACAATTTCTGTATCTATTTTAAACTTTTCATCTAAAACATTGTCATCATAAAATTGTACAAAAATCTCATCATTTTCTTTAATCAATTTAAATCCAACATCTTCGAGCCTTATGATTTTTAGCTTAAACATATATTTTAAAATATTTATATTTTTAGATTTATCTTTAAATATATCTTTAAAATCCTTTAATTCATAAGCTTTCTCAATTGCAATATTTTGAGTCGTTGATATCATTCGTTTTAGTTTAGACAAATCACAAATCCTATTTTTTCCATCAAATGGTATTAAATTAAAATATCTAATTTCATATATAATTTTAGTTATTTCCTCTCTACTTTTTGCATTTTTAATTTTATATTTAATAGCCTGTAATACTCTTTTTTGTAAAAACATTATAGTTTCAAATATTTCTTTTTCTAAATCTTTAATCCCAGCCAATTTTAAATACTGTGCTTTATATTCATTCTCTTTTTTATATTTTATAAAATTTTTAGATTTTATTTTATCGTTACATTTTCTAAGCTCTAATAAGTATTCTTCTCTTTCTTTTGCCATTATTTTTTTTAATACATTTTTGCTAAATATTTTTTGTTCTAAAGGAAAATCTTTATTCCTTTTTTCGTATTCCTTTGACAATTTTTCTTTGTCATTTAACGTTATATCTATTGTCTTAACATTTTTTTCTATTCTCTTTTTTAATTTAGATATTTCTTCCAAGTATTTTGACTTGTCTTCCATTTCTTCAAGTTCTTTTTTTATTTCTTTTTTTTCTTTTGTCAACTCTGTTTTGTATTTTTTGTCTCTATTCATCTCTAATAGAATTGATATTGTTTTTAATAATTCTAATATTTCTTTTTGATATTTTTTTCCATATTTCTTTTCTAAATCTTCATTAAATAAATCTAAATAATCAACCATTTCATCATTTTTATTTACCCATTCATCTATAAGCTTATTATTACTTAAAATTATTAAATCTTGATAAATTAGATTATAGTAATAATTTTCTATATCAAAAGCAGGAAACCATGAAAACCCATTAAAATCACGTATTGGTTCAACAGCATTTACTATACTTCCTAAATTTATGGTATTTGTTAGTGCAACATTTATAAAATTAGGTTCTATTCTTATTATATCTTCAAATTTCTGAATACTATTTATAGCATACAATAATTGTTTTGGACTTGGAAAACATACAATTTTCTTATTTTCTTTGTCTATACTATAAGTTTCTTTTTGTCCAGGCTCTGGTCTTATTAATTCAATTTCATCACAACTTATGTTTACTGCATTTATAATGTTTTGTATATATTTATCTATTGAAATAACATTTTTCTTTACAATTTCATAGTCTTTGTATGCATTTTCTGTTTTATATAAACTATCTTGAAGAAGATTTTTGACTTCTTCAGGAAAGTTCTTTTTTGCAAATACCTCTTCCAAATCATTGTTGTAATCTTTTTTTACAAATTTTTCTAATAGTTTCTCTTTTCTTTTCGTCAAAGTTCTTCTCCTTTCTAGTTGTGCTATAATTGATTTTATCACAACTTTTATCCTTTTATTCTTCTTGTGTTGATTTTGCTGTTCCTCCAGCCATATTTAGCTCTGCCAATTTTTCTAATGTCCACAAAACTTCACGAGGTTTACTTCCTTGATAGCCAGAAATAACTCCTCTTTCTTCCATTTGGTCTATAATCCTTCCTGCTCTTGCATAACCTACTTTGAATCTTCTTTGTATAAATGATGTTGAAGCTTGTCCAGTTTCTACAACTGTATTTATTGCTTCTTGTAAAAATGGATCTGCATCATCTTCCGCAGATTGTTCTGCTTCCAATGCTTTTTCTTTATCTGTTTTGTTACTATTTTCTATACTTTCCAGTATATCTTCACTATATGTAGCAGTTCCATTTGATTTGATAAATTCAACAATTGATTCTACTTCTTCGTCAGAAACAAAAGCACCTTGAACTCTTATTGGTTTTGCCTCTCCTGCTGGAAAGAAAAGCATATCTCCTTTTCCTAAAAGTTTTTCTGCTCCTACTTGGTCTAAAATCGTTCTTGAATCAACTTGTGAAGATACTGCAAATGCTATTCTTGAAGGTACATTTGCTTTAATAAGTCCTGTAATAACATCTACAGAAGGTCTTTGTGTTGCTATAACTAAGTGCATTCCTGCAGCTCTAGCTTTTTGCGCAAGACGGCAAATTGATTCTTCTACTTCTTTTGCTGCAACCATCATTAAATCTGCAAGCTCGTCTATTATTATAACTATTTGAGGAAGTTTTCCTATTTCTCCTTCTTTTTCTACTGCATTATTATATCCTTTTAAATCTCTTACTCCTTTTTCTGCAAATAAATTATATCTGTTGTCCATTTCTTGTACAGCCCATGCCAAAGCTCCTGCAGCTTTTTTAGGGTCTGTAACTACTGGAATAAGTAAGTGTGGAATTCCATTATATACAGAAAGTTCAACTACTTTAGGGTCTACCATTACAAGCTTAACTTCACTAGGCTTTGCATTATATATAATACTTGTAATAATTGTATTTATACATACAGATTTTCCTGAACCTGTAGATCCTGCGATAAGTACGTGAGGCATTTTTGCAATATTTCCAATTGCAACATTTCCAGCTACATCTTTTCCAAGCGCTATACTTAGTTTTGAATTATTGTGCTGGAATTCTTCACTTTCTATTACATCTCTTAAAGGTACCATTTCTTTTTCTTTATTTGGTACTTCTATTCCTACAGCTTGTTTTCCAGGAATTGGAGCCTCAATTCTTATTGTTTCTGCAGCTAAATTAAGTGCAATATCATCTGCTAAGTTTGCAATTTTACTTACTCTTACACCTTCTGCAGGTTTAAGCTCATATCTTGTAATTGCAGGTCCTACAGAAACGTTTTCTACTCTTGCTTGAACACCAAAGCTATGTAAAGTTCTTTGTAATTTTGCAGCTGTTTCTTGAAGAGCCTTAGTTCCACCTTTTATAGCTTTCTTTTCTGATTTAGAAAGTAAATTTATAGATGGGAAAACATAATTATCTTCTTCAACAACAAGAGTATGTTGCAATTGTAATACCTGCTTTGTTTTATCTTCTTTTTGCTCTTCTTGTTGTACAAATAAGCTGTCATCTTGCATATCAGCCATTTCAGTATTTTGTGCTATATTTTTATTTTTAGTTGTAGCTTTATTGGTTAATCCGCTTGGTTCAATAGAATTAGCCATCTCTGCAACACTTAAATTCTGTTCTTCTTGTTTTTTCTTAGATTTATTTTTTAATTTTCCAAATAATCCACTTTGTTCTTCAGGTTCCTCCACTGCTCTACCATTTAAGTTTATTTTTATTTGTTCCATATTTTGAGTAGGATGTCCTGTATTTGCCTGATTTTCGTTCATTGCATTTCTATGTTTTCTAGCTTCTTTCCTTTGTTCCATCATTTCTATTCTTCTAGCTTCTATTTCTTCGAATCTCTCTTGTTTTCTAGCTTCTCTTTCTGCCTTATTTTCTTCATGTCTTTCAAGCCAATTTTCAACAATTGTACTTATAAATTGAGAAATATCTAGTCCAAATACAAATGCAAATAACATTACAGCAGCACCAACACTTACCACAACTGCCCCTAGATTTCCTAATAATCTAACAAGTGGTACAGCAGCAAGTGTTCCTATTGCACCACCACCCACATTGCTTGTTCCTAATGTATAAGCTTTTTTAAGTATTTGTGACAAATCTCCTGAAACTTCTAAATTCCCTTGTGAAATTTGATAAATACTCATAACTATGGCGACACATATTAACAAAATAGCATATTGTATTAATTTATGAGTTATGTATTCTTCTTCTTTTTCGTTACATGCTATCTTTATAGCAATTGCAAATGTACCTATCGGAAGTATGTATTTTATCCAACCCATCATTCCTCCAAGAACATCACTTAACTTTGCACCTAACTCTCCAGAATTTGCATATATTAGTATTGCTAACAATATACTTCCAATTATTGTTCCTATTACTTTTAAATCTATACTATTATCTTTTTTTCTCTTTTTATATTTTCTTTTTGCCATTTTTCATTACCTCTCCAAGTTATACATTTTGTAGAAAACTTTTTCTTATTCTTGCATTTTAATTTTGTAATTTTTGTTATCTCCTAAATTGTCTTTTTCTCCAAAATTATTCTATCAAATTACGAAAAAAATTTCAATAAAAATCATGAAAAAATTTTAATTTTTTTGAACACATTTCATCAAATAATATTGAATTTAATGTAATTTCGGATAATGTTCATTTACCTGCTTTTCTCCACTATTTCTACAATATCTGAAATATATTCTCCAATAATAGGAATATTTAAAGTAACTAAATGTCTTAAAATAAGTACAAGAATTGCAGTTATAATTGTAATTCCAATGCCTATTCCTACACCTCTAAATACTCCTGACAAAAAATTTCTAATTATTATTTGCTTCCTACTTCCCATAATATTTGTAAAATCTTCTAAATTGCTTTTTTCAAGCTTTTCAATTATTTGGTCAATTTTTAAATCTATTTTTCTATTATTCCTAAAAAACATAAAAAGCACCACATTTCACTATTAGCTACATTTGATATTTAAGTGACTTTTTTCCTCCGTCCCAAAAAGGGAGTTAGTTTCGTTCATTTTCACGAAAGTCAGCTTTCGCCCGTAACCAAATGCGCTTTAATAGTATTATGTTGTGCTTTTTAATTGTTTTTATTCATTCTCTTTTTGTTTTTCCATTTTATCAATTAATTCCTGCATAGTTTTTATGTCTGAGCCAATTAGCTCCCAGTTCTTAGAGTTCATTGAATTTGTTAAGTTTTTATTCGCTTTTATAATTGCTTCTATTGTTCCATCTAGGTCTTCTGTTGTGTTTGTCTCTATGCTTGTTGCTTCTTGAGATACTATATTTTCTAATGCTTCTTCTAAATTATTTCCAATTGCAACTTTGTTTCCAGATGAAACTATAATCTTTTTTAAAAGTGGAGTTTCCTCTTCTTTCACATTTGTTTTTGTCTGATAAATTTGCTCTATATAAAGTAAAGTATTTTCAACAGGTACAACCATTATATTTTTTGAAATTTTAGCACCTGTAACATTAAGTTTTTCTATTTGATTTTTCATATTTTCATCTTGCATAATTTCACTATCTAGTTGTGTTAATCCTAAAATACTTTCATTTGAAGATAATCTATATATTTTTAATTTATTTGCTCCATTTTCATTTGTTCCAACTAAATATGCAGTTAAGTTTTGTTTATTGTTTGGAGAATACATTTGTATTAATCCAATATTATTATCTTTTACCATTGTGTAATATGAATCAAGTGTATTTGTAATTGTTTTATTGTTTTGTGTTGCTACATAAGAAGCCTTTTTCCAGCTGTCATCTCCTCTATACAAAACCTCAGATTTTGTATTGTGATATTCTTCTATCATTGATGATTGTACATCATACAAAAATTTTGGGTATACAAAACTTTTTGAAATATCTTCTGGTATTTTTGCATTTAATTCTTCAAATATATTTGGATACATTTTTCTGTATGCCATTGCTATTGGATCTGTCTCGTCTGTTATATAAAATCTCATTGTTCCATCATAACAATTTATAATTACTTTAATTGAATTTCTAATATAATTTATCGTATTTCTTTCACCATTATACCTAACATTTGTATATGTTGAATATGGATAATTACTTGAAACTGTGTATCCATCTAGTACCCAATACATTTCTCCTGCTTCATTTACAGCTATATAAGGATTTTCATCAAATAAAACATCACTTAAAACCATTTTAGCTCTTTTTAAAATATTTCTGTTTAGTAATATTTTTGTGTTTTTATTTATTTTGCTAGTAAAAGCTAAATTAAGATTTTGAGTTTTTATTCCTAAAATTAATCTTTCTAAAAATCCTAATCTTAGTCCAGATGTTCCTTCATAAGTACTTGTATGTTCTACCCCTTTACTATCTGTATAGTCATATTCTTTTGCATTTGTTTCTCCAGCAGCAATTGCACTATCTGTTTTTAAACCATAATATATTTGTGGTTTTTTTATGAAATTCGCATCAGAAATGCTATTTTTCACATATTCAATATCTCCTTCTTCTGTTGCAGATACAGCTGAAGTTAAAATTACCCCATATCCATGTGTATACTCAAAAGTCTTACTGTTGTACGTTCTTCTACTACTTGCTATTTCTCTTGGAGAAACATAAACTAATTTTGTTTTATTATCTTGAACATATTTTGAAATTCCTGCAGTTTGATATGTATAATATTTTTTCTCAGTTTGTTCGTTATTTAGCTTTTCTAAAGCTTGTTGTTTGTTAATTATAACCGCATTATTTAATAAATCATTGTTATTTTTTATTTCATCTGTTGTTATCGTTCCACTATATTCTATAGTTTCATCTTCTAAATTTATACCATAAGCTTCTTTTGTGTATGCAAGATTTCTTTCTATGTATTGTTTTTCTTTGTCATATTTATTTGAATTTACAAATATAACATTAAATCCGAACATTACTATAAACATACAAACCATATATGTAGGAATGGCTAATAAACTTTTTATCGTTCCAGATTTATTTTCTTTTTTAATATTAGATGTAGCTAAAAAGATTGATACAACAATAACTATTGCCAAAATTATATTTCCCCATAATTTTATGGTTACATCTGTTAAACCTGCACCTGTAAGTTGCAATTTTGAATTTGTAGTTATAAAACCACTAAATACTATATCTAATGTTCCAACTAATGTATATATTGCATACAAAATACTTAAAATTCTTACATTTTTTATAATATGTTTAATTACAGAACTCTTTTTTAAAGTCTCTTTATCTATTCCATCAAAATATTTATTAAACACAAAAATATGATATACAATTGCATATAAAATTAAAAATATAAAAATTCCAATTAAATATGAAATAGACATTTTTATAAGTGGTTCGATAAACATATAAAATGAAATATCTAAATTAAAAATTAAGTCTGTTTGTTCAAATGAAACATTACTTGCACAAAGTATAAATTTAGAAGTAAATAAGTTTCCTACTGCGACACTGGAAATTGCTGCAATTACAAGAGAAATTGATTTATTCATAAGTTTTGGCATTTCTTTTTTTTCTTCTTCAAAAAAAACCTTCAAACTTTTTTTAATTCCTCTATTTGAAAAATACATTATAATAAATGTAATTACAAAATTAATTATCATTATGCTATATTTATATATTGTGTTAGTTTTAAAAATCTCTAAATAATTTTCGCCTAATTCCTTGTACTCTAAATAACTTCCTTTGGTTGCTATATATATTGAAAGTGCAAGTATTATCATAAATAAAATTACAAGGATTTTTCTAATATTTTTTTTCATAATTTCCTCCTAGATAATCGCTTTTACAAATTCCTCACTATTAAAGATTTCCATATCTTCCATTTGTTCTCCAACTCCAATGAATTTAACTGGAATTTTGTTTTCTTCTACTATTCCTAAAACAACTCCACCTTTTGCAGTTCCATCCATTTTTGTAAGTACTAAACCTGTAACATCTGTTTCTTGTTTAAATGCTTTTACTTGTGAAATTGCATTTTGTCCTGTAGTTCCATCTATTACAAGAAGTGTTTCTTGAGCACAACCTTCCATTTCTTTATCTATAACTTTTTTAATTTTTCTAAGCTCATCCATTAAATATTGCTTATTATGCAATCTTCCTGCTGTATCTACAATCAAAACATCTGCTTGGGTTTCTTTTGTCTTTTTTATTGCATCAAATACAACTGATGCAGGATCTCTTCCTTCATCTCTTTTTACAATTTCTGCACCTGAACGTTTTGACCAAATTTCAAGTTGCTCAACTGCGGCTGCTCTGAATGTATCTGCTGCTGCAACAACAACTTTTTTGCCTTCTTTTCTAAGTCTATTTGCAATTTTTCCAATTGAAGTTGTTTTTCCAACTCCATTTACTCCTACAACTAAAATTACAGATGGCTTTGTTTCTAAATGCAAACTATTATCAACTTCATCTAAAATATTTTGCATTTCTTTTCTTAAAGCATTTTTTACATCTTCTTCATCTTTTAAATTCTCTTTTTTTATTGTGCTTCTAAGTTTATCAACAATTTTTACAGATGTGTCCATTCCTATATCTGACATTATTAATATTTCTTCTAGCTCTTCTAAAAAATCTTCATCAACTTTTCTAAAAGTGCTAAATACATTGTTTATTTTTTCATCAAATGATGTTTTTGTTTTTCCTAATCCTTGTTTTAATTTTTCAAAAAATCCCATTTTACTCATATCCTTTCTTTTTTAGTAAATTTGTTCAAGTGCGAAATTTTAAATAACATAAAATTGTTATGCTCATATTATATAAAAATAAAGCTAAAATATCAAGTAGTTTTAACTTATATTTTCAAATTAACCATTAATAGTGTAGCTATATATTATATTTTTCAAAAAAATTTGTAAAGCATTTTTGAAAATAAATCTGTTGTTTGAAACATACATAAATTATACTTATATTACGCATAAAAATAAAAAATAAGCTTTTTTCTTTGCTTTTCCTTTTTCTTTTAATTAAAACTATCATAAAAATGCATTATGATTAATCCTCACGTTACTATCAAAAATAGGGGTGTATCGAAATTTTTTATAAAAATAATATTATTTTATAATATAAACATCTAAATGTAAAATCATTAAATTATTCTAAAATTTTTGTATAATTTTTTACAATTTTGTCATAATAATTTTTAGAATACAAATTAAGGGCGAAAAAAGAAATACTAAAAATATAGAAACTTTTATTTATATTTGTAAGAATCTAACAATTTTTATTAAAAATGGATTTTCACTGAGTGTTTTGGTAATTTTCTATATTATAAATTTTTTGCTTTTAAGGAAAGGAATGATATAAATATGAAAGCAACTGGTGTTGTAAGAAGAATAGATGATTTAGGAAGAGTTGTTATTCCAAAAGAAATAAGAAAAACTTTACGTATAAAAGAAGGTGATCCTCTTGAAATTTTTACAGAAAAAGATGGCGGAATTATTCTTCGAAAATATTCTCCAATTGGAGAACTTACAGAATTTGCAACTGGTTATGCAGAAACTTTATCTAAAACAACTGGACATATTGCTTTTATAACAGATAAAGATACTGTAATTGCTGTATCTGGAGGTTCTAAAAAAGAATATTTAGAACAAAATGTCAGTGATGAATTAGAGCAACTTATGGAAGATAAAGAAGTTTATACAAGCAAGGAAAATAGTGATTTGGCTATGCCTATTACACAATCTGATAAGGAAAAAAAGGATAAAATTTATAATTCTCAAGTAGTTTATCCAATAATTTCGAATGGTGATACTATTGGTACTGTTATTTTGCTTTCTAAACAATCTAATATTAAGATGAATGAAGTTGAGAAAAAAGTTGCTCAATCTGCTGCAACGTTTTTAGGAAGTCAAATGGAAATTTAGAATAAAACTTTAAAAAAAGTGATTCTTTATAGCTTAATACTACAAAAAATCACTTTTTATTATCTTTCTTTTTTACATACTTTTATTTAAAAATTCAAATTTCTTTACCCTTCAAAAATCTCAATCTTCTTCATAACTAAATCAGAAAAATCATCTTTTTTATTTTTCATATACTGTACATTTATTTTCTTCGTTTCTACAGGGTCTATTTTTATCTCATTTGTATCTATTAAAACTCTATTAGACTCTTGCATTCCTACAGGTAATGTCATATTTTTATTATTGTATAAAACTATATTTGAAAAAGCTATAAAATTTGCACCTTTTGGAAGTTTGATTTTATATAAAAACACTTTTTCATTTTTTGATTCTTCATAATTATCTCTTATTTCATCTAAATCAAGCATTCCATTATTTTTTGCTATTATATGTTGTAATTCACTTTCTTCATTTAAAGAAAATGTCTCTAAAACATCAAATGTTAACTCTTTATCAGATGCTTTATATACATATATATCCTCATCTAATGAATTTTTCTTTAATGCTTTTTTAAGGTTTCTAGATATTTCTGCAAGTTTTTCTTTTACATCTTGAGGCTTTGTATTTTTACCAATCTCTAAAACTTTAATTATACTTCTTGGTGATTCTCTATGAGCTTTGTTTCCTATTGTTCTTTGTTTTCTGCCATCTGAATCATCATCTCCAAAAATATCGAACTCAACATTTTCAGATAAAGTTTGATTTGCATCTAAAATCCTTATTTTATCTAACATTTTTGAATATTCTTGCAATTCAACATATTTTTTATTAAATATATCATTTATTGCACTGAGTAAATCTGTTGATGCAATAAAACTACTATCTAACTCTAAGTCTGTAAATTTAAGTCGTTGATTTTTATCAACTTTTTCTCCAAAATCTTCGAAGTCTTCATCATAATTAAATATTTTTTCTATTTTAGAAACATTAATTTCTTCTTCTTCACCTTCTTCAAGTGCTGCAACTTCATCTTTATTTGAATATTTCCAAAATTCAAATATACTCTTTTTATGTTTATTTATTTCATTTATATATAAAGTTGCATTTTCGATTTTTTTACTTAAATTCTTATTTTTAAGTTTTATAGCATTAATATCTTGTACAATACTTTTCATACTATTTTCTGATATTTCTAAATCTTTAAAGCTCATTATTAGTTCATCTAATGTATAATTTTTATTTTCAACTTGTTTTTCTTCTCTTTGTATTATTTCTGGGTTATTTATTTCATCATGTTTTTCTTTTTTATTCTTTACTTTTTTTGTCTTTTTACCTGAAGAAAAGAAATATTTCACTTTTCCAAAAAATGTTTTTTTACACTCTAAATAAGTTGAAATTGTTTTTTCTTTTTCTAAGTATTCTTTTTCTAATTTAATTGACTCTTTTTTTAGAGTTTCAAGTTTTATTTTTAGTTCATCTATTTCTATTTCTGTTTTATTTTTTAACTCAACAGATTTTTTATACTGGCTAGAAACAAATTCTAGTAAATTTTCATATTTTATTTGTTCATCATCTAAAAATAATTGTAATTCACCTTTATCATTTATACTTGTAGTAAAATTATAATAATGTGGTAATCCAATTTGAAGAATAAAAAGTGCTTTTAGTAATTTGAAAAATTTTGTAGCATCTTTTGCTATATCAAATTTCATTTTGTATAATGTTCTAATTCTTCCATATACTTTTGTTTCTCCAATAATTTGTAAGCTTAATTTTCCTTTTTTGTCATATACTTCATAAATTGATGGATAATCTTTTGTAAATAGCCACAAATAGTTTTCTAAATCTTTTAAATCTGAAGGCTTTAAAAACTCACCAGAATATTCTAAATAGCTTATTGGGACAAATATCATTTCATTTTTCTTATTTTCTATTTTTTTCTTTAATAAATAGAAAAATGTTGAGTAATCTGAATCTTCTGTTGGTACTAACATAAAGTATCTTTCTGAATATTCAGAATAATAGATTTGCCAAAGATAATTTCCATTAAATTTGACTTTGTATGGAACTTTTTTGGCTAATTTTTCTTGTTCTTCTTTTATTTTTTCTACATCATCAATTTCAACTTTTTTAAGCATTTTTAAAAATGTTGCATATTTTGAAGCATTTTCTTCATTAATTGAGTCAAGATACATATATAATGGACTTGCTTCATCATATCTTTCATGTAAACTATCCATTCTGTGTGTTGGAGTTAGTAGTATGTCTATATCACTTATTTTTATGTATTTATATTGTTTATATTGTTTTTCATCATATCCCTTTAATGCTTTAAAATTTAAATTTTCAGTTGCAATAAGAGCATTTGGTACCTTTTCAAAATTTAGTCCTAAGTATTCTATCTTTTCTTCTATCGCAGATTCTCGTTTTCCTGTTTTCTTTTTTTGCAACTTATTCCCTTCCTTTCAAAATTAGGGACTAGATATTTTTTATTAAATATGTCTTTTCCTATTCCCTGTCTCTATTATTTTATGTACACAATATATCACATTTTTTTGAAGTTGTCTATATTTTTGAAAAAATTTTTAAAAGAGCAATCTTTCATCACCTACAATTTATAGCTTAATTTATTTTTAACTATTAACAATAAACTTGTTATTAATTGTAAGTTGAATTGCTCTTTTTAATTATTTTTATAAAATTGCTCTATATCCTATTTTGCTTTTTAATCTCCATAGTTAGTAAACCTAAACATACCTTTTCTCTCTCTACCTAATGCCATATAATATGCCCTTTTTATATCATCACTCTTTGTTCTAATATATTTATATATGTCTGAATTTGTTATGTTATCTAAGTTATCCCCTATCATACTACTATATGATTCTAAATATGGTGTAGGTGGTTCATCACTATAGCACATTGGTGCATACATTTTTTCTCCTATTTTTCTTAGTTCAAAATTAATTTTCCAAACTGCTGGAGAATATTCTAAAGTATTCTTTAAAGAATAATCCTTTTCGTTTATTTTAGCATAGGTATTATCATCTTTTATTACATATATATCATCTTCATCTACATATTCTTTTGTTTTTGTGTTTGGTACTACAGAATAATTATTATATATTCTATCTCCTATAGGAAATCCTTGCAAAAAAGTTACCATACAAACATTGTTTTCAAGTAAATCCCAATCTTCTTCAGAGATTTTAGGCATAATAAATTCTGTATTACCTTCTGCATTAGAATAAGTAGAAAATCCAGAGATAGCTGTTGATAAATTTGTTTGTATTACAGCTCTAATAACATCTCTTCTATGTTGATTAAATTTTGAATCTGAATCTTCAATATTTGAATCAATGTCCCCAAAAATGTTATCTATCGCAGTAAATTCATAATTATCATAATTTTCTAAATTTATTATGCTAGAACTACTACCACCTGCATTAAGTCCATTTAAATTGTTTTTTACCCATGTAGAAAAAAGATATGCATCCCTATAATACTGGAAAGCCAGTGTATTGTTTTTTATTTCATTATAATAACTTTCAAATTTCTCTTTGTTCGCTTGTATATTGTAATTTATGCATTGTTTTTGCCTATTTCCGCTATCATCTATATAAAAAATATACGAGTCATTAGTAGGGTGATTTGTTAATCTCTCTTCAGAGTAATAGTATTTTGTTCCATTTCGTATAGTATAAAAGTAAAATCTTCCATTTCCTTCAGCATCCATCAAATATTCTTTTAATTTTTCTGTAGTATGATTTGAAAAATTTATTCCATTAAATGTAAAACTTGTTATTTCTCTAGATGTATTATAATTAAAACCTCCATATTGATCAAGTCCTATTAAATAACCCTCATGTCTTGTATGAGCATATCCATTATTTTTATCAAATTCATCAACTATAATATAATTGTCAAGACTATATGTAATTATGTAATTTTTTGAACCTTTTTCATAGTTACAAGAATATGTTATATATGGCTTTAAATCTGTTAATGTACTTTTATCTTTATATTCATCATCTATATCTTCAGCATTTGTAAGTGTATTAACAAATGGTGCATATATATAATATCCATCATACATTGTCAACACAACAGCTGGAACATATTCATTCATTAAAGATGATGTCTCTCCATTAAATCCAAATGCCAAATTTAAAGATGTAAAAAAAGAATTAACAGCAGCTTTAGCAAACTTTACTCTTGTTTGTGGAACATACATATAACTATTT
This sequence comes from uncultured Clostridia bacterium, assembly GCA_946529215.1. Lineage (GTDB taxonomy): Bacteria > Bacillota > Clostridia > TANB77 > CAG-508 > CAG-269. The sequence continues at coordinate 149,873 of CAMMZC010000001.1, forward strand.
ATAGTGTTTGATTGAAATCCTTTTACAGCATCATAAGTTGCATTATTTAATCTAGAATCATACATATTTTGTACTTTTATATTATCTATTTGTACATCAATATATTTTGAAAAAACTATATAAATTGGTGTCATTATAAGTAGAAAGATTATGATTAAATATTGTAGTTTCATATTATTTTATCCTTCCTTTTTATAAAAAAAAGCTTGTAATTATAACTTACAAGCTTATTTAATCAAATCAAAATTATTTTGTTGTTCCATTATAATAAGCTATAACAGAATCAGAACTGCTTTTTCCTGTTAATGTTTCAACCCAATTGTTATTCACCTTTTTAACTTCAATATGAACAGGGCTATTTGATGGTAATTTATAAGGTAATTTGTTTTCAATTTGAGTTCTAGTTAAATCTATATAAATACTATCTCCTGCAGTTTTTGCTTCACTTGCTTCTTTCTTTTTAGGATTATCATCTGGTATTTTTATAGTCATATCATAGTCTATTGCTACTCCAGTAGAACCAGTTATTTTAGCAAAGTTTTCTAAATCTGCTTGTGTTACCTCAGATTTAACTGTTATTGCCTCTCCCAAAACATTTACTGCATCTTGAATTTGTAAAATAGTAGAATCATCGATTTTATCTGCCATTAAAACCATAGGCACAACGAACATAACTCCTGCTGCTATAATTATAACAATTACCATTACAGCTGTATCTCCTATATTCATTTTAAATTCCTCCTTTACTAATTAAATATTTTCAACATAAGTTATAATTTTTATGTCGTTTTTTTCTACATTTGAAACACCATCATCTGTTTTCTGTTTATATATGCCATAATATTCTGTAAATTTACTATCTCTTATTCTATCATACAACATTTCTAAACAATTGTCAAATTTATCATTATTTTTATCTTCTAAATATTTATTTGCTGCACCTGAAATTGTAAATTTTAATATCCTCTTATCTTTATTAAATTCATGTGTTGCATGAATATCTTCAAATGTCATGTTTTCGTGTAACTTATCATTTAACTCTTTTGCAAATTCGCTTACGTTAGAATCATCTTGAAATATAATATATACATCAAAATTTTCTTTTCTTAATCTTCTTAATGATGTAGCTATAGTTTCAAATGTAACTGTTCTTGCATATTTTTTATTACTTTGTATAAAATTATGTAAAGAATTATCAGAATCTACAGCATATTCAACTTTTTCTTTTGATAAAACTATATCATCTATTTGATTTTTTACTCTTGAAAAGGAGGAAATACTTACTGTAAGTGCAATTATTAATAAAAGCATTGATCCAGCCATAATTAAAGCATCTGTTGCATTTTCCATAGTATCTTCCTCCTTTCTACATTTTATTTTTAAGGATTTGTTGTAACTGTAATTGTATTAATTAATCCTGTATCAGGATTATATGTAGGTTCTACATTATAAAACTTTCCTGTTACTGCCTTAATATCGTTGTCTATAGTAACAGTATGGTCTGAAGTATTATATGAAGTAACTACATCACCATCTATCGTCATATTTACATATTGCATTGAACCACCTGCTATTTTAGCATTATTATTAATAGATATGGCTTTATTTATTAGGGTATTAACTTGTGATCCTGACTTATTTTTACCAATATAAGGTTCAATCATATGATTAAAAGCAGTTATTGTTTGCTTATCTAAGCTTGGATTATTCTTTAATGAATTAGAATAATTATAAAACATCATTATACCTAAAGAGATAATTATCAGTGCAATTAATATTGATCCTGCCAAAATTAAGGCTTTTGATGCATTTTCCATAATATACCTTCTTTTTTATTTTTTTCGTTTTAGTTATTGCTATGTATTTTCATTGTATGCTAATTCTACAATTAATCCATTATTTGCATACCCAGCTACAATAGTATAAGTTTTTGCACTTGTAATTGATGGTATAGAAAGTGTAGGAGCAGTTGCTTGTCCTGTAGTTGAAGCTGTATCAGAGTTTACTATATTTACATACCTTTTCTCATCAGATTGTGTTTCAGCCGCATTGTTTGCTATAACAGCTGAATACATAGCTTTAACCTCAGCAGCAGTTTTATTTTTTCCAACAAAGTTTTCCCATTGTGAATTAAATGTTTGAATTTGTTCTTTACTTAGATTTGCTCCTCCCATTTGAGTTCTAGCATTATTTACTACTGCCAATCCTAAAGTAATAATTATAATTGCTAATAATATAGCTCCTGCTATAATTAATGCTTTTGATGCGTTTTCCATAAAAAATTCCTCCTTTATATTTTTATTATTTTTTTCCTAGCAAAGCAAATCTTATGGAAAAATTTGTATTGCTAACATTAAAAACTTAATTATTGTGTAATTTGTTCAAATAACATATATTTGACCTTTCTTTGAGAATTATACTCAATTTTTTTACACTTAAATTCTATTTGTCTATAGTATCTTACAAAATCATTCATTCCTGCATTATATAATGTTTCCATATCATATATACGTGGTTCTCCTAAGTCTTTTGTTTCAATTTCTATATTAATAGAATTCTCATCATTTTTTATATATTTTCCATTTTCGTCTTTTTTTACAAATGATTTTTCGTTATCATCTACTGCATGATTAATAATTGTAGTAATGTCTGTACCTAATATTTCTTTATCTAAATATTTTTCATATTTAATATTAAATTTTTTTATTTCGCTATATTTTTGTCTATATTCAAAGTACTTTGAAAAAAATGCTATTCCAAAAATTAATAAACTTATTGCAATTATTATAATTGTTCTTTTCATTTTTTCCTCCACATTTAATATTAAATAATTTGTCAAAAAAAGTCAATATTTTTTATTTATTTTCTATATAAATATTTTCAATTAGATTAGAATTACTTCCATAACTTGTAGTACATTTATATTCCTTATTTATGTTTTTTTCTAATATAGAATTTATATCTATGTCATCAGCTAGCAAATTAGTATTTGCACCTTCTATTATTCCATCTTGTGCTGTAACTTTAATTTCTATTGGTTGCTTGCCACTTCTATTACAATCTTTTGCAAAATTTATAATAGATACTACATCTTGAATTTTCAAAACTTCTTTATCTTCATATTTTAAAAATTTCTGATTAAAAGTATCTACTTGAGATGAAGCCATAACACCATATATTTCGTTTGTTCTATTTCTTGCTCTTGTAAACATATATGATGAAAAAGAAGATAATAAAATAAATAATAATATAGACCCTGCTATAAGTAGTGCTTTTGATGCATTTTCCATGTTTTTCTCCTTTACTCAACTTTATCAAATTCAAATGTCATACTTTTAACTCTTCCTGTTCCACCCTGATCATTATCATATTCTATACTAGTACATTTAAAAACTGCTCTTTTAAATTGATGAAATTCATAATATTTTTTTATGCTTATTCCGTCGTATCCATCTTTTAAAAGAATATTTTCTATATCATCATAACTTCTTTCTGTTTTATCATTAATTATTCTTTTATAATCCTCAACTGATTTCTTTTTAAGTATTTCTGTAGCCTTATTTACATCTACACCTTGCTCCCTAGCTATTCTTTCAATTTCGTATGTATCTTTGCTGTCTACTATTAATGCATCTATACTTTTGGCAAGTTTTGCTGCGATTTGCGCACTGCCATATTTATCTTCTATATTTAATCCACTTGTTATAACATTAACAAGTTTATTATCAGTATCAGATTGTTGAAAATTATCACCTTCTTTAAAAAGATGCAAACTTGGATCAGTTTCATTATCAAACCATAGATTTTTAACATTTTTATTACTACGCGGTAATGAAACTGTCAAAGTTATAGGATTATACTTTTCGTCATTTTGTGCTCCTTTAGCTCCTGAATGTCTTGTATTGTAATCTTGAATCATATTAGTTAAAGATATTATCTCATATCCATAAACTTTTTTTCTATCATAATTTGTAAATTGTTTATTAAATTTTTCAACATTTTCTATATCATCTATTTTCCCCTGTTCATTGTAAAAATCTGTAATTCTTCCTTTAAAGAAAAACAACAACATTACAATAAGCATTGTCATTAATACTCCTGCTGCCATTAATAGCGCCTTTGAAGCATTTTCCATATCTTAGTCACCCCTTCTGTGTTTAAAAATCATACACAATAACAATATGCTGTTTTATAGTTAGCTAATTAAGCTATACTGCTCATAGATGTGTTCATACTGGTTAATCCTATATATACAAGTGGTATGATTAAGTAACCAACAAACATCACAACCATAGGTGCAAATCCAATTAACTTTCCAATTCTTGCTTTTCTTGCTATTAGTCTTTGATTTGACTCTTTACGTTTTTCTTGATAATAGTCTCTTTCTGAGTCAAGTTCATCAAATGCTTCGATAATTGGTATTTTTTCAACAGCTGCTTGTAAACTCTCTACTATTCTTATAAATAATTGATAATTTGTTTCATTTCTTAAAACTTCTAATGCTTCCCAAGCACCTGCTTCATAGTTATTAACACATCTACTTATAGGTTCTCTAAAAATGTCTGAATACCTTTCTAACCATTCTAAAATTATTTCAACATTTACTCTTTCTATTCTCATTAGCATAAGTATTATTGTTTGGAATTGCATTACCTCATCTTCCATTTCCATAAGCCTCATTTTATACTGAAAGTATAGCATCCATAAAGGGAACATATATCCTAAAATCATAAATACAAACGCTAATAAAAATTCAAACCACTGTACATATTCTGAATTAACCTGTTGTAACTTTTTATAAATTCTTTCTACTGCATTAGTTATTTCCTTTTCTTTAGCTTCTTCGTAATCCTTATCTTTTCTTACTTCTTTTTCAATATCTTCTTTTGTAGTTTTCAAGTTACCTCTAAATTTATCTAAAAATTTATTATCACTTTCTGTTAACTCCATTGCATTTTTTAATTCTCTATCTGTATATCCACCTAAAAGATTATATTCTCTTGTAGGCTCCTCATAAACCATTTTAATTGCAATATGATGCAATTGTGTCATTAAAAACAATGTTATGCAAAATGTCACAATAGCTATAACTATTCTATTGACATATAGCCATTCCATTTTTAGTTTAGAGGCTGAATCTTTTAATATTTTTTGAGTTTTTATATATTCCTTTGTACCTTTTTTAGGTAAAAATAAATCTACTACTCTTTTTCCTATTGGATTTTTATAAACTTTTGATTGCCATGGATTTTCTTGGTTTACTGTTTGCTTATCCATAGAACCATTATTTTTAACTTTTCTAAGTAATACATAGCAAATTACAGTAAGCAATATTACTATTATTTGTATAATCATTCCAGGCTTTCCATTATAAAATGAATCTGTAAAAGTAAAGTTATTTACTGACCATTTTTTTAATGGTTCTAAAAATAAAACTGGAACTATTGATATTATAGATAAACTTTGAAATACATAATCAATTTTATCTCTTTTTAAGATTTCAATTTGCATTTCTTCAGTTATATTGTTAACATTTTTAAGGTATAATGAAGCTTTATCTACTTTTCTATCTCCAAATTCTTTTGTAAGATAAGAAATTCCAGCAAATTCTTTTAAGTATGGATTTGGAGCTATATCATAATATTTCTCTAGTTCAGTTTCTGGATCATTTGAAATTAATACTTCATATATTTTTTCACCTTGTCTTGAAATTGTCTTTTCATCATCTTGCGATATTTGATAAATAGCTTCTTCTACCATGTTAAATTCATGATAGGCATGTCTTATTTCAGCAAAAAAATCTAGTTGTTCTTTTAAAAGATTATTATCCATTGAATCTACACTTCTGTCTATAAATGCATCTATCATAAACAATTCAAATATTAAAATTATAGACATTAATAAATAATTAGAACGAGTAATTATTATAGAAGCTCCAATTAGTGGTACAACAATAGATAATACTTTTGTTAAAATTTTCGCCGAATCTCTTCTAGTTGCATACTCATCATCAACATTTATTATTTCAAGTCTTCTTCTTAATTTATGAATATATGTTTTTATATATGGTATTTTTGAATATGTTATATATAGTTTTTGATAAAGAATTTGAGTAGAAAACTTTGATGATTCAGTACCTTGTCTTAGTTTCCTTATCTTTTTATATTCTGATTTACCCATTTTTTTTTGTAAAATATAATATGCAATAACTATTGCTATAAACAATACTATAACACCATACATTACATACATTAAAGCCTGAGTCGACAAAACTTTCGCCTCCTTTTTTATTGCTCAGTCGCAAGTCTCCTTGTAGTTTTTCTTCCACCTCTAGTTGCTTTTTGAGCTTCTTTTTTCTTTTCATCTTTATATTGTGTTGGATTAAATACATTTGATTTTCCCCAATGCTCTTCTACAAATTTATCAAATTCCAAAGCATCAGTTTCATCCATATTTAGTCTCATTTCTTTTATATTTCCAGGAGTAATGCTATTTGTTATTACATATTCTCCATCAATATATTCTAATATATTTCTATATTCAAATAATTTTGCATCAGTAATTTTTCTAAAATACTGTGTTGCATTATCAAAGAAATAGTCAAATTTCCCTTCCATTGTTTTTTCTTTTCTGTAGTTATCTGTATATTCATCTACTCTTTTTACAGGAATACACTCTGTAACTCTTTCTATATATCTTTTTCCTCTAAAGTCTTTTGATAAGTGAATATCAAAATTTAATACTTGTACAACTTGTTCTTCTGCTGTTCTTTCATTTCTAAATACTCCAGCTCTAAGCATAGAGTTTCTAAGTGCTGTGACTAAATCTGGAAATGTTTTTGCGTGGTGAGTAAATAATGTAAATTTAGAAGCAACCTGTGCTGATTGTATCATCCAAGATGCAACAGGGTCAGTTGCAACCTCACCTATGATGTTAACTGCACCATCAGTTTTTTTCTGAACGTCCAAACATTCTTGTCCAGCAATCGTATCTGTCTCACGCATTGATAAAATATTTCTTGTTGGATAAACTTTTCTTAAGTGTAACTCAAATGCAGTTTCTGTTATACGTAAGTTCATTGTTTCATAAATATTTTCAATCATACCCATAAGTAAAGTTGTTTTACCACAACCTTGCTCACCTGTGATTGATGTAATTCTTGCACCTTTTACAAGATATTTTAATAATTCAATTGCCTCTTCTTTTCCTGGTGTATTTCCTGTCCATTGTTCAAGTGTTGCTCTTTTTACGTCGAATTTTCTTACAAAGAATGCCCATGTTTCAGACATACTTGGTCTTACAACAACTACACGAGAACCATCTTTCATTTCGTTAATTTTATATCCATTTGTGTCTGATAATTGTCCTGGATTGTTGTATTTATATATATTTTGGCAAACTCTTTTTAATTCTGCTTCTGATCCAAAAGACAAAAACGCAAGTCTTATTGATTTACCTTGGAAAAATATCCAAATACTATCACATGCCCTTTGTACTTTGTGTTCTTGTACTTGAGTTAGATAGTCTCCTCCATCTGTTTGAGCAACTTGACTTAAAAAGCTTTCTGGTAGTCCAGATACACCACCAGATACTCCATCTATGTTCATATCTCTTATTTCATCTATACTACTATATCCTTTGTATTTTTGATATATTCTTTGAACAACTATATTAAGTTTGTCTGAAAAAGAAAGTGCTACATTTTCTTTTTCAAAAATTTCTTCAATCTCTTCTTCTGTAATAACATAACAAGGTTTTGTTTCTCCTTCTAGATATTTAAGTACAGCTAAATTGTATTTTTTTATTATCTCTGTTAATGCTTCATATCCATATTCTTTTTTATAAACGTATAAAATTATATCAAATTTATCTTGTGGTGTAAGCATTGATGGAATATCGAAAGGAATTGCTTTAGATACATTTATCTCATTTACGCCATATTCTTTAGACAACAAGTCAAAAATAAGTTCTTTTACATATTTTTTATCATTAACATCACCATATGTACATCCTTTTAAAGCTTTTTTTAACTCATATTTTTTATTTTTTCTTCTAATCAATTCTTCTTCAGAAAGGCCTATATCATACAAGTTTATTTTTGTTATTTCATCTAATCTTCTTTTTACATATTCTATCATTTTATCTAGTGTATATGTTTGTTCATCTACATCTATCTCTTGTACAACTTCAGCTTTTTGTTTTAACAATATATATTGTCTTATTATCACAATAGCTATGGTGATTATAACTAAAATTAATATAATATTCGTTATTGTCATTTTCTAGCATCCTTTCTATTATTTATTTTATTTGATAGTTACATAATTTAAGAACTTTATGTGTTAAACTATAACATATATTCCATACTGTAAAATTTAATCAAATAATTATTTTCTCATTTGTTGTAACAATTGTTCTTTTTTTTCTATACTTTCTTTTAGTCTTTTTATTTCTTCAATAAAAAATGTATTTTCATCTTTGCTTTTCAATTCTAAAAATCTTATAAACATATCTATTAATTTTCCTTCTTGAATATCTTCAAATAAAACTGTATTATAAGGAACTGTATTTATTATTTCTTTTGATTTTATAATACTTCTAGTTATGTTTTTTGCATTATATTTAGATTTTTCATCATATTTTCCAAGTGTAATTATAGTATTGGCTTTTTTTAATAATATCCCTTCTGATATTGTTCCAATTAAACTATTTATATTATCTACCTTTTGTGTGGTCATAGCTACAACTACATCAGCGGCACTTAATATTTCGATTTTCGATTTTTTTTCTAATTCTCTATCTATATCTATTATTACTGTATCATAAACTTGTTTTGACAAATTTATAATTTGTAAATATTGTTTTTGTATTTCTTTATATTGTTCTTCAGTTCCATTATATCCTTGTAAAACCTCAAATCTTCCTTTTAAAGCAACTCTCGTATAATCTGTTATTATGTCTGGTGTTATTCTATTACTTCTTATTATTCTATCTAGACCTTCAATTCCATTATCATTAACTGCCAAAGAATTAGTATTAGGTCCAAATAGTCCTGACCTCTTTTTAGATTGAGGAGGCCATAGTGCTTTTCTTATTTCACTATTATTCAAAGAAGTTGATATAAATAGAATTCTTTTATTTTGCATAATTCCCATATAGGTTGCGAGCGAAATTGCTGATACAGTATTTCCAGTTTGATCTTTGCAATTTGTATAAAATGCTATTACTGCCATTATTACTATCATTCCCTTCTATAGAGGTATAAATTTCAAATATAATTTTTTTAAACTTTCCTCTTAGCAATTAATTGTTTTCTCTTTCTTTAATAATTTTTCTAATTTTATTTGTACTTATATCACCCAAAATATTTTGTACTATATATATTATGCTTTCTTGATATTCAGGGATAAGTTTTTTCAATCTAGCTTTATAAACTCTTTGATTATCTTCTATTAGCATTTGGTTTTCATCTAAACATGGTACATATAGTGTAAAATCATTCCATATAACTCTTGTATCCATAGATAGATAATTAAGATATTCTTCATCTTCTTTTTTCATATTATAGTTCATTAAAATTTTTGATAAATTTAAGTTTATAGACAATTTTTTTAGTATTTCTACACCTTTTCTTAATGAATAAATATCAAACCTAGTAACAAAATAATTTTTCCCTGCTTCTTCTATCTCAAAATTTTCTATCATTTCTTCTGTATCTATATCTATAAGCATATAGTCATAATTTAAATTATCAATATCTTCATTTCCTCTAACTCCAAGATATCCTGCTATATCTGCTATATTTCTAAATCCAATAGCATAGTCAACATTATCAAAATCTGTAACATATGACTTAGTAGGATCTATAGCTGGAACTATATACTTTGATTTTTGTAAAATTGTAGTGTCAACAACTATTACTTTTTTTCCTATTAGTTCTAATGTTTTTGCTATATATGCAATTAAATCTGTCTTATCAGTTGCTCCTATAAATCCTATTTTTTTCATAAATGTTTCCTTTCTATTTTTTAGTTAAATTCTTATATAATAGGAAATGGTAACTTTCCTTTGAAAATAAAATCCATTATTGTTGAGTTACAGGTAATGTTTGTAAGTAAGATTTTCTTTGTTCTTGTGATGCTGTTATACTTGCCTCTGACTTAGAGCCTATATTTTCACTCTTTCCATCGTCAGTAACAGATTTATCAATTGCGTCTCTTATAGCTTGTCTTTTTTGAATAATTCCATTTATTGCTTTTCTTACCATATTAGGATCATTATCTAGCATTGTTTGCACTGAACGATTAGGATAATATGTAATTGTTGCCGGTTTTTGATTTCCTGCTTCTGTATATCTTGTAGCATATAATTTTGATCCCTCTATTTGATAATTTTCTACAATTGCACATGATAATAATAAAATTTCTTCTTCCGTTAAATTCATTTGAATTGTGTCAGATAAATATTGTCCATTCACAACAGGTATAGAAACTTTTTTTCTAGATGTAACTATATAATTTTGTCCATTTGGAAGCATTAATCTTACATCTATATATTCATTAGGTTTTAAATCTACAGGCAATGATATTACATTATATTCTTCTTTTCTTAAATCATTTGTAGTAACTTCGTCTGAAGGAACTATTGCATCTTTTGTAATAACAGTATTAGCCTTCATATTTATTTTAGCAATTACATAATCTACTTTTGCGACTTCTATATATACTTTTTGATTATTTTTATCTAAATAAAAAGCTTTGTCTCCGCCACTCAAAGTTGTAGCAGGTTCATTTTCGCCATCTTTATATAAAATTTTATCTCCTTCTTGTCCTTCAAATTTGTAATAATAATAGTTTTTTCCACTTGATGGTGTATTAATGTTTCTTCCCTGTGTATCAACAATTTCCGCATCTTTAATCATATTATTTACATCTGCTGTAGCATTTGATGGTATAGCTGTATTTGATACATTTCTTCTTTCAAACATATTTGGTAATAGTGTTTCTCCTGATTCTACATCTTGTTTCAGAACATATACTTCTGTTGTTGAAAGTTTATATTTTTGTATTTCGTCTTGTTGACTCTTAATTTTTAAATACAAAAAAGCTACTACTAATGCTGCTATTATCAACATCAATAGCATTCCTAATAAAAATGATATTCTTGATTTTCTTTGCATTGGGTTTGTTGCCATATTTAATTCCTCCTAAAAATTACATTATAATTTGATCTTATATTCAACTTTAATTTTACAACATTTTGTTTTCAATTTCAACAAAATATTCTTATGTTACATAAATTTAATATTTTTGTAACATTTTTGTAATATTATATATAACTGTTTTATTTATATAATTTCAAAATAAAAACTAACTTCTGTCAATATACTATACGTAAATCGTCTGATTATTCTTATAAATTACAAGTCCTGGTTTATTACCTGGAACCTTTTTTACAAAACTTACTTTACAATAATCGACTGGCACATTTGAAGAATTTTTTGCCTTGCTATGTTCAGCTGCAATTCTTGCTGCCTCATAAATTATATTTTCTGGTACAAGTTCATTTGGATTTGTTTTTAAAATAACATGACTTCCATGAACATCTTTGGTATGAAACCACAAATCATCTTTTTTGGCAAACTTATTGGTTAAATAGTCATTTTCTTTGTTGTTTCTTCCTACATAAATTGTAAAACCATCTATTATATATTTTATAGGATTAAATTTTGCAAATTTATCTGAAGTTGTTTTACTTGGTTTTTTCGATTTTGTTTTTTTATTTTCAAAAAATTTTTGAAAAATCTCATTTTCTGCAATTTCATTATAAATTTCCTGAACATCTTCAATATTTTTGCAATTTTCGAGTTCATATATTGTACTTTCTATATAATCTATTTCCTCAATAGTTTCTATTTTTTGCTGTTTTACAATTTCAGATGCATTTTTAAGTTTAGAATATTTTTTAAAAAATCTCTTTGCATTATGTTGTGGAGTATACTTTTTATCTAAAGAAATCTCTATTAACTCATTATTTTTGTAATAATTTTCTAAAGAAATTTTATCTACATTATAATTAGGAATTTTATATAAATTTGCAGTAATCAATTCCCCATACAATTTATATTTATCCATATTTTTGCATTCAGATAGCTTTTCATCAATATTAACCAGACGTTTTTCATATTTTTTTAAAGTTGATAAAATAATATTAAGTAAAGTATTTCTATAATTTATAAAAATCTCACTATTTTCTTTTTTAAAGTAAAAATCATCTAAACTAAAATTCAAAGAAAACTTATTATTACTTTCTTCTTTAGCAAAAGTCAAGCAATAATCTTTTGGAATACCATTTTTTTCTGATATGACTTTTATTTCCAAATTCTTTTTATTTAAGATATCTACAATAACGTCATAAACACGATGTGCAATGGATTTTGTTGATAAATAATCGTTTTTTGTCTCAAATTGATTTATTACTTCTTTTAGATTCATTAAACTAATTCCATTATATTTTTTCGAAATAGAATCTAGTACATCGATATCATCTTCTAGACTTAACTTTGAATAAAAATCTTCAAAGTTTTTCGCTTCTAAAAAATCAAATTTGTTTCTTGTGGGTTCAAAATATCTAGCTGTAGGATAAATATCTCTTTGAGCATTTTCTTCAATTGATGTATGTCTAATGCTATCAATTATAATTCCATTTTTATCTATCAAAACTATATTGCTGTGTTTGCTCATAAGCTCTACAATTAAAGTTTTCTTTTCTATTTTATTCGAATTTTCACTGTTTTCTAAATCTATAAATACTATTCTTTCTAACGCTTTTGTGTATATTTTTTTTATTTTATAACCTAAAATATGCTTACGTAGTAACATACAAAAATTAGGTGCAACTTGCGGATTTTTTAGGTTATTTGTTGTTATATGTATCCTATAATTATTTGAAGAAATACATGCTAAAAGTGCTATATTTGTAAAATTTCCATAAAGTCCTAAAACAACAGTATTTTTATCTGGTTGATATATTTTATCTATTTTATAATCTATTAAATTTTGCAATTCATCTACAACTTTTTTTGTTACTATTCCATCAAAAGCCATAAGTATCACTCTCCTCTTAAGTATTATATCATATTTGTCAAGTGTATTAAAAGGCAGGAGCACAATTCCTGCCTTTATGTATTACTTTTTGGACAAGCCACTCAAAGTAAAACTATAAAACCAAGAATAATACCCCTGTCTTTAAAAATTTAAACAATACTTTATTAATCATTCTAAATCTATAATTTAAAATATTTGCTACTTATAATCAAGCATTACTTATCTGTTTATCATATTGTTTTCAACTTGTTGAATCATTTTTTTAACCATATTTCCACCGATTCTACCAGCGTCTCTTGCAGATATATCTCCATTGTATCCATCTTTTAAGTTAACTCCAACTTCGCTAGCTACTTCATATTTGAATCTATCTAAAGCATTCATAGCTTCTGGAACTAATTTCTTATTACTATTGTTGTTTGCCATTTTAATTCACCTCCTGTTAATATTAACATTTTAGAAAAATCTTAATATTTTTTATTTTATTTATAAGATGACGTAATTTAATGTATAAATACATTTTAAAATACAGTAACTCTTATAAATATTGAAAAGCAATTTGCTTTTTCTAAAATTATGATATGCATTTTAAAATTTTATAAACAGGAAATTTTTTGAAAAATTTAATTTAAAAATTTTTAAAAAATATTGCAATTCATAACTTATAAAATATAAATTTGCATAAGGGAATAATATTATTTTCCAAAAAAATTTGTAAAGCATTTTTCTAACCAAACAAATTGTGTGAAACTTACTATAATAATACTTCTAATATTGTCGAAATTCGTGAATAAGCCATTTTTATTTAAAAAGTTTTTTCTTTTGATTAAAAACACCGTCAAAATGCATTGTGATCAATCCTCAGCTTAGTGCCAAAAAATGGGGTGCGTCGAAATTTTTTTATAAAATTATTGAATTTTTGTAAAAATAAAGTTATAATGCATATAACAAATTTCAAATTTATATATTAAAAAAGAATATAAATTTTTATAGAAACTGCAAAAATTAAAAAAAGTCACCAGTGTTATTTTAAATATTTTAAGTGGTTTATAGGTAAATCCTCTATTAAAAACCTAAATATATTATACAAGGATTTGATTATAATGAGAAAATATTTTGGAACAGATGGAATTAGAAGAATTGCAAATACTGAATTAACACCAAATTTAGTTTTTAAAGTTGCAAAAGCAGGAGCTTATGTGCTTTCAAAACATACAAACCATACACCAACTATTTTAATTGGAAGAGATACACGTATTTCTGGCACACTTATTGAAAGTGCAATGGTTGCAGGTTTTTTGAGTTATGGTGCAAATGTTAAACTTCTTGGAGTAATTCCAACACCTGCAGTTGCATATTTAACAAGAAAATTAAATGCAGATGCAAGTGTTGTAATTTCTGCATCACACAATACCTACGAATTCAATGGAATTAAATTTTTTAGTAATAAAGGCACAAAAATTTCAGATGATTTAGAAGAAGAAATTGAAGAAATTATGGAGTCTAATAAATTAGACGATTTAACCGCTGTTGGCGATAAAATTGGTATATCTGAATATGCTTTAGATTTAGTAAATGAATATGTATATTTCTTTAGAAAAAATTTTGACGATGTTTTTGAAAAATATAATAATAATAAATTTATTGTTGGAATAGATACCGCAAATGGTGCCACTTACAAAGTTGCAGAAAAAGTATTTAAATCTTTAGGGATTAATTATAAAATAATTAACAATTCGCCTAATGGAATAAATATCAATCAGAATTGTGGTTCTACTCATCTGGAAGGATTAAAAAAATTTGTAGTAGAAAACAATTTAAGTCTTGGAATTGCCTATGATGGTGATGGTGACAGATGTCTTGCAATTGATGAAAATGGAGAAGAAATTGATGGAGACAAATTAATGGCTATAATTTCTCAAAATCTAAGAAAACACGGAAAGCTAAATAAAGACACAATTGTCGGAACTGTAATGAGTAATCTTGGACTAAATAAATATTGTAGAGATAATGACTTAGAATTTTTACAAACAAAAGTTGGAGACAGATATGTTTTAGAAGAGATGCAAAAAAACGGATTTAATTTAGGTGGTGAGCAATCTGGTCATATAATTTTGCTTGATTATAACCCTACAGGAGACGGAATTTTAACATCTTTAATGCTTATAAAATCAATTTTTGAAGAAACCAAAAAAGCTTCAGAATTAGGAACATTAGTTAAAAAATACCCTCAAATTTTGGTTAATGCCAAAGTAAATTCAGACAAAAAATATGATTATGAAAAAGATGAAGAAATAAAAACAGAAATAACAAAACTAGAAAAAGAATTTGCAGGAAATGGCAGAGTATTAATTAGGCCTTCTGGCACAGAACCTCTTGTTAGAGTAATGATTGAAGGTGAAAATCAAGAATATATTTCTCAAAAAGCAACAGAACTTGCAAAATTCATTGAAGAGAAATTAAAATAAATGTTACAGCAAATATTTATAAAGTTTCATAATAAGACCACTAAAAAGTAAAAACGTTCTATAAAACACAACAGGAAATTTTTCAAAAAGTCTTGCCAAATGTTAAAATATGTGATAAAATAGTTGATGTTATATAAAAGAGCAATAAAAGGAGGTGCAAAAATGCCAAACATTAAATCAGCTAAAAAAAGAGTTAAAATAATAGAAAAGAAAACTTTAAGAAACAATATGATCAAATCAGCTTACAAAACATCAGTTAAAAAATTCGAAGCTGCTATAGAAGCTGGAAATTTAGAAGAAGCTAAAACACTATTTTCAGAAGCTACAAAGAAAATAGATCAAGCTTGTTCAAAAGGTGTTATTGTTAAAAATACTGCAGCTAGAAAAAAATCAAATCTAGCTAAAAAATTAAATACTGCAACTGTAGCTTAAGATTACAGTAATTTGTTTAAAAAATTATGCATAGTTTTTTAAAATAAAAAGCTTTTGACTTTAAATTGTCAAATGCTTTTTATTTTTATTAAAAACAAATCATTTTAAATTTCCAATATAACTATTAAATCAAGATTTAACTGTAATTTGTTTAATTTTTCAAAAATTATTGAAATATTATCAAAATTATTATATAATATAGTTCATAAATATAACAGATTCATCCAAGCATAAAGCATAAATGAAAGGAAGTATGTATTATGATAGATATCAAATTTTTAAGAGAAAATCCAGATGTAGTAAAAGAAAATATCAAAAAGAAATTTCAAGATCACAAATTAAAATTAGTTGATGAAGTATTAGAGCTTGATGTAAAAAACAGAGAAGCTAAATTAAATGGAGATAATTTAAGAAGTGAAAGAAAATCTTTAAGCTCTCAAATTGGTAATTTGATGAGAGAAGGTAAAAAAGATGAAGCTGAAGAAATTAAAAAACAAGTTGAAGCTATAAATAAAAAATTGGAATTAAATGAAAAAGTAGAAAATGAATATTCTGAAGAAATAAAACAAAGAATGATGAAAATTCCAAATATTATGCATGAGTCTGTTCCAATCGGTGAAGATGATAGCAAAAATGTTGAAATTGAAAAATTTGGAGAACCTATTGTTCCAGATTACGAAATTCCATATCATGGTGAAATAATGGAAGCTATTGGAGGGCTTGATTTAGATAGTGCTCGCCGTGTTGCAGGAAATGGTTTTTATTATTTAGTTGGAGATTTGGCAAGACTTCATTCTGCAGTTCTAACTTATGCTAGAGATTTTATGATAAATAAAGGATTTACATACTGCATTCCCCCTTATATGATTCGTTCAGATGTTGTTACAGGTGTTATGAGTTTTGAAGAAATGGATGCTATGATGTACAAAATTGAAGGCGAAGATTTATATTTAATTGGTACAAGTGAGCATTCTATGATTGGTAGATTTAAAGATCAAATCCTAAAAAAAGAAGATATGCCATACACAATGACTTCTTATTCTCCATGTTTTAGAAAAGAAAAAGGTGCTCATGGTATTGAAGAACGTGGTGTTTACAGAATTCATCAATTTGAAAAACAGGAAATGATTGTTGTATGTGAACCTGAAGATAGTTGGGAATGGTATGATAAAATGTGGTCATATACAGTAGAATTCTTTAGAAGTATGAATATTCCTGTTAGAACTTTGGAATGTTGCTCTGGAGATTTGGCAGATCTTAAAGCAAAATCTTGTGATGTTGAGGCTTGGTCTCCTCGTCAAAAAAAATATTTTGAAGTTGGAAGTTGCTCAAACCTTACAGATGCACAAGCTCGTCGTCTTGGAATTAGAATTAAAGGTGAAAATGGAAACTATTTTGCACATACTTTAAACAATACTGTAGTTGCCCCACCTCGTATGCTAATTGCAATTGTTGAAAATAACTACCAGCCTGATGGAAGTGTAATAATTCCAGAAGTTTTAAGACCATATATGGGAGGACTTGAAAAATTAGAACCAAAACATTAAAACCTCGGACAAATTTATGCTTTCAAGAATGTTCAGTCAATTAAGCTTATTACTTAAAAGACAGCTAATAAAATTTAAATAATTCAACGGAGGTACTGATGAAAAAAAGTGACATTATTTTAAGCTTTATATTTTTTATAGGTATTGTTGTTTTAGCAGTTTTATTGCCAATTGCACTTAAAACTGCTAAATCATATGCTGTCTCAGATGCATGTGCAGATAGCTTTATAAAATTTCAGCAAGAAAACACAGAAACTATTTTTTCTATAGATAAAATAACGTATTTTAGTAGCTGTAACGCTAAAAGTGATACAAATTCTAACTCATCTTTCACAATTTCAGATTTGTACCAATATACAGATATTGCTATATTTTTAAATCCAAATAGTGAAAACTTCACAAGCAAAAACACTCTAAAATCAGTTACTATTAGTGATATAAAATACGACCTAAAGCCTAGCATAGGCACACAAAATTTGTATTACAAAGGTATCTCTGAATTTGCTAAGACACAGTTTTTCGAAGAAAACTTAATAAAAGATTCAATAACTTTTGAAACTACATCAGAAAATGAGATTGATTACTCAAAGCCTGTTTTATACAATAATTGTGCAAATCCTATTACTTTGTGCTATGTAAACTCCAAGCTCAAAGACAATTACACATTTTCAAATGATATTTCAAATTTAACTTATAATGGCTCTTTACTAAAAATGTGTGGAATTACTTTAAGTTCACTAAATTGTCAAATTAGTTTTACAATTACAATCACAAACAATTTAGATGAAAAGTATTCTTGTCCACTTATTTTAAATATTCCACTTTCTACAGAAGAAAGCACAATTTATGATGGTACTTTAACAATTAAAGACTCAGTAAATTATAAATTTATAAAAAAGTTGTAGAATTCTACAACTTTTTTACTATAATTTCATTTTGATTTTTATAAATACTATTTTCAGGAATAACCCCTCTTACACAAGAAAGAGGATAAATATTTGAATTTTTCCCAATAATAGTTCCTGGATTTAGAACTGAATTACATCCTACTTCTACACCATCTCCTAAAAATGCACCTACTTTTCTAAGATTCGTTTCTATTATTTTTTCGCACTCTCCTGTTCTCTTCTTAATTTGAACGTTACTTTTATCAGCCTTCACATTAGAAGTCATACTACCTGCTCCCATATGAGATTTGTACCCCAAAATTGAATCTCCTACATAATTATAATGAGGTACTTGCACATTATTAAAAAGTATAACATTTTTTAGTTCTGTTGAATTTCCTACAACAACATTTTTTCCAACAATTGCTTTACCTCTAATAAATGCACAATGTCTAATTTCTGCATTTTCATCAATTATTGCAGGTCCTGTAATACTTGCTGTTGAAGCTATTTTGGCAGATTTTGCTACCCAAATATTATCACCAATTTGTTCATATTTTTCTTTATCTAATATTGGTCCGATTTCTAAAATATAATCATTTATTTTAGGCAAGATTTCCCATGGATATTTTTCAGTTGATAGTATTTGTTTTGCTATTGTTTCGTCTAAATTATATAAATCTTTTATTTCCAACATCTTCTTTCTCCTTCCCTCTTCATATGCAAGACTATTTATACTTCATAATATTTCTCATATATCTCTTTTGCTGTTTCAGGGCTATCAACACCGGTTGCATTTTTTATAGGTGCAAATTCTTCTTCTCTTTTAACTCTTAAAATAACCATATCATCTAAATATTCAAATCCATCAAAAATAAATGCCTCAAACTTTAAACTATTAGGTTCTTCTGGTAAAACTTCTTTAATGTTTTCGCCTAAATATGAGTTTTTCTTAATAGCACAATGATAATCGAATTTGTAATCTGCCATTTTTTCTAGTGTTTCTATATTAAACAAATGTCCTACTATGTTTGATTCTCCATATAAAAGCTCACCATCTTCATCTTCTGCATATATCATTTTTTTATCCATATCTATATATTCTATTATTGCAGGCTTTCCATTTTTTTTGCAAAAAATTCCAACTTTTTCTTCTGGATATGCTTTTTTTACAGATTTTGAAGCACTTGGTACATTATTTTTTATTGCTAAGCCAAGCAAAATTTCATCTGTCATATTTGCCATAATATTATCTACACCACAAACATAAACCCATTTTATATTATGGGATTTCATATCTTCTATCATTTTAGAATTTTTTAAAGCAATAAATACTCCTCCATTTCCATCTGAAGCTTCTTTTACTTTATAACTAGAATCTATTAATAAATTTCCCTCAAAATCTAAAATTGGTAAAACATTTTGCGTAAAAAATTTGACTTTTTCTTTATTATAACCAAAATATTCATTCTTTTCAAAAAAATTAATTGTCTCATCATTATTTTCTACACTTGTCATTATATACCAATATACTTCTTTACCATATTTTGCAGTTGTCTTTTTTAATGTGTTTGCCAATATTTCAAAAATATATTTTCCGTTTTCTCCTACATCTAATTTAAATGTACCTTTTGGACCTTTCCATCCTAGTCTTGTTCCTTGTCCTCCTGCCATTGTAACTACTGCATATTGATTTTGTCTAAAGATCTTTTCTCCTATTTTTTCTATTTCTTGTCTTTGTTTACTATTAAGCTTATTTTTATCTATGTATTTTATTGGTTCTATGTTATCCTTTCTTTTATTTTTACCATTTCTGTTTTCATATAATCTATGTATTTGTTCAAAATCCACTTTCAAAATGTCTCTTGCAAGCTCTTCTTGTTTTTCTATATCTATATTTTCTAAAATCTTTAAAATTTTAGATTGATTATTTTCTTTCAAAATTTTTTTTGCTTGTTCTACTCTTTTCAACTTAGATCCTCTCCTCATATAATGTGTATGCACTCATTATACAATAATTAACTAATTATTTCAACTCTTTTTTAAAAAATACTTATTACTGTAAAAATTCAACTATTACAATTTACATCCACATCAAATACCATATAATTGTAATAGAATATTTAAAAGTCTCATATAATTTACAGGTGATATCTTTGAGACGTATTAAAGTGTTTTTATTGAATTCAATAATAATAGTCGTATCTTCATTTATATTACAAATAATAAGATTTACCTTCAATATTTATGTATCTAACAATGTATCTTCAGAAACTCTTGGAGTTTTTGAACTAATAATGGCTACATATTATTTTGGGATAACTTTGGCTTCTTCTGGAATAAATATATCTTGTATAAAAGTAGTATCTGAAGAATTAGCATTTGGAAATTTAGACGGAGTCAAAAACTCATCAAAAAAATGTATAAAAATCAGCATTTTTCTTTCATTAATTGCAAGTGCTATATTTTATTTTAATGCAGATTTTATAGTAAAATATTGTTTTCAATATAAAGTTCAAAAATCTATTGTAAATTTAATTTGCATAGCACTTCCTCTAATCTCTGTATCTTCGGCTATTACTGGATATTTTATTGCCGTAAGAAGACCATATAAGACTGTGCTAGGACAATTTATGGAACAGCTTTCAAAACTCATATCTACATTTTTTTTGTTTAATTTTTTTAAACCAGCTTCCATAGAAAATATATGCTACATTTTAATTTTGTGTGACCTAATTTCAGAAATAATATCTTTTATTTATTTATTAATCATATACTGTTTTGACTTAAGAAAATATTTTTTTAACACTCAAAAAAAATATGAAATTAATAATTTTGCACGAATTTTTAAAATACTTGTACCTGTAGCACTTACATCATACATTAAATCAGGAATTTCTACATTAAAGCAATTAATAATCCCTTCAAGTATTACAAAAAGTGGAAAAAATATAAATGAAGCTCTTAGTGATTATGGACAAATTTCAGGTATGGCAATGCCAATAATAATGTTTCCATCTACATTCCTAATTGCAATTTCAAGTCTACTTATTCCAGAATTTTCAAGATATTATGTAAAAAAGGATTACCAAAAAATTAGATATTATACAGATAAGCTTTTAATTTCTTCTTTTTTGTTTGCATTGTTGTTAAGCTTTATATTATATATTTTTGCAGACAACATTAGCTTTTTGGTTTATCATAGACTTGATATTGGCATTTATATAAAAATCTTTTCTATACTTATTCCTTCTACTTATATTGATATTGTAATAGATAATATATTGAAAGGCCTTGATAAACAAACTGTTGTAATGATAATAAATATTACCGATTTAATATTTAGCACTGTTTTTATTTTAATTTTTGTTCCTATATATGGAATTAAAGCCTATATATTTTCAATTTTTTTCAGTGAAATATCAAATTTAATTTTAGGATTATTTTATCTTTTAAAATTAGAAAAAAATTTAAAATAAGATATTAATTTAAAAAAGATTTTTTTATAACTATAAGTAAAATATGAAAGGAATGGATATTTATATGATTTATGTTATTAAAATTAGAAAATATATTTTGTCTATATTAATACTAGTTTTTACTATATGTTTAGTAATTTTCTCTTCTTCTAATCTACTAGCCGCAAAGTCTGGATTACTTTTATGGGCAACATCTGTTGTTCCATCATTATTTCCCTTCTTTGTCGCAACAGAACTTATTTCTTATACCAATATTCCTAAAATTTTAGGAAAAATATTTAATAGTTTTATGAAGCCATTATTTAATATTGGTGGAGAAGGCTCTTTTGCACTTATTATGGGAATTATAAGTGGATACCCTATTGGAGCCAAGATTGTGTGTGATTTTAGAAAAAAAGATATTTTATCTAAAGAAGAATGTGAAAGACTTTTAAGTTTTACTAATAATTCTGGTCCTTTATTTATTCTAGGGACTGTTGGAATAAATATGTTTGGAAGTACAGAAATAGGCTTTTTACTTTTAATTACACATTTACTTGCATGTTTTACAGTAGGATTTATTTTTAGATTTTGGAAAAAAAATTATACCTCTAGCAATAATAAAAAAGTCATCTTCTCCGAATCTAAAAAATTATCTTTATCTAATTTAGGAGAAGTACTCTCAAATTCAATTTTTAATGCTACATCTACTATTATGACAATTGGTGGATTTATTGTGCTTTTTTCTGTAATAATATCTATAATAAAAAAAAGTAAACTCTTAAAAATACTAACATTTATATTTTATCCTCTTTCTTATATATCACATATTCCTTCAAATTTAATTGCACCATTTTTTATTGGAATATTAGAAATAACAAATGGAATTTCAATAATTTCAAGTATTCATATACGAGCTATATCTATTAATATTATTCTGTCAGCTTTTTTACTCGGATTAGGAGGTGTATCGGTATTTTTACAAGTCTTAAGTATTGTTTCTAAAACAGACTTATCTATAAAACCTTATTTTATTGGAAAAATATTACAAGGATTTTTAGCTGCATTTTATACATTTATATTTATACAAATCTTTCCCATATTTAATTTAAATTTGTAATAATTAAAAATATTTAGAATATTTTTAATTAGAAGGTGTTAATTAATATATTGTACAAAACTCTTATTAAATATTTTTTCATAGCTATAAATACCTTTAAATGAATTTAGAAAGGATTGAGATTTAATTGGAAAAGGATTTTAATGATTTACAAAACAATTTTGGGTATCAAAATGGATTCGATCCAAATGATATTTATAAAGACCCTATGTTTAACCCAATAGCTCAATATGAGCAAGCTTATACATACTATAAATATTTATGTATGCAAATGGATTATAAAATTAAGTGTAAAGAATATGAAAAACTATGCTCTAGTTTTTCTTTAAATAAAAATACCTAAAAAAAGAGTGTGATTGAATATTCTAATTACGAATATTTTCACACTCTTTTTGATAATGTAAAATAAAGTGTATAAGTTTGGTACCTTAAACTTACACACTTTACTTGACAAAGTCCAATTATATATTATTATATTCTCTTACTTTCTTTAATGAATATCCAGCAACAATTGCACCAATTATGATAACTACTGGTAAAACTTTGTTGTCTTCAATTCCAGTATAAGCTAAAGAATTAACCTCACTTTTATTTTCTTCTTCGTCTTCATTTGAATTTAATGTTGTTGTTGCACTTCCTGTACTAAGTGATGTACTATCTGTTCCTGTTCCAGAGTTTTCTGTTCCAGTTGTTCCTGTTCCAGTTGTTCCTGTACCAGAGTTTTCTGTTCCTGTTGTTGTTCCAGAGTTTTCTGTTCCAGTTGTGCCTGTATTATCTGTACTACTACCTGTTTCTGGAACTCCTGCATTTTCCCATTCTGATGCATTTGTACTTGAAAAATCATCTGCAGCAAATACAACAGAAGTTAAGTTCGCAATTAATAGTACACTTAAAATAATTACTAATACAACTTTTAATAAACCTATTTTTCTCATATTTTTTCCTCCTAAAAAAATAATTTATAATCTACATTTTTTATTATACTCTCTTTTTATTATTTTG
This sequence comes from uncultured Clostridia bacterium, assembly GCA_946529215.1. Taxonomy (GTDB): domain Bacteria; phylum Bacillota; class Clostridia; order TANB77; family CAG-508; genus CAG-269. Next base: position 173,893 of record CAMMZC010000001.1, read on the forward strand.
TCAAATTATTTTTTTTATTTAATTATTACATTTATATTTCATTTTTATTTCATTTTTATTACAGAGTAATTAATATTACTGTCTGTTTATGCATTTTTTGCAATATTTACAATTTCAGTAAATGCTTTTGGATCGCTTATAGCGACTTCTGCAAGCATTTTTCTATTTATAGATACATTTGCTTTTTTAAGTCCTGCTATCATTTTACTATATGTAGTTCCATTCATTCTTGCTGCAGCATTTATTCTTGCAATCCATAATTTTCTAAAATCACTCTTTCTATCTTTTCTTCCAACATAAGAATAAGATAATGATTTTAAAACTGCTTGATTTGCATTTCTAAATCTATAATGTTTTGCTCCAAAATATCCCTTTGCTAATTTCATTATTTTTTTATGTCTTTTTCTTGTTATTTTAGCTGTTTTAACTCTTGCCATCTTTATTCTCTCCTTTCTGATTAATTACCATATGGTAATAATTTTTTTATTGTATTTTCACATGTTTTATCAGCATACGCTCCTGGACGTCTTGCAGATAATTTTTGTCTTTTAGTTTTGTTTGCTAATAAATGTCTTCTATTAGCTGTTGTTCTTTTTACTTTTCCTGTAGCTGTTAAAGAATATCTTTTCTTTGCAGCTTTATTTGTTTTCATTTTTGGCATAATAATTCTCCTTGTATGTAATATTTAGGTTTTTTTAGGATACCTATAAACCTCTATATTTAGTAGAAATTTTATGATTACATAATTAATCTACTATATTTTATATGTATTAAGCTTTTTTAGCTAACATAATAAACATATTTCTTCCTTCTAATTTAGGACTTTTCTCAACAACAGAAATATCTGAAAGTTCTTCAATAAATTTGTTTAAAACTGTTTCTCCTGCTTTAGAATTATTAATTTCTCTTCCTCTAAATCTTACTGTTATTTTTAATTTATTTCCACTCTCAATGAACTTTCTAGCATTTTTGGCTTTAAATCCAAAATCGTGTTCTTCAATATTTGGAGTAATTCTAATTTCTTTTATTTCTGTTATTTTTTGTTTCTTCTTTGCTTCTTTTTCTTTTTTGGCCTGTTCAAATTTGTATTTACCATAGTTCATTATTTTACAAACCACTGGCTTAGAATTTGGAGCAACTAAAACTAAATCTAATTTTTTTTCTTCAGCCATATCCATAGCTTCATTAAAACTCTTTACTCCAAGTTTTTCTCCGTTTTCTCCTATTAATTGAACTTCTCTTGCTCTTATTTGACCATTTATTGGCAATTCTTGTTTAATATAAAACACCTCCATATAATAAAAAAATTGACTTATTACAAGCCAATCCACAAAATAAGATATATAAAAATCTAATGATTTTCTTACATAACTATTAATAGAAAAATCAAATAGTTCTTTATTAATTAAACTTACTTTTTACCTCTTTCCGAATAGGTCAAGGTGAAGAGTGGATAACTCTTGCTTGCAACAAACATATTATATACTATTTTTTTGTTCTTGTCAACCATTTTTGTTAAATTATTTCTAAATTTCAATATTTTTCCAAACACACAGCATTTGGATACAATTTTTTCATACTTTTCCAATGAACAATAAATAAATTTGATATCGGGTATAAAAATTTCCCTGTTAATGTTTTTCTAGTAATATTTGCATAAGTTTCTATATATATAATCTTTTTTCCAAATATTTTTCCAAAATAGCATATTGGTACAGCAGTATGAGTACCTGTTGATACAATAACATCTGGTCTTATTTTTAAAAATAAAATAAATGATTTTATAATAACAAAAATATATTTGAAAATATAGCTAAAAAGCTTGCTTCTTGTAGAATATGGTACATAAAATACCCTTCCTTTATATCTTTTTTGTAAATACTTGGTCGTTTCACTCTTTTCTGTAATAATTGTGTATTCATAATTTTTAAATAGAGGCTCCAAACTCATTAATTCACTTAAATGCCCACCTATGCTTGAAATGAACAATACTTTTTTCAAATTAAAAATCCTCCAAAATAAATAATATATACTATTTATTTTGTGGATTTTATAAAATATTATACATAATTGTTTAACAATTCAAAAATTTTTTATAAGCTTAAGACGAAGGTTTCAGGTTCCTTTTTTTCCTCCGTCCCAAAATTAACTTTACCCAAAAATTCCTCTCTTTTTAATTGGAGGTTGTTCATTCATTGTTTTTGCAAGTTCTGTCAATAGTTCTCTTTGCTCTTTTGTAAGTCTTTTTGGTGTTTGAACAACAACATTGAATACAAAATTTCCAACATAAGAAGAATTAAGGCTTTTGAATCCTTTCCCTCTAACTACAAATTGTGTTCCTGTTTGTGTTCCTTCTGGAATTCTGTATTTTTCTTTTTTTCCATCTACCATTGGTACTTCAATATCAGCTCCTAAAGTGGCTTGTGTAATAGTTATTGGAATATCACAAATTACGTTATTTCCATCTCTTTTATAAATACTATGTTTTTTAACTCTTAATGTTATGTATATATCTCCTGCAGGTCCACCTTTTGTTCCTGGATTTCCTTGTCCTCTTAAGACTACTGTTTGATTATCTCCTATTCCTGCAGGAATTTTAACTCTAACTTTAGGCATTTTTCTTACAGTACCTTTTCCATGACACATATCACAAGGTTCTTGGATAACTTCACCTGTTCCATGACATTCTGGACAAGTTCTAGTTGTTTGAATTTGACCCAAAATTGTAGTTTGCATTTGTCTTATTTGTCCTGTACCATTACAAGCTTTACATTTAACAGGATTTGTTCCAGGTTTTGCTCCTGTTCCATGACATGTAGAACATGTTTCTTGTCTTGTAATTGTAACTTCTTTTTCCACACCCATAAAAGCTTCTTCAAATGTTATCTCTAAATTAAGATTTAAATCTTCACCTTTACGTGGTCCATTATTTCTTCTAGAGTTTGCTCTTTGTCCTCCAAATCCTCCACCAAAGAATGATGAGAATATGTCTCCTAAGTCGCCAAAATCATCCCATCCAGAGCTTGTGTATGAATAATATCCATTACCTCCTCCAAATGGTCCTCCTGCCCCTCCGAAGCCAGCTTGAGGATCGGCAGTTCCAAATTGATCATACATTCTTCTTTTTTGAGGGTCAGAAAGTACCTCATATGCTTCATTTACTTCTTTAAATTTTTGTTCTGCTTCTTTTTTATTATTAGGGTTTGCATCTGGATGCCACTTTTTTGCCATTTTTCTATATGCCTTTTTTAGTTCATCATCAGTTGCTGATTTAGATACTCCTAATATTTCATAATAATCTTTTTTTTCTGCCATTTTTATCCTCCTTGTATTTCTTGGTCACATTGGCTTTCATTATTTATTCTTGCTTTTTCTATTTCTGATTTTATAAAGTCTACTATTTTTCTTATTTTCTCTTTTTCTGATTCATCTATATCAGAATCATACATATCTTTAATAATGGGATCATAATATTTCCATTCTCTTTTTTTGCTGTCTATAAAATCCAAATTATCTTTACTTAATGAATAAGTACAATATATTAGCATTTTTTGTTCTCTTTGTTCTTTAGGAATCATTAAGTCCTTTGAATTACCTTCATCAACTAAGATGTATCCTGCATATAATAAAAATTCATGTTTTGGAATTTCTTTACCTATTTTTCTTTGTATTTTATTTAATATATCATAATATCTTTGTTCACTAAATATTCTATCAGCAATATCAGGATGCCCTCTATCTATGCCTATTTTAATATTTTCATTTTTACCATTTGGACATTTATAATATCTTGTTTTGTCTTCTGCATCGCCTTTAATAAATTTATTTAGATTATTTATACTCCTTTTTAATGTGTTTAAAAAATTTATTTTATCTTCCTTCATAATTTAACCACACTTTCGACATCTACATTTTCAAATATTTCAAATACTTTCATTTCTCAATTTTTTACTTCTTTGTCAATAAGCCAAATCATTGTAATAGTCCCGTCTCTTTTATTTGTCTTGTTCATTTGGCTGTTTTTCAACTAATCTTTTATATTGTTCAAGTACTTGTGCACATCTAGATTTTTCATTCTCGTCTAAATCTTCATATATATCTTTTATTAGAACATCTGGATATCTTTCTAATTTTTTTCTTAACTTTTCTACTCTATTTTTTGTTTTTTCATTTAATGATTTTGAAATATATAAAAGTGATTTTTTATTTCCTTCATCTAAAGCTATAAAACCTAAATAATATAATAAAGTACTAGATGATTCTCCATCTATTAGTAAGCTTTTTAATAATTTAGATTTTTCAACTATATCATCTGCCCCTTGAATGTGATTTTTTCCCTCTTCTATAAATATACTTTTTCCTTCAGGCGTTATTATTGATTTTGTTGTTTTAACTTGTTTTTCCGCTTTCTCTCTTTGATCAATATTTTTCATAAATATATATCTTTTTGAGCTCATTTCATAACTCCTATTAAATATTAGGCGGATTTAAAAACTCCGCCTTTTTTATTATTTATTATCATCTTCTACTTTGTAATCCGCATCATATACATTTCCATCTGAACCAGCATTTGCATCTGTTCCAGCATTTGCAGCATCTTCTGCAGCTTGTGCTACATTATCTGTTGCATTAGGATTTGCATTTTTGTATAATTGTTCACTCATTTCATAGAATACTTTTGTTAACTTCTCTGTAGCTTCTTTAATTTTTTCTGTGTCGTTTGTTTCTAATGCTTTTTTAGTAGATTCAATTTCTGTTTCGATTTTAGCTTTTTCTTCTCCAGAAATCTTGTCTCCTAATTCATTTAGAGTTTTTTCACTGTTATATACTAAGCTTTCTGCATTATTCTTAACTTCAATTTCTTCTTTCTTTTTCTTATCTTCTTCAGCATGTGCTTGTGCATCTTTTACAGCTTTTTCGATATCCTCGTCTGTTAAATTTGTAGAAGCTGTAATTGCAACATTTTGTTCATTTCCTGTAGCCATATCTTTAGCTGATACGTGAACTATACCATTTGCATCTATGTCAAATGTAACTTCGATTTGTGGTACTCCTCTTGGAGCTGCTGGAATTCCTGTTAATTGGAATCTTCCTAATGTTTTGTTGTATGCAGCCATTTCACGTTCACCTTGTAATACATGTACTTCAACTGATGTTTGACCATCTGCTGCTGTTGAGAATATTTGTGATTTCTTTGTAGGTATTGTTGTATTTCTTTCGATTAATTTTGTAAATACTCCACCATAAGTTTCAATTCCAAGTGAAAGTGGTGTTACATCTAATAATACTAAGTCTTTAACATCTCCTGATAAAACTCCACCTTGGATTGCTGCACCAATTGCAACACACTCATCTGGGTTAATTCCTTTATCTGCTTCTTTTCCTGTTAATCTCTTAACTAATTCTTGAACAGCAGGAATTCTTGTTGAACCTCCAACTAAAAGTACTTTGTTAATGTCATTCATTGAAAGTCCTGCATCTTTTAATGCATTTTGTACTGGAATAGCAGTTGATTCTACTAAATCGTGTGTTAATTCATCAAATTTAGCTCTTGTTAATGTAACATCTAAGTGTTTTGGACCTGTTGCGTCTGCTGTAATAAATGGTAAATTAATGTTTGTTTGTTGAACTCCAGAAAGTTCTATTTTAGCTTTTTCTGCAGCTTCTTTTAATCTTTGCATTGCCATTTTATCTGTTGATAAATCTATTCCACTTGATTTTTTGAATTCATCTACTAAATATTTCATAATAACTTCATCAAAGTCGTCTCCTCCTAAGTGAGTATTACCATTTGTAGATAAAACTTCAAATACTCCATCACCAATATCTAGGATTGAAACATCGAATGTTCCTCCTCCTAAGTCATATATCATTATTTTTTGATCTTGTTCTTTATCCATTCCATAAGCAAGTGCTGCAGCTGTTGGTTCATTTATAATTCTTAATACTTCAAGTCCTGCTATTTTTCCTGCATCTTTTGTTGCTTGTCTTTGGCTATCATTGAAGTATGCTGGAACTGTAATAACTGCTTGTGTTACTTGTGTTCCTAAATAACTTTCAGCATCTGCTTTTAATTTTTGTAATATCATAGCTGAAATTTCTTGTGGAGTAAATGTGTCTCCTTCTATTTTAACTTTTTCAGCTGTTCCCATTTTTCTTTTTATTGAAATAACTGTGTTATCAGGATTTGTAACAGCTTGACGTTTTGCTATTTGTCCTACTAATCTTTCACCATTTTTTGAAAATGCAACTACTGAAGGTGTTGTTCTGTTTCCTTCACTATTTGCAATTACAACTGGCTCTCCTCCTTCCATAACTGATACACATGAATTTGTTGTTCCTAAATCGATTCCTATTATTTTTCCCATAATTTTTAACTTCCTTTCTTTTTGAGGGTTTGCCTCCATAATTTATATAATTTTTATTTGCTTTCTTTTGTGTTATATATGTTTAAAAAATTAATATCTTATTGATTAACTATAACCATACTGTGTCTAAGTATCTTAGATCCTAATTTATAGCCCTTTCTATATTCTTGTACAATTTCTTGTGATTGTTTTGTATCATCTTGCACACTTCCTACTGCTTCATGTACGCTTGGATCGAACATTTCTCCAATTGCTGGAATTTCTTCTACATTATTTTTGCTTAAAAATTCTTTGAATTGCTTTTCTACAAGCTCTACTCCTTGCTTATATGCTTCGTCCTTACATTCAGCATTTACAGCCATTTGAAGATTATCCAGTAATGGTAATATATTTACTATTATATCCCCAAGTACTGAATTGTATAAGCCTTCTCTTTCTTTTTGTGTTCTTTTTTTATAATTTTCAAATTCTGCAAATACTCTTTTATATCTGTCATCTAACTCATCTAGTTCTATTTGCTTTTTTTGAAGTTCAGATTTTTCTTCGTTTTGCTTTATTTCATTATTTTTTTCTTCGTTTGTTACTTCTTCTTTTATTTCTTCTGTTTTATTTTCACTTTCTGCCATTTTCAAACCTCCTTTGTTTTGCTTTGTACAATATACTTTTCGTACTATTTTTACTGCTTTAATCTAGAGTAATTTTAGCACTCTGAAAGTGCTTTTGCTAATTACGTTATATATCATATAACTTTTTTTAGCACTTGTCAAGTGTTTTTGCTAAAAATTTTATTTTTTCTCATTCAGCTTTTTACTAATATATTTCATTATAGAAATAACTTTTGCGTAGTCCATTCTTTTTGGTCCAATAATTCCAATTGTTCCCATATCTTTGTTGTCAACTTTATGTTTAAAAGTAACTACACTAAAATCTTTAAGTTCTTCTTTTTCATTTTCTTCTCCAATATATATGTTTATATCATCTGCAAAGCCAGAGTTTAGCATATCTGCCATAAGATCTTTTGTATCTATTATGCTCATAAAGTTTTTTGCAACATCTAAGCTATTAAATTCAGGTAAATCAAGTTCTCTTCTTGCTCCTTCTAAATATATTTTTTCCTCTTCAAAAAGAACTTTTTTAATTTGCTCAATTATAGGCTTAATAACCTTTACAGAACCTTTCATTTCTTTGTATAAATATTCTTCTAATGGACCATCTATTTTTTCTATTGGTTGATTTTGCAATTTGTTGTTAAACATATAATTCAAAGTCTCTACTTGTTTTTCTGAAATATCTTCATCAAATTTAATTATTGTTTCTTTTACCATTCCTGTATCTGTCATAATAATTGCTAAAACCATTCTCGTTCCAAGCAAAACAAATTTTATTTCTTTTATTATTTGCTCTGTAGTTTTAGGTCCAATTGTAACAGCTGTATAATGTGTCATTTCTGAAATTGTTGTTGCTGTAATCTTTGTTAAGTCTTCTATTTCATGTACTTTTGTTTCTAGCTTTTCACTTATATATTTAATCTCGTCTAGACTTATTCTATCATCTTGCATAAGCTCATCTACATAGAATCTGTAGCCTTTTGCTGAAGGCACTCTTCCGCTTGAAGTGTGAACTTTATCTAAATATCCACCTTTTTCAAGATCTGCCATCTCATTCCTAATTGTTGCACTACTACAATTTAAATCATATTTGTTCATTATCGAATTTGAACTTACAGGCTCAGCAGAATTTATGTATTCTTCTACTATAGCTTGCAATACTTTTCTTTTTCTTTCTTCCATTTTTTAAAGCTCCTTTCTTGATTAGCGCTAATACACGCTTTTCTAAACTGTATATTTTTTTCGAGTATCTTCTTTAATTAGTAAATAGTTATACTTTTCACATAATTCTATATGTCTATTTAAACTTTTCTATTCTTTCTTTTTCGTTATTAGATAACTCCTTAAACCACTTTGTCAAACCTGATGAATCGTTCTTTCTAATAAACTCGAAATATTTTACTCTATCTTCTTTTGTTATAACAACAGGTGGAATATCATTTTTTATTAATTCATAATTCATTAAAAGTCTACCTGTTCTACCATTTCCATCTTCAAAAGGATGTATTTTTTCAAATTCTATGTGATATCTTGCAATTTTTGTAAAAATATCTTGTTCATCATTGTTGTAATTATACACAAAATAGTTCATCAAATTTGGAATTTTTTCAGGTGCAGGTGGAATATGTTCACTTCCTCTAATAAAAACCTGCACAGTCCTGTATCCTTGTGTCTCTTTAATATCTTTATTAATTGTTTCATTTATTTTCTTTATAAATCTTTCATCAAAAGGCTCATTATTTTTTATGTTATCAAATACTAATTCTAAAGCCTTTTTGTGATTTATAGCTTCATATATTTCTCTTGGTTCTTTTCCCTGTATCTTAAAACTATTGTCATTGTATAAAATTGCATAAGTTTCGGCATAAGTAAGAGTGCTTCCTTCAATTGCATTTGAATGATATGTGCTTCTTGTAATTAAATCTTCTAAATATTCTTTGTTTTCTAATATAAAATTTAATATGTTCATTTAATCACATTCTCCTTCCAAATTTTTCTCATTTACTACTAGTACTTATTTTACACTTTTATTTTAGCAAAGTCAAGAATAATTTGCTAATTTTTAAAATATTTGCTAGAACGCCTTAAAGATAGTGTATAATACAGTGTGTAAATTTAAAAAAGCACACTGTATTTTTGTGTGCAGAAAGAAGGTAAAATGGAATATTTAACATTGAATGAAATAACTAAAAGAAAATTGGATGAAACCTATGTGGTTGTTTATGCAATAAAAAATGAATTAAATATAAAGAAAGCTGATATTATTGAAAAAAATGATATATACACTTTAATCGGTGTTGATATTAAAGGTATTAGACATCTTCTAAATATTTATGCTGATAAAATTAATAACAGCCATTTCTGGCTTGATTGCTTTGAAGGTCTTAAAACAAGAGGTGTTAAGAATATTTTATTTTTGTCTGTTGATGATAATAAAAATATGAAAAGGACTGCAAAAATCGCATTTCCTAACATTACTTTTACTGATTCTTTAACATCCATTTATCCTAAATTTTACAAATACATTTCAGAACGTTCTTCTAAAAATATTGCTGGTAAAATTAAGGAATTGTATATTCAGAAAACTCTTGATGAATATAAAAAAGTATTTAAATTGTTTTCAGAAAAATATAATAATGTTATTCATAAAAGTCTAATTGCTAAATATTTAAATAATGTCGAAAATACATATAAATATAGTCAAAATATCAGAAATCTTCTCTTTAAACACTCGGCAAATGTTCAATATTATGATAAAATAAGGTTGACTTTTGATGATACTAAATATATAAATAGTTTTGAGGATTTATTCAATCAATTAGATGATAACAAATATAAATATTTTGGATATACCTCTTTTCAAAAGAAAGAGTGGACTTTAATTTTGAATGACCTAATTCAAATATATCCAGATATAGAATTTATCTAAGAAATAAAGGAGAAAATAAAAATGGCTAAGAAAAAAAAGGAAAATAAAAGTGTTAACGAATTAATAATTGATGAAGCTGTTAAGCAGTTTAAGGAAGGTAAAATTAAGAATAGTTTAGATGTTGAAAGTTATCTCGATAGTCTTCTACAACCTCTAATGCAAAAACTTTTAGATACCGAATTAGAAAATCATTTACAATATTCTAAATATACTCACCTTAAAGGCAAGAAAATTACAAATTCTCGTAACGGCTATTGCAAAACTAAAAATGTAAAAACTAAGTATGGTAATATAAAAATTAAGACTCCTAGAGATAGAAATGCAACTTTTAATCCAGTAATAATTGAAAAAGGACAAACTACTTTAACTGGATTTGAAGATAAATGCATAGCCCTTTACGCTAAAGGCATGAGTGTTAGAGATATTGAAAAAACTCTAAAAGAAATTTATGGTGTTAAAATTAATAAAGATCAAATTACAACTTTAATTTCTGCTGTATCTAAAGAGACTGAAAAATGGAAAAGTAGAAAGCTAAAGTCAATGTATGTCTTTACTTATGCTGATTGCTTGTATATACCCATTAAAGATGACTTAACCACTTCAAAGAGAGCTGTGTATGTCATAATTGGTGTGGATGTTAATGGGTACAAAGATATTTTAGGATTGTGGATTGATGATACTGAATCTGCATGCTTTTGGAGTAATGTTTTTGAAGACTTAAAAGAACGTGGTGTTGAAGACATTTTGTATATGTCTAGTGATGGTATTGCAGGTTTTAAGGGGTCTTTAGAGCGTGTATTTCCACAAACACAAAGTCAGAGATGTGTTGTTCACTTAGTACGCAATATTTACAGTCTATGTCCTAAAAAAGATGCTAGTAAAATTATCGCAGATTACAAAAAAATATATACTAGCTCAAGCTTAGAAGAAGCCAATTTGCATCTTAAAAATTTTGAAAGTAAATATAAAAAAGATCATAGTAGAATTGTAAAGAAAGCTCAAGACTTTATGCAATATTTAGAGCCTTTATTTGAGTTGCCTGATGAAATTAGAAAGTGTATATATACTTCAAACGCAGTAGAATCAGTAAATTCTGCATTAAGAAAAGTTACTCGCGGAAAAGGTGCTTTTCCAAGTGAAAGCTCCGTTTACAAAGTTCTATACTTAAGAATAAAAGAATTAAAAGAAAAATGGAAAAAACCTATACCAAAATGGAAAATTATTCAGTCTCAAATTTCTATTCTATTTGGTGTAAGGTATATTAAGCATCTTGAAATATAGATGTTGTAGCACATTGACAATTAAATAAGAAAAGTAGCATAGCATTATGTTTACTATACTACTTCGTAAAAATAAAATTAAAAAAATTTACACACTAATCTTGACAAGCTCAAAATAAAATTAAAAAAATTTACACACTAATCTTGACAAGCTCTCTACATTTTTTAAATTTCTATTGTTTAAATTTCCAAGCATTCGTTCCATTTGGTTCTAATTGGATATCAGATGCTAAAGAAACTACGGAACGCACCCCAAGGCTGCTGGTGCCCTCACTACCATCTGAATCAGCTAAGCTACCGCTGCCCACATAACCATTAAGGACAACGCGCACATCGAAATTCGCATAGCGAGAGTTCGCATTCACACACCTAGAGGCAAGCCAGTAATATTTACTATCTGTATTATTAAAAAGCATATCTCTTTCAGGTGAATTATTTGCTATTCCTGTTATTGCAGAAGTATTACTACTTTTGGTTAATGTTTCTGGATAATAATAATAGTCTGTACTTGTCAAACTTGTTATTTCTACAGGAGATGCTGTAGTTGCACTTGCTATATATGGTGATTTTTTCCAACTATTTGTATTAAAATCATACCAAGAAAATGCATTTTGAAAGTCTCCATAAGATGAATTTGTTACATTATGCGAACTTAAATTTCCTGTTTTTCCATTTGTTGATTCATATTTTGGTTTATCTGAGCCAACCCATGAATATGTTACTTGATTTCCGTATTCATATAATTGATTTTTTCCATATTTATTTCCACTTGCTATTTGTTCTGCTGTTGGATTTTTTATTCCTTCTGCATTTGGATTATATCTAGTTATTTTATTTATATCATCCACATTTACACTTCTTGCTCCTACTGCATGTGTTCCATGTCCATATAATCCTGCTATTTTATTTAACTCTGTTTCTGCATTTTGGTACGCTGTTCTTCCTTTTAAATAGAAGTATAAACTATTATCACTTAATGGCACTAAATCAGCAGATATAAGTTCTACTTTACCGTTCTTTACACCAAGCACTCTCCATTTATTGTCTCCTGTATATTTTGTTAAATCAAATGTCTGGTCTCCATATCCATTATCTGCTACATTTGATTTTATTGTTGTATTATTAGTATCTGTTGTATCTACTCCTGCTAATGCATTATAATTTACATAGTCACCTATCTGTAATTTTACCTTTCCATCAGGGCTTACTATTTTTCCTTCACTATCTTGTGTCCATTCGCCACTTGAATCTCCTCCTTCTGAGGAATCTCCTCCTGATACTGTTCCATCAAAATTGTAGTCTTTTCCTTTTATCGTAACTTTATTTTCATTAAAATGTAAAGTGTAATTTCCTGATCCAAATTCGCTATTTAGAGCTGTTGTTAACTCTTCTTCTGTGAGTTCTCCTTTTCCTGCTGCTAATGCACCTAAATATGCAATTTGTACTCTTTCTGCAATTGATTTTTCTCTAGTTATATCTCTTGCTTGTCCTGCTTTATTAAGAATCGAGTTATCTCCAGCTAGCATTGCTATTGATATCCCAGCAAGTATAAGTAATACTATAATTGTGATAACAAGTGCTATAAGAGTTATACCATTTGTGCCTTTCTTTTTAATTTTGTTTGTCTGTTTTTTGAATGTTTTTTTCATCTTACGTTCTTCCTTTCTTTTTTTATATTTATTTTATACATACATTCTATACTATTATTTTTTATTTTTCAATACTTTTTTTAAAAAATCCACCTAAAACTTTATTTGCAAAACTTTTAGATTTTAAAGAAGATACTTTAAATACTACTTTGTTAAGTGAGTTTAAGAATTTATCTAAAAAAGATAGAAATGTATTGAAAAATGTTATTGTTCATTTAGATAAGAATTATTAATATAGAAGATTTTAAAAAGCGCAAGAGAATTCTTGCACTTTTTAATTTATTCATTATTATTTGAGTCTTTTTCTAACAGAGAATTTTTATATTTTTCTACATTCTCTTTTTCTATACTTCCTATTTTAAATAATATTTGATTAGCGTTTAATTTATATATTACATCTGTTTTTACTAAACTATCTTTATTTAATCCATTTTCTTCACTTTTGTTTATAAGTTTGTTACTTCCATATTTTAATTTGTCTAGTTGTGAAGAAATTAGCATACCAAAATAATCTATAGGAACTACTAGATTATTTTCATCTACTATAACAAATAAATGATTTTGACCTTTTTGACCATTTTCATATATAAAATTTTTCACAAATACTATGTCGCCAATTGAATAATGATTATATTCTGTTGTATCTTCGCTAATAAAAAAATCTTCTTCTCCTTTATGCCATTCATTTTGAACGGGATATTCTTCAAACGCTTCTTGTAATTCTTTAACTTTACCTCTTTTGTAAGCCATTTTTAAAAATTCACTCAAATTATTTTCCATAATACACCTCCTAAAATTTAAAATAACCTAAATAAATAACTTAATTATTATAAATAATTACGAAACAAAATCTCATTACTAATACACTATAAATATAATAACATATTTTTTTTGCTTCTTCAAGTATTTTTGTCGAAAAAGCAAAAAAATTTTTCGACAAAATAAGACATTTTCTCTATATTACATATTATTCATTTTCTTATACCTAATCAGTAAACATTAATTATTATTATATTTGCATTTAAAAAGCGTGTGTTATCTATCGAACTATTACTACTTCTAAATTACTATTTATTGTGTTTATAACAATATATTATCTTTTGATTTCATATTTAATTTTTAGCAGACTATATAACTATTTGCTAAAATTTTATCAAAATCGCTTGACTTTAGTCTTTTTTTATTGTATGATATAAGATAATTGATTAATATATAATTCATTTAATTTATGACTTATGTCGCTTTCGCTCTGGCGCATAAATTACATAAATTATATATTAATTACAATAAAAGAAAGAGAAATGAGGAAAAATTATGTTATGTAATATATGTAAGAAAAATCCAGCTGTTATTTTCTCAAGTAAAGAGGAAAATGGCACAAGGAAAATGGAAGGATTATGCATAAGTTGTGCTAAAAAGCAAGGAATTAATACAGATGAATACCTTAAAGCTCAATCTGAAGCACAAGCTCAAAATTTAAATAATGGACTTGAAGATTTATTTCAGCATCTTGCAGAAAGCCTAAATGGTATAGATGGAGTGGATTTTGAGGCTATGGCTTTTCCAGATATGGGAAATATGAATTTTAACAATAATCGTAATGAAGATGATTCAAATAATGAAGAAGATAGTGATGAAGAAGATCAAAATTTAAATCATCCTCATATTTTTGCAGGAGCAATTCCACTTGGTTCCATTTTTGGAAGTTTAAATAATTTTAGACAAAATAATGGTCAAGATGATGTTGCAAATTCAGGTTCAAATGTTAAGAAAAAAGTTAAACCTGAAAAGAAAAAAAATGCAAATAAAAAGAAAAAATATCTTGATACTTTTGGAACAAATTTAACTGCAAAAGCTAAAAATGGCGAGTTAGATATGGTTGTTGGGCGTGACAGAGAACTTCAAAGAGTTATTCAAATTTTAAATAGACGTACAAAAAATAATCCTTGCTTAATTGGTGAGCCTGGTGTTGGAAAAACTGCAATTGCACAAGGATTGGCGATTAAAATTGCAAATCAAAAAGTACCTGTAAAACTTTTAAATAAAGAAGTTTATCTTTTAGATATGACCGCAGTTATTGCAGGAACTCAATTTAGAGGTCAATTTGAGTCAAGAATGAAAGGTATTATAGAAGAATGTATTCATTATGGAAATATCATTTTAGTAATTGATGAAGTTCACTCTATAATCGGTGCAGGAGCAGGCGGAGAAAATGATTCTATGAATGCTGCAAATATTTTAAAACCTGCCTTAGCAAATGGTCAAATTCAATTAATTGGTACAACTACAATTAAAGAATATCGTAAATATATAGAAAAAGATACAGCTTTAGAGCGTAGATTTCAACAAGTTATGATAGATGAACCTTCTTCAGATGATGCGATAGACATCTTAAAAGGAATTAAAAAATATTATGAAGATTATCATAAAGTAAAAATTTCAAATGAAGTAATTAAACAAACTGTTCTAATGTCTGAAAAATACATACATGACAGATTTTTGCCAGATAAAGCAATCGACATTTTAGATGAAGCTTGTTCTAGAATTAACTTAGAAAATGTAGATTTATTTAGACTAGAGGTATTAAAAAACCAGTTAAAGAAAATTCAAGAAGAAAAAGAAGATGCTGCAAATGCTGACTCTACAGAAGATTATCAAAAAGCAGCTCAACTTAAAACTGAAGAATGTAAATTAATTGAAGATATTGACAGAATAAATTCTACTATGGAAATTAAAAGTCTTACAGTTCAAGACATTGCAGGTGTTATAGAAAGTTGGACAAAAATTCCTGTTAAAAAAATCACAGAAAAAGAAACAGAAAAATTATTAAACTTAGAAGAAAATCTTCATAAAAGAATTATAGGTCAAGAAGATGCAGTTTCTGCTGTATCTCGTGCAATTAGAAGAAACAGAGCAGGCTTAAAAAGCACTCAAAGGCCACCTTCATTTATATTTGTAGGTCCTACAGGTGTTGGAAAAACTGAACTTGCCAAAAGTCTTGCTTACGAAATGTTTGGAACAGAAGAATCTATTATTCGAATAGATATGTCGGAATATATGGAAAGTAACTCAACAGCTAAATTAATTGGTGCTCCTCCAGGATATATTGGTTATGATGATGCAGGTCAACTTACAGAAAAAGTTAAACGTAAACCTTATTCAATTATCCTTTTAGATGAAATTGAAAAAGCTCACCCAGATGTATTTAACTTGCTTCTTCAAATACTTGATGATGGTAGATTAACAGACTCTCAAGGAAATACTGTAAGCTTCCAAAACACAATTATAATTATGACATCAAATGCAGGTTCAAATTTAAACAACAATTCTATTGGTTTTGGAAATGAAACAGTTGATAAAGGTAAAATTGAAGACAGATTAAAAGATACCTTTAGACCTGAATTTTTAAACAGAGTAGATGAAATAATAGTATTTAATTCATTAAATAAAGAACAATTATTACAAATTGTTGATTTAATGCTTAATGATACTAAAAAAGTTCTTCTTGAAAAAGATATTACTATGGAAGTTTCAAAAGTTGCTAAAGAATATATCTTGGAAAAGGGAACAAATCTTAAATTTGGTGCTCGTCCTCTACGCCGTGCAATTCAAAGATATGTTGAAGATGAGATTTCTGAAAAAATCTTACGTGGAGAAATTAAAAATGGCCAAACAATTAAGATTGAATATAATTCTGACAAGTTAGAAATTGTAGGAGAATAATTTAAAAGCTAGATATTAATGATTACATTGTCATTCATATCTAGCTTTTTTAGTTATTGTATTTAATGTTTTTACAATATTCAAAAGTATTTCATACTTTTATAGTATTAAAAATTCCCTTAGTTCAAATCTTTTAGAGCCTGTAAATACTGTTCTTCATTTGGAGCCTTTCCATGCCATTCTACCTTGTTTTCCATAAAAGAAACACCTTTGCCTTTTATCGTTTTAGCTACAATACATGTTGGCTTCCCCTTTACTTGTTTTGCTTCATCAAAAGCATTTATAATTTGCTCTATATCATTTCCATCAATACTTATTACATTAAAGCCAAAACTTTTGAATTTTTCATCTATAGGGTATGAACTCATAACTTCTTCTATTGTTCCATCTATTTGCAAATTATTGTTATCTACAATTACACATAAATTATCTAATTTATATTTGTTCGCAGTCATTGCAGCTTCCCAAATTTGCCCTTCTTCTATTTCGCCATCTCCTAAAATAGCATAAACTCTATAGTCTTTGTTGTCCATCTTTCCTGCAATTGCCATTCCATTTGCAACAGATAGACCTTGACCCAAAGAACCTGATGTCATATCTACCCCTGGTATTTGATTTAAATCTGGATGTCCTTGCAAAATGCTATCTAGCTTTCTAAATGTTTTTAGCTTTTCTTTTTCGAAATATCCTCTTTCAGCTAATGCCGCATACAAGCCAGAAGAACAATGTCCTTTAGATAAAACTAGTCTATCTCTATCTTCCCATCTTGGATTTTTTTCATCTATTCTTAGTTCTTTAAAATATAGTACTGCTAAAATATCTGCTATAGAAAGTGCTCCACCTGGATGACCAGATTTTGCATTATACACTTCTTCTATTATATCTTTTCTAATTTCTTTGGCTTTTTGGTTTAAAAATTCTATATTATCCATTTATATATTCTCCTATCAAGATTTTTCTGATTCTAGTTCTTCAATAACAATCTGATGATTCTCATCCATCTTATACCTTGGAAGTTCAGGCAATTCATCTAAAGAAGAATAACCAAACATTCTCAAAAACTCATCTGTTGTTTTATATGACATAGGTTTTCCTGGTAAATCTAACTTTCCAGCTTCTTCTATTAATCCATATTCTAGTAACTTGTAAATCGTAGCATCTACACTTACTCCTCTTATTGCTTCTATCTCTGCTCTTGAAATCTTTGGATTATATGCAATTATAGAAAGAGTTTCTAATGCAGCATTTGAAAGTTTTGGCTTGTTTCTTTTATCTATTATTTGATAGATATATTCATAATTTTCTTTTTTAGTACATAACTGATACCCACCATTTAAACTTATTAATTCAATTCCCCTATTTTGCGATTTATATTCTTCTTTCATTTTTTCTAATATTTTCTCTAAGTCTTTTTTAGATATTTCTAAAGCAAATTCCATTTCTTCTATTGCAACCATTCTCCCTGCCGCAAATAGCATACTTTCTATTATTGATTCTATTTTTTCTATTTCCATGCTTTATCCCTTCTTTTTTGATATTACTAATATCCTCTATATTCCATTTCATCTTTTTCCCAGTTATTTGGCTCATATACTGTACCAGTGAACCAAATATCTTTTGTATTTTTATCTCTAATTAAAAACATAAATGGTTTATTAATAATTATTTCTACCGGCTGTTTAGGTTCTTCTAACATTGCACTAGTTTCCATCACAAAAGCCGTAACAGCAGCCGCTTTAACTCCTTTTTCTGTAAAATCAATATTAGCCTTATGTAGTGCATCACTTACATATAATTTTTCATCTGCATTTGCCATATTTTCAAAATTTGCCAAATTCATATCAAACGCATCAGTTATTCCTAACCTAATTAAATCATCTTTCAATTTTAAGTCATAGTCAAATGAAAATTTAGGAATATATACAATTACCCCATCTTTTTCCTTATCTGCTGTTTTAAAATTCTTATCTATTTCATTCATTTTGTCTATACTAAAATTATTTACATATTGTTTTAAATCTTCATCTGGCATTATAGCAACAAATTCAAAATTTGTTTTACCATATTGTTTTAAATTCATTTTTAAAGCCGTAGTTTTTTCACCTAAATAATATGAAATGCTGTTTTCTGATGTTTCTTTTGACATTGTAGTTGCTTGCATTTGTGTTCCATCTTCTTTATAAAAAGGACTACCATGTGTAGCATTGTCATCAAATCTATCTTTCCACTCCATATCTATTGCTAAGGCATTTACTAATACCATTTTTGCATCTGCCACTATTTGATCATTTAGCATATTTTTGATAATTCCTAAAGTTTTATTTTCTATCCATTGATTAATATTTTTCGCATTTTCAAATCTGTCTTGCAATATTTCAGCATTGTATTTACTTGCTAGTATATTATTATATGTTGGATTAACTTTTGAATAAAACGTCTCCCTTACAAATACTCCATTTGCTAGTGATAATACATTGTCTATATTTTGATACTTTGTTAAACTTAATTTAGATGTTACTTTATCTATTTGACTTAATGTATTTTCTTTCGCCCCTTCTTGTAACATTTTTAATGCATATTTTATTGATAATGGACTATAAATCATATTCTTTCCTTCATTCTCCATTTTTAAAAAACAAAAATCAAAAGAATTGTTATCTACAGTCTGTGCTACTTGTGATTTAACTGTATTTTGTACTATTGGTGGTTTTATTGTATTTTCTGTTATTTCATTTGATATATTCAAATTTTGATTTGCTATAACTTTTTGATCACTTTTATTATTACTGAATTTAAGCCAAATAACCACACCCAATAGTATTATTATTAATACAAAAAGTATTTCAATAATTGTTATTATTTTTACTGTACCTCTTTCGTTTTTCATAATCTCTTTCTCCTTTTTTATTTTTTTCATTTTTAATTCTACTATACAAACAAAAAAAAAGCAAGAGATTATTATAAATAATTCAAAAAGAAGCAGTTACCAACCAACTACTTCTTTTGCATTTTATTTAAACTAATAAGTTTCCCCCACCAAATCATAATCCCTAAAATCAGTAATCTTGCAATTTACAAATTTATTTAGTTTTAAATCAGTATTTTTAATATACACCACCCCATCTATATCTGGTGCATCTAATTTAGTCCTGCCTATTACATATTTTCTATCAAAAGACTTAGCTTCAATTAATACTTCTTGTTTTGTTCCAATTTTTGCTTTCATCTTTTCTCTAGAAATTTGTTGTTGTAAACTCATAATTTTATTGAATCTTGATTTTTTCGTCATGTGATGTATTTGATTTGGCATAGTGGCTGCTGGAGTTCCGTCTTCTTTTGAATATTCAAAAACTCCTAATTTATCGAATTTTGCTTTTTCTACAAAATCATATAATTCTTCAAATTGTTCTTTTGTTTCTCCAGGAAATCCTACAATTAAACTTGTTCTTAATGTTACATTTGGAATTTCTTTTCTTATTTTTGAAAGTAGATTTTCTATATTTTGTTTTGTAGTTTTTCTATTCATTTTTTTCAAAACTTCATCTGATATGTGCTGAATTGGAATATCAAAATATTTTGCAATTTTCTCCTCATTTTTTACAACTTGTATTAATTCATCTGTAATTCCTTCTGGATATGAATACAAAAATCTAATCCAATGAATTCCATCTATTTTGCATAGCTTTTTTAGTAACTCTGCAAGTTTAGATTTTCCATATAAGTCAACTCCATATTTTGTTGTATCTTGTGCAATAATAATTAATTCTTTAATTCCTTGTTTTGCTATATTTTCCGCTTCTTTTATAATCTCCTCCATAGGTCTGCTAATAAACAAGCCTCTAATATATGGAATTGCACAATATGTGCACAAATTACTACAACCTTCTCCGATTTTCAAATAAGCATAGTTCTCTCCTGTAGAAATTGTTCGTTGTAGATATTCTTGCTCTTTAAACATTGGCAATTTACGAATTTTCTTTTTGGTATTCCCATCAATTTCTGTATTGTTTTTAGTTTGCAATCTCTTTTCTGTTTTTGAACAAGGTTCCTTTTTTCCTCCGTCCCAAAAAGGAACCTTCTCCCACATTTTATCATAATCTTCTATTTTTAAGAATAGATCTACCTCAGGTAGTGCTTTTACTAATTCGTCATAATATCTTTGCACTAAACAGCCCATTACAATTAAATACTTGCATCTTTTTTTCTTGTATTCTGCCATTTCAAGAATTGTGTTTATTGCTTCTTCTTTAGCTGATTCTATAAATCCACAAGTATTTATTACTATTATTTCTGCTTCTTGTGGGTTATTTACTATTTCAAATCTATGCTCTTTAAATTTTCCAATTGTTACTTCTGTATCTATTAAGTTTTTGCTACAACCAAGTGATATAAATCCTACTTTCATTATTACTAACATTCCTTTCCATCAAGCTACTAAATTTGATAAAAATTAACTTGTTTCGTTTCTTTCAAAATATTTATCCATTTTATCATATTTATTTACTCTTTATATAGTTTTATATTTCCTTTTCTATATTCTTCCAAAACCTTTAAATATATTTCATTTTGAACAATTCTAATTTTTTTAGGGTGAACTAAATATCTTAAACTTAGCTCTATATGTGATTCTACAATCCTTGTGTATACTATTGGATCAAGATTGTTGTAGTAAATTCTATATTCTACTGTTGCATCATCTACTTGATTTTCCATCTTTTTTGGGATCTCTTTTAAAATCTCGTTTTCTTCCAAAATGTCATATAGAATTGCTTTTGTCTCTTCTAAATTAGAATCTAGTTCTACATTTATTTTTATTTCATCCCATATATATTTAAATGCCTTTGTAAAATTTTTTGTAGGTTCTGAAAATACAGCTGAGTTTGGTATATGTACTATTTTTCCTGTACTTTGTTCATATTCACTACCATCTGCAATTTCTAGCATTTCAAATCCTAAAGAATGTATTGTAATTACATCACCTTTTATTCCTTTAATTTCGATTCTATCTTCTACTTCAAGTATCTTTTTCGCATTTATATATATTCCTGCAAAGAAATTAAAGATTATTTCCCTTAAAGCAATTGTTACAGCTGCAGAAACAAAACTTATTAATGTCATTAAGCTTTTGATTTGTTCTTTCCATATTAAAATTACAACTAACCAGCAAATTACTGTTAAAGAAATTTTTATTTTTCTATTTCTAAAATATTTCTTTTTATCACTTACATTTAATTTTGAATACATTTTTCTTATTAAAAATTTTAATATATCAAAAAATAAAAATGCTAAAATTGTAAGTATTGTTAAATGGATGTATTCTTTGTTTATACCTGTATCTTGGCTAATATATTTAGAAATTTCTTCAAAAAAATTTAACATTTTTCCTCCTAATCTTTTACATTCTCATCTGGCACATAATATTTTGTTCCTAGCATTTTATCAGGCAAATATTGTTGTTCAACAACATGTCCTGGATAGTCATGTGGGTATTTGTAACCAATGCTATATCCTAAATTTTTCATTCCTTCAGCTGGTGCATTTCTAATATGCATTGGAATTGTTCCTGTATCTTTGCTTGAGACATCTTCTAGAGCTTTATCAATTCCTAAGTATGTAGCATTTGATTTTTTAGAATTTGCAACATATACAGCAGCTTCTGCTAAAATTATTCTTGCTTCTGGCATTCCAACCATATGTACTGCTTGCATTGCGGAATTTGCTACTACTAATGCATTTGGATTTGCTAAACCTACATCTTCTGCACTACAAATTACAATTCTTCTTGCCAAAAACATTGGGTCTTCTCCTCCTTGCAAAGCTCTTGCTAAATAAAACAAAACTGCATCAGGGTCTGAACCTCTCATGGATTTTATAAATGCACTTATGTTGTCATAATGTGAATCTCCAGATTTATCAAATACTGCCTTTTTGGTTTGCACACAATTTTGAAGAATTTCATCTGTTATAACAATTTCTCCATTTTCATTCATAGAAGTTGTAAGTGTTGCAATTTCTAAGGCATTTAAAGCTGTTCTTACATCTCCCCCAGAAATATTGCTAAGTTTTTCTAATGTTTCATCTTCAATTTTTATGTTATATTCTCCAAGTCCTTCTTTTTTAGTTAACGCCATTTTTAAAACTTTAAAAATATCATTTTGAGTTAATGGTTCAAGTTTTACTACCATAGAACGCGAAATCAAAGCCTTGTTTACCTCAAAATATGGATTTTCTGTTGTTGCTCCAATTAAAATTATAGTTCCATTTTCCACATAAGGAAGTAATGCATCTTGCTGAAGTTTATTAAATCTATGTATCTCATCTATAAATAATATTGCCTTCCCTGTAGGATTTAGCATAAAGTTTTTTGTTTCTTCAATAACAGCTTTTATATCTGCAACTCCTGCAGTTACTGCATTTATTTTATAGAATTTATATTTAGTTGTTTCAGATATAACCTGTGCAAGAGATGTTTTTCCACACCCTGGAGGTCCAAATAAAATTAAACTTGAAAGTCTATCTGCTTTTATTGTTCTATATAAAATTTTATCTTTTCCTAAAACATGCTCTTGCCCTACATATTCTTCTAGTGTTTTAGGGCGTACTCTATAAGCTAGAGGTTCATTCATTATTAACATTCCTTTCCTTTAAAGCACAATTTTCATTATCAATTTTCAAATAATTTTATATAATATTTTTGTTTTATATGAAAGAACTATCTTTTTAAAAAGATAGCTCTTTTTCTTATTCTATAAAATGGTTATTATTAAATGTTCCTGAAAGTCTTTTATTATTTGCTCCATCCATTTTAGAATTGCTTAATCTTTTTTTCTTTTTAACAAAGTTATCTGTTTTTTTGATGTTTTTCATTTCAGATTTAGTCTCATTTTCATAGTGATGTCTTACACCTGTATTTCGATATTTGCTATATTTAACAGCATAATATATTATTCCTCCTAATAAAAATAGCCATGGCCACCATGTGTTTTTTTGTAAAACTTTGTAAATAGTCAAAATAGCAGCTAGTATTCCTGCTAATTCTACTAGTCCTGAAACAGCCAATAATTTAGGCATGTGAATTGGAACACTTCCCATAGTCTCTTTTGTTCTTGCATTTACTGCCACATAATGTAATAAATTTTTATCACCTTTTTTTTCTAAATAGCTATATAGCCAAACAGGTAAATATGCAGATTTCCATTGTTGTCCTTTAACTTCTAATTCTTCTGAATCCCATCTAACACCACGGTCATAAAATTCTATTGTAGAATTAGCTGAATGTCTTGCTATGTCTTTACATTGTTCTTTAACTAAAGGTTTTAATTCTTCCACATTTATGTCTCTTTTTTCTGATGTATATCCTTTTATATAATTTGAATCCCATTTTACACAATTTTCTGTATCAAAAGGCATAATTGAATTAATTATGTTGTTTGTTTTTCCTTTTGCATTATCAATTTTATCTTTACTAGATTCTACTGTTAATCCTTCTATTGTTATATCAAAATCTCTTTCTACATCATATAAATCTGCATCATAATATGTTTCTGTATGATCATTGATTCTTACTGAATAACTATCTGTTTCATGCTCTCCTTGACCTTTTAGGTTACTGTGTGCATTTACGTCTACAATCATATATGGTAAATAAACTCCCATAACATTTTCTGCTTTAAATTCTTGTCTGAATTTAGGATGTGCAAAAAATTTTCTCTTTCCAACAAATCCTTCTATGGCTTCTTTGGCCTCTTTTTTTGATATTTTAAATGGTAGTACAGTATCTGGTACAGCACCATTTGGAATCTGTTCATTTATTGATAATGTATTTCTACACCAATGGCATCTTGCTTGAGTAGAACTTGCTGTATCTATTACTACTTCTGCTCCACAACTTGTGCATTTAAGAGTTATTATATCTTTTGTATCTGCTATAATATCTGAGGCTCCAGAGCCAATTACTTCTCCTTCAAGATTTTCTATATTTGATTCCATACTATCAAATTTTTCTGGTTCGAATTCATGTCTACAAAAATTACATCTTAATTTTCCGTTCTTCGTATTTAAAGAAATATCAGTAGCACCACATTTTGGGCATTTTGTTTGACCATCTTTAGCTCCAACATCTGTTTTTATAACATTTTTTTCATTTTCTTCCATATATATCTCCTTATAGTGCATTATTCACATAGTGAATCTTTGCACATTAGATTTTTATAATCCCAAAAGTTCTTTTTTCTTAGCATCAAATTCTTCCTGAGTAATTATTCCATCATCTAATAATTTTTTATATTTTGTAATTTCCTCATAAGGATCTTTTTCTGGTTGAGAGTTTTGAGTTGGTTGTTGCATATTTCCCATTACTCCTCCAACACTATTTACTCCCATTCCCATAAATGCCATTCCTTGTGCTCCTCCATTTTCACCTGCAGCTTGGAACCCTCTAGCTACAGATTGTTGCATAAATGAATTTCCTCTAGCACCTGATAAAGCATCTGCTTTTTTAACATCACTAAGTAATTTTTTAGAATCTTCATCATATTCTATAGCTGTAATTGCAACTTTAATTATTTCTAGACCTCTTGAAGATTTCCATTGATATGCTTCTTCTACTGCTTGTGATAAGCTTTGTGCAAATCCGATTTGATCTCCTTGTATTTTTGTGATTCTATTTCCTTTACTTGGATCATTAGTATAATTTGAAAATGCAGCTGATAAGCTTCCTACAACTTCATTAAATAATTGCTCTCCTGCAGGATTATCCATATCTGCAAAATCAAAAACTTCTCCTGTTGGTCTTAAATATTCCATTGGAACAAAATTTTTAACAAATAATATTGGGTCAATTATTTGCATTGTATATGTACCTCTTGTTATTGCTCCTACTTGTGCATTCATATATGCATCATCCCAATATATTTCTGATTGTGTACCAAATTTATTTCCTGGTATTTCTTTTAGATTTACATAGAATACCATTTGTTCACTTCCAGGAATTCCACCAAATTTAAATCTTTCCCATGAAGTTTTTATTGTAGACGAAATAATTCCATTTCCTGCAAATAAAGATTGAGAATTTTGATCATCAGATTGATATATAAATCCTCCAGGCTCTGTTATACATCCTGTTATTGCTCCATCTTGCATTGTAATTAATGCACATCCATCTGGTACAACTATTTTACTTCCATTTGTAATAATATTTTCTGATCCTTTTGTGTTTGAACCTCTTCCATTATCTGTTCCTTTTCTTTCTGCGCCAAATATAGCAGCTGTTGCTGATACCCCACTTCTAGGAACAATAAAATCCTTCCATTGATCTGCAAATGTTCCTCCTAATGCTCCTGCAAATGCTTTAATAAATCCCATAATTTATTCCTCCTTTAAATTCTTTTAATATTACTTATTATATGCTATACCTTTTTTCAAATTCTGCTTTTGTAAAATCTTCCCTCCTTTCTTTTTTACTTAATAAACATTGCATCTCCAAAACTGAAAAATCTATATTTTTCTCTTACTGCTTCATTATAAGCTTTTAAAACATATTCTCTTCCAGCTAATGCTGATACAAGCATTAATAATGTTGATTTTGGTAAATGAAAATTTGTTATTAATCCATCTACACATTTAAACTTATATCCTGGATAAATATATATTCCTGTGTCTCCCTCTGTAGCTTGAACAAACCCAGTTTCTTCCGATGCTATTGTCTCTAATACTCTACATGATGTTGTTCCAACAGCAATTATTCTCCCTCCTGATTTTTTCGTTTCATTTATTTTATCTGCATCTTCTTGTTTAATGTAAAAATGTTCTGTATGCATCTCGTGATCTTCTATATTTTCTTCTTTAACAGGTCTAAATGTCCCTATTCCTACATGTAAAGTTACATTTGCAATTTTTACACCTTTTTCTTTTATTTTTTGTAAAAGTTCTGGTGTAAAGTGAAGTCCTGCTGTAGGTGCTGCTGCTGATCCATCATATTTTGCATATACTGTTTGGTATCTATCTTTTTGTTTTAAACTTTCATGTATATATGGTGGAAGTGGCATAAGTCCTATTTTGTCTAATATTTCGTTAAAAATTCCATCATATTCAAATTTTACCTTTCTTGTTCCACCATTCATTATATCTAATATAGTAGCTTTTAATAAGCAATCTTTTTGCTTTTTTTCTTCTTTTTTTACTAAATCTTCACTATTTTCCTCTTTGAATGTATCGTATCCAAAATTTACTACTGTTCCTGGTTTTAATTTATTTCCAGGTCTTACTATTGCCTCCCAAACATCCCCTTCAAGCTGTTTTAACAATACAAATTCAACATTTGCACCTGTTTCTTTCTTTCCATAAAGCCTTGCTGGAATTACTTTTGTGTTATTTCTAACTAAACAGTCTCCTGGTCTTAAATAATCTATAATATCTTTGAAAATTTTATGTTCTATTGTTTCATTATCTCGATTTAATACCATTAACCTTGATTCATCTCTTTTTTCTATTGGCACTTGTGCAATTAATTCTTCTGGTAAAAAATAATCAAATTCCTCTAATTTCACTTTAATTTCTCCTTTAATTTCTAAGTAATAATATTGATTAAGTTGCCATTATTTTATCACAAATACCATAAAAAGTAAAGGAATAATTTGGCTTTTTATATTTTATCAATAAAATTTTTTATTATATAAATTATTTCATCTGATTTTGGATTTTCATATTTTTTTGGTACAAACTCTTTTGCTTTTTTTAAAGCTTTATCAAGTTTGGAAACATCATCTACACCTATGATCCACCCTCTTTTATTAAACTCTTGCTCTATATCTTTCTGGTGGTCATTTATATGTTCTCTATATTTTTTTATTCTTGGAACTGCAATAACTTTTTTATGATTTTTAAGTGACATTTCTATAGAGCCTACCCCTGCATGTGTTATTATCAAATTTGCTTTTTTTATTAATTTTTCTACAATCTCTTTTGATGTAACATCAAAAATTTTCATTTTATCAGATTTATATTTAGTAAAACCAGCTTGTACAATTACTTCTTCATTTATATTACCGTTTTCTATGTTTTTTTCAATCTCATCTAATAATCTATGAAAATCATTATTTTGAGTTCCAAGCATAACAAAAATCATAATCACAACCTCTTTTATTTTCGGATTTTCGCTTATTCAAATTTTATCCTTTTTCTCGAGTATCATATCTAATTTAGAATATTGATAAAATTTCCTATTAAAAATTCCATTTGTTTTTAATTACTGCATTTATAAGCTTTATATTTATTTTGTTTTTTTTAAAATAATTTATTCATGTTATATTTTTTTATTTTTTGGTCAAAATAGTATTGTTTAATTTGATGAAAGGATTTTGATATGAAAAAATACATTTTATGGATAATTTTAGCAATAGCAATTATTTTGGGACTTATTTATTTTTTTAATAGAAATGATAATTTAGAAAATAATACAAACTATAATTCTACACGTACCTCTCAAAATATGACTGCTGATTTAAACTCTACTGATAATAACGAAATAGAGTCACCTAAAGAAGAAAACAAAGACGAAAAAAATGAAGATTACAATAATGATTCTAATAAAATAGATTCAGAAAGCACGCATTCTAATGAAGATGAAAAAAAAGAGGCTTCTCAAAAGAATACATCAAAAGAATCTGAAATATCTTCCTTTACGACTAAAATATATACCAAAGACTCTGATAGACAAAACAATCTTACAATTGCCTGTTCTACCTTAAATAATACAACTATCGAAAATGGTAAAACTTTTTCTTTTTCTAAAACAGTAGGAAGAGCAACTTCTGGCAAAGGATATAAAAAAGCTGATGTTTTTAGAAATGGAGACGTTGTAGAAGCTCTTGGTGGTGGACTTTGCCAAGTAAGTACTACATTATATAATGCAGTTTTAAAAATTCCTAAACTCAAAGTTACAGAAAGACACCCTCATAGTAACAAAGTTCCATATATAAAATCTGGCAAAGATGCAGCAGTATCTTTTGGAGCTCAAGATTTTAAATTTGTTAATAATACTGGAAATACTATAAAAATAAAAGCTACTAATACCAAAAACAATGTAACAGTAAAAATTTTTAAATTAGAAACAAATTAAATTCTAATTATAATATCTATGAGTTAATATAATAGGAAAGTATAGCTTTCCTATTATATTCTTTATTTTCAAATTAACAAAGACATTTTTACTTGAATATCCTCCTATTTTATGCTAAAATATTATCAAAAATAAGGTAGGAAATTTTTCTTTTTATATCTAAAAATTTTCTATTTAGTAAAAAGGACTGAAAAAAAATGAATACAAATTATTTAAAAAAATTAGAGTTTGATAAAATCCTGCAGAACTTATCTGAATATTGTCATACATATATAGGAAAAGAAAAAGTTTTAAGCTTATATCCTTCTTCAGATAAAGAGTTTGTTAAAAAGAATTTATCTGAAACATCTCAAGCCGTGAGTTTAATTGAGAGGAATTCTACTCCCCCACTTTCAGAGATTGAAGATATAAGAGTATATATAAAAATGCTTGAAAGTTCAAACACTTTGACTGCAAAGGCTTTGCTTGATATCTGTAATATTTTAAATATGGCAGATGAGTTAAAAACGTATTTTTCTAACTTTTTAGATGATGAATCTTATGAAAATTTAAGGATTTATTTTAATGAGCTTTATACCAATCCTTCTGTTGTAGATAAAATAAAAAAATCAATTATAGATTCTGAAACTATTGCAGATAATGCATCTTCTACACTTTCTTCAATTAGAAGACATATTAGGCAAGCAGAACAAGATATAAAAAACAAATTAAATTCTATTTTGCATTCCTCTTATGCAAAATATATGCAAGAAAATGTTGTTACAATTAGAAATGATAGATTTGTAATACCTGTTAAGCAAGAGTATAGAAGTCAAATAAAAGGGTTTGTGCATGATATTTCAAGCACAGGTTCAACTGTTTTTATTGAACCTATTTCTGTGTTTGAGGCAAATAATACAATAAATAATTTAAAAGTAGATGAAGCTGCAGAAATAGAAAGAATTTTGCAAAATTTAAGTTCTTTGCTCTTCCCTTACACAAATGAACTTTTTGCAGATATTGAAGCAATTGGAACTCTTGATTTTATTTTTGCAAAAGCAAAATACTCGAATTCTATTAAAGGAATTACTCCTATTATAAATGATACCAAATATGTTAATTTAATTAAAGCACGCCACCCTTTAATCAACCCTCTAGAAGTTGTTCCTATTTCAATTAATATTGGAAAAGATTACAATCTTCTTATAATAACAGGTCCAAATACTGGTGGTAAAACAGTAAGTTTAAAAACCGTTGGCCTACTAGAAGCTATGGCTTGTAGTGGACTTAATATCCCTGCTGAAGAAAAATCTAGTATTTATGTTTTTGATGAAATTTATGCAGATATTGGAGATGACCAAAGTATAGCAGATTCTTTAAGTACATTTTCTAGTCATATGAAAAATATTTCTCGTATTGTAGAAAATGCAACTCCTGAAAGTCTTATACTAGTTGATGAATTAGGTTCTGGAACAGATCCATTAGAAGGAGCAAATCTTGCAATAAGTATTTTGGAATTTTTCAAAAATTCAGATATTTTGTGTTTAGCTACAACCCACTATCAAGAACTAAAAAAATATGCATTAGTAACAGAAAATGTGCAAAATGCAAGTGTTGAGTTTGATATAGAAAACCTAAAACCTACATATAAGCTTTTAATTGGAATTCCTGGAAAAAGTAATGCTTTTGCAATTAGTGAAAAATTAGGTTTAAAAAAAGAAATTATACAAAAAGCTCAAAGCTTGCTTGATAAAAAAGACATAGATTTCGAAACCTTGCTAAAAAGTATTTATGATGACAAAATAAAAATTGAAAAAGAAAAATCTGAGATTGAAAAAAATCTTCATCAAGTAGAACTTCTTAAAAATAATCTTCAAAGAGATGATACTCGCGTTCGTGAGCAAGAAAAAGAGATTATTAACAAAGCAAAACTTGAAGCAAGGCAAATTCTTTTAGATGCAAAAGATGATGCGACTTCAATGATATCAAAGATGAAAGAAATTTCTGAAAATTCTACAGAACTAAAAGAATTAAATAATATGAGAAATAGTTTAAATAACTCTATTAAAAATATTTCTCTTCAAGGAAATGATGAGCTAAATATTACTCCTTTAGATGAAAACGAAATTGTAGTTGGAGCAAAAGTTTTTGTAAGTACTCTTGGTCAAAATGGTATTGTTTTAACTAAAATAAGCAAATCTAAAGAAGTTCAAGTTCAAATCGGATTAATAAAAACAAATATTCCAATTAAGTTTTTAGAAAAACCTAAAAATATGAAAAATGACTTAAGCACTCCTAATATTACTGCTTCTTATGGTTCAAATGTTTCAAAAACAAGAACAGTAAATTCAGAAATAAATGTAATTGGTCTTACGGTTGATGAAGCAATACCATTAGTTGACAAATTCATAGATGACTGCTTTTTAGCCAAACTTCAAACTGCAAGAATAGTTCATGGAAAAGGAACAGGCAAACTACGTCAGGGAATTCATACATTTTTGAAAAAGAATAAAAGAGTTAAATCTTTTAGAATTGGAACTTATGGTGAAGGTGAAATGGGAGTAACAATTGTAGAATTAAAATAAGGTTCCTTTTGGGGACGGAGCAAAAATTCACTTTGAAATTGTGAGTGAATTTTTCCTCCGTCCCCAAAATCCCTTTAAATATTAAAAAAGTAAGTTGATTCTAAATCTGCCTCATGCATAAGTAAAGCAATAGGATATTTTTTGTATGCTTCTCCTATTGTTCCATATAATTCTTTTGGTTCTGTATAGCCCATATGCCAACGAATTGCATATTTTTCTTCTGGTGTAAGCTTTATATATTCTGTAATCATCATTACAGATTTTTCTCCATGTCCATAAGGAATTGTGTCTTCTACTGTATAGTATGGGACTTTTTCCCATACTCCCAAAGCATTTTTTGCATTTCTAAAATCTACTTTATAGAAATTTGTTTTGCAAATATCATGTAATAAAGCAATTATTATTAATGATTCTTGTGGTATATTTATTGGCACAAATGATGTTTCTACTTTATGTTTTAATATTTCATAAACTTTCATACTGTGTTCCATTAATCCTTTTTCGTAACTTCCATGAAATCTAGTGCTTGCAGGTGCCTTAAAAAAATCTGATTTTTTTAAAAAATCTATTAAATCTTCTATTCCCTCCCTTTTTGTACTTCTTAATAATTCTATAAATTCTTGTTCCATTTTTTCCATCCTTCTTTCTATATTTTTAAGGGTAGTCTAAATTACTCTAAACCACCCTTTTAATAGTCTTTAAATTCTTCTATTCTACAACTACATTTATTTTGTAGTTCTTAATAATCTACACATCACTAATTGCTTTCTAATTGCTGTTTTATTTTTGCAGCCTTCTTTTTTATTCTTTGAATTGCAGTATCCACAGATTTCACTTTAGTTTTTAGTTTGTCTGCAATTGTTACATAAGAATATCCATTTTTGTAAAATTTAAGAACATCTTTTTCAAAATCACTTAAACTATTATCTATATTTTTTTCTACTAAATCTATATATTCTTTTTGAGTAATAATCTCTAGCGGATCTTCTGCTCCTTTTTTTGTATCTAACACTTCCATTATAGTTGTTTCTCCATTTTCATCTTCATCATAAGCTGCAGCATTTAAAGAAACTGAAGAATTCAAAGGCAAGTGCTTTTGTCTGTTAGAGTTCTTTACAGCAGTAATCAACTGTCTTTCTATGCAAATTGTTGCAAAAGTCTTGAAAGAATTTTGCTTTTGCTTATCAAATGACTTTACTGCCTTATATAGCCCTATATAGCCCTCTTGAACAATATCTTCTTTTTCAGAACCAACCATAAAAAACTTGCTGGCTTTCATATTAACAATGTCTTTGTATCTGCCCATTAAACAATCTAAAGCCACATTGTTTTGGTTATTTATTGCTTCATTTATTAAGTTTTCATCTGTCATATCTTTATATTTTTCTAATTGAAAAATATCTGTTTCTGCCATGTTTTATGCTCCTCCATCACTATGTTAGCTTTATTATATTAATAAAAAATAGCAATGTCAAGAGTTTTAGAAAATTTTATTGACATTTTTCGCACATTTGCATATAATATAAAATGTAATAATATTTTCAAATTAATTAATTTGATTTTTTAATAATTAAGTTATAATTTACTATTAATATTTCTTTATATAAATTATAACTTCAATAGAAGGTGACTTTATGAGTAAAACATACAAATTAGCAATAGTCGGAGCTACAGGGTTGGTTGGAAGAACAGCCTTGAAAGTTTTAGAAGAAAAAAATCTTCCAAATTTTGAATACAAATTATTTTGTTCAAAAAAATCAGCAGGAACAAAACTTACATTTATGGGAAAAGAATATATCGCGGAAGAACTAACAGAAAAATCTTTTGATGAAGGTTTTGATTTTGCAATATTTTCTGCAGGTGGCAATACATCAAAACATTTTGCACCTATTGCAGTATCTAAAGGATGTATAGTAATTGATAATAGTAGTGCATTTAGAATGGATGAAAATGTTCCACTTGTTGTGCCTGAAGTAAATCCTGAAGATATTTCTTGGAATAAAGGAATTATAGCAAATCCAAATTGTTCTACAATTCAAGCCGTTGTTCCTCTAAAACCTTTAGATGATAAATATAAAATAAAAAGAATTGTTTATTCAACATATCAAGCATGTTCTGGAGCAGGTCTTAGAGGTGTTGAAGACCTTATAACAAAGGCTAAAGGAAATGACTTAAAAAAATTTGCACACCCTATTTACAACAATTGCCTACCTCATATTGATGTGTTTGAAGAAGATGGTTACACAAAAGAAGAACACAAGATGATTAATGAAACAAGAAAAATTCTTGGCAGACAAGATATAAGGATTACAGCAACAACTGTAAGAGTTCCTGTAGAAAATTGTCATAGTGAAGCTATAAACATAGAATTCGAAAATGATTTTGTTTTAGAAGATGTTATTAACTTGCTTAAAAATTCACCAGGAATTATTGTTCAAGATGATGTTTCAAACAACATCTACCCTCTTTCTACAAATGCAAATGGTCATGATGAAGTTTTTGTTGGAAGAATAAGAAGAGATTTTAGCAACCCAAATTCTTTAAATTTATGGGTTGTAGCAGATAATATAAGAAAAGGTGCAGCAAGCAATGCAATTCAAATTTTAGAAAAACTTATATAAATTAATTATCATAATTGAATATATAAATATTTTTCGAATAATCTTAAGTAACTTTCATTTACACTAAAAACTTCTAACTAATTTTGCAAGCACCCTCAAAAAAATTTGTTTTGAGATTCCCTTGCAAAATTATTAAGATTTTTTAAGTTATTCAGTTAATTAAGATTATTACTCAAAATATTATATATTCATTTAATAATCTAAATTATTTAGTAAAAAAAGGAGATACAAATGAGTATTCAAAATGAATTAAGAAAAGAAGGAATAGAAATAATAACCAAACTTGACCCATTAATTTCAAATGATATATGTAAAAATGTTTCTCGTAGAATTGTAGAAACTTTTCCAAACTTTGAAATTACTGAAGAAGAGCTTTGTAAAGAACTTTCACAAATAACTATGTACAGAGCTAAAATGATTGAAGGAATGGCAGAAGCAAATTATTATTATAAAGATTCTTCTATCTACTTTAACGAAAATATAGATTATTCAGATATTGAAGAATTTGCAATTCATGAATGTATTCATCATATTCAAAAAATCCAAGATGATGATGGTAAATTATTAAAACTTGGTCTATGTACCTATAATAATCTTAAACCTACAGGGCTAGCCTTAAATGAAGCCGCTGTTCAATATACTTCATGCATTATAATTGGAGTAGATGCAGATTTTGAAAAATATTATGGAATTTCTCTTGTAACACCTAGTCCTTCATACTACCCTCTTGAATGTAGTTTGCTAAATCAACTTATATTTTTCACAGGAAAAGATATATTATTTAAAAGTACCCTATTTTCTACAGATGATTTTAAAAATAAAATTATAGAGATAACTTCTGAAAAAACATACAAAAAGCTTTTAGTTTTATTAGATAGTATATTAAAATATGAAGAAAAAATAGTTATTTTAAACAATAAAGCTTTTTCTTTAAAAGATGGAGATTCAAAAGCTGATAACATTAATAAAAAAATAGAAAATTTAAAAGAAAAAATTTCTAACAATTACTTAAAAACACAAAATATAATAATAAAAGAGTTTTTCGAATATGAATTTAATAAAATTTCTAACCTTGAAGAATTAGAGCAATTTAGACATAAATTATCAGATTTTGCTGAATTAATTGGAACAACGGAAGATTACACATTTTTTGATAATTATTATGTAGAAACAATGAATAGTTTAGAGCATAAATGTAATATGTTGGAAAATGGTGGTCAAGAAACAGCACTATCTAAAAAACGTACAAATCCAATTTTGGCGTTTTTGCAAAAATTGTTCAAATATAAAAATTCGAAAGAATTTGATATATGAGAACAACAGGAGCGTGATTGAATTTTTATTGTCTTAAAATTATTCACACGCTCCGTCTTTGTTCTAGAAATTCAATTATTTTTTTATTATAATTCAAATTTTCACTATACATATTTTCAATATCAACAATATCTTTTAAATCATTATTTTTAAATATTTGTTGAATATCTATATCTTTCGAAAAATATGTAACCTCTTTATATACTTTGGATTTTTTATTTTTAGAAAAAATAGCTATAATCTTGTTGTCTTCAATTATGTTATTTTTCAAATTGTCTTGAATTAATGTTTTAGGATAATAATATTTCATTTTTTCATTATTAGAATTTAACTTTGAAAAACCTAAACAGAAGTGTGTATTTCCAACGACTTTCTCAATTTTAATATTTAACTTATTTTCATTATATTCACCTATTCTTTTAGCACTTTTACTAATATACATTGCATTTTCTAAAATTTCTAATTTTAATTGAGTAAACTGCTTATCTTTAATTTTTATACTATTAGGTGAAATTCTATTTTTTAAACATTCTTTAAAAAACTCTTCTGCATTCTTTTTATACTTTATTCCTGTAAAATGTAAAAAGTTTTGCCCTAAAAATAATGTTTCTATAAATTCTATTTTTCTATTTTTCTTGTCTTTAAAAATAAATATAATATTTTTATTTAAAAGATTCGTCTTATATTTTTTTGCGCTTTCACATATTCTATTTATTATTTCTTTGTTGTTATAATTATTGTAATACATATATCTCCTATCTCATAAACTTATAAATGGGCAATATTTTGTTCAACTCAAAATACTACCCATTTAATGTACGGTTTTTCCGTTGTGTAGTCAACAACAGGTCTATTCACCCTGCACTAATTCCTACATTGTCTTGCAGTCTGGCCTGCATTACTTGTTTAGGTTCCAGATTTTTCCGTTGTGTAGTCAACAACAGGTCTATTCACCCTGCACTAATTCCTACATTATTATAGAGCCGTACCTCTTTTTATACTATATTCATTTTACTATAAAATTATGTAAATGTCAAGAAAAACATTTCGACAAAAATCGACAAAATATTGAAATAGCAAGAATTTAATGTAAATTTAGAATTCTTAAATTTGCATTTTTTCTAAAATATTTAAGGTTTTATCGAAACTTTTGCACTCTTTGGACAAATATTAATCCAAGTGTTTCCATCATTTACTTCTAAAACTTCTCCTGTTGTAGCATTTGTATATATAGTTTTACTTCTTCTATTTTCTTTTTTACATTTAATTTTTATTGCTTTTCCATTAGTAATATAATATCCATCAAATGTTCCTATATTGTGTAAATCTTGTCTATCCTTTGTCGTTCCATCATTTAGTTGTGAATTATTTGCAAACATTATTATAATATTTTTTGTTGTAATACTTTTTCCTGTTGTGTAATCTTTTTGAAGAACTCCTCTTGCATATCTTGTATATCTACCAGTTTTCGAATCATATTTATATGTAACATTTTGCATATATGAATGTGGTATTTTTACTTCTGTAGCTTTTTGTCCATCTGCAAGTTCTACTTCTTCACTTGCATATTTTAATACACTTGAAACATTTGAAGTAGTTTTATAATTGTTCTTTTTTGCAGCTTGCAAAATTGTTTTTGTAGAAGTCATTGCATTGTGTGGAGCTTTTTTTGCAGAAATTCTCCAAAATGTTGGCTTTCCATAATAAATTCCATTTATATTGTTTATTCCTAAACTAGAAATATCATTTTTAGCTTTTGGGCTCCATCCATAATGTGCATAAATCGCATCATTTTCCATTACGTAGTCTAAGAAGTAATGTCTTGAACTACGTACAGGTCCTATAGTATCTACATCTTGTCCTTTAAATAATGCCATTAACCTTGTTTCTCCACCTTCTACAATTATTTCATAAACAAGATATGTTTTGTTTAGTCCTGCTTGTGGCCATGCTCCTTTATGGTTATCTATCATTACAGCAATTGGTCTGTCATCACCTTTAAAAATCTCCGCTTCTTTTTTTACTTCCATTTGTGGTTCTTCTGTTACTTCATTTTCGGTAACATCATTTTCAACATCATTTGATTGTGCAATTTGTGTATTTTGAGCATTCTTTTTATCTAAAAATATTTTTGTTCCCAAAACAGCTCCTAAAATTACTATTACTGCTATAATAGCGATTATAAAAATACTTTTTTTAGACTTTCTTTCTTTTCTTGACATACCAAATACCTCCTAATTTCTTGTTATATTAAGCTTATTTAACACATTTTCTTCTTTAGGTCTCATTCTAAGCTTATCTGCTTCTTTTATATGGTCATATCCCATCAAGTGATAAAAACTATGGACTACCATATATGCAAGTTCTCTTTCAAAACTATGTCCATATTCTTTAGCTTGAACTTCTACTTGAGGAATTGAAATTACCATATCTCCTAAAATGTCTATATTTTCAAAATCTTTATTTTTTATTTTTGTTTCTAATTCCTCTTTTTCAAACATTGGAAATGACAATACATCTGTTTCTTTATCTATGTTTCTATATTCTCTATTATATTTCCTTATGTTTTCAGGTGTTGTAAGAGTAATACTTATATAAAGTTTTGAATCTTCTAAACCTTCTACTTTAAAACATTCCTCTACAACCTTTTTTATTATTTCTTCATATTCTTTTTTTTCTTCAATATCTAAGTATTGAATTTCGAACTTGTCCATTTTTACTCCTTAAAATTTGTAACTTATCTGTATACTATCATAAAATTCTAAGACCCAAAACTAAAATATGCTTTTATTATTTTCTGCCAATTCTCTTATTTTTGTTTTAGAACTATATCTTCCTTCAGACTTAAAGTTATCTATTTGTTTCATAACTCCATAATCGACTAACTTTCTCTTGTAATATTTTATTAAACCTGAATAATCATATTTTGTATCTTGTATTTTTGTCATATCATTTTTTATAAACAATACTTCTTTTTGCTTAATATATTCTATATAATCTGTCTCTTTAAGTTTTTCAATGCCTTTAAATTCTTGCCAAAAATTCTTAAAGCTTTCTCTTTCTTTCATATCATTCCAATAAACTTTAGTTGATAACATTCTTGTATTATACTCTTCTATTACATTTATTAAAGTATTGTAAGCTTTTTCTCTCTTTGCAGCAATTTTTGTATCTTGTACCAAAGCTCTTGCATCTTTTAAAATCTTATTATAACACTGTTCTGCAACAGCAAGTGGTAAACTATGTGTGAATAATTTTCTGCTAATTGCTAGTAAAAACATATTTTTTTCTATTTGGTCTCTTTGATCTAATTTTCCAACAGAAAATCCTTCATATTTATCATATTCTTTTTTTATCTCGTTATATTGATCTTTATCTATTTCAAATTTTAAAGGTAAAATATTTCTAATGTATTCTTCCAATGTATTAAAAATTTTTATATAAATCCACTCTTTGCTTGAGTCATAAACATTTGTA
Organism: uncultured Clostridia bacterium; assembly: GCA_946529215.1. GTDB lineage: Bacteria > Bacillota > Clostridia > TANB77 > CAG-508 > CAG-269. The sequence goes on from CAMMZC010000001.1 coordinate 212,544, forward strand.
GTATCTGCAAGTTTTATAGAATAATTTTTTAAAATTCCTTTATATAACCAATCCATTTTAGATACATAAAATTTATTGTATTTATCTATTAATTTATCTTTTTTTGAAATTCTTACATTTTGAGCATCAAGTTCTATTAAATATTTTTGTTTTCTAAATTTATATTCTACATATTCATTTTCTTTTAAAGATATTACCCCATAATACCTAGATAATGCATCTTTTTCGAAATCTGTCGCAGTATTATTCTTTACTTTTTTATAAACTGAATCCATTACATATTTATCAAGTGACTCTAAATATGCAGTATATGCTGATTCATATTTTTTTTCTAAGTTATCTTTTTCATCTGCTTCATAGTCATCAGATGTAAATTTATCAAATGCTTTAATCATAAGATTTCTTTTGCTAGAAATCAACAATCCATTTATTCCTACTTTTGTTGGTATTAAAATTTTATTTATTGTAGTTGTTAATTTTGTAAAAAATGTTTTATTCGCTCCTGTTATTTTCAAACTCTTCTCTTCTACCATAGTTTCTCATCCTTTCAAAATTCAATTTTTTTATATGTTTCTATATTTTCTAATACCTCGTAGGTTACACACACTTCAACACTATCTTCATGCTCAATTGTATCAACTTTTGTTTCAAGTATGTTTTCTTTATTTGCTATATCTTTTTCAATCGCTCTGCTTAATTGTTCTTTTCCTAATTCAATTGCTTCTTCTTTATTGTATTTTTGCATTTCTTTTACTTGTTCTTTATTTGTTATTTCCACTACAGAAATAGGCAAATAAAAATTAGAAAATACTTTTAATTTTTTTTCTGTATATATTGTATCATAAATTTTAAATTTTGAAAGGGTTTTGTAAAAATTTATTTGAAAATTATTGAATTTTATTTGAAACTTTTTTTCTTCATCTCCTGTATCCTTTAGTTTTTCTTGATTTAGATAAATTCTCTCACTTTTATAATATTTTATTTTTGCCTGAACGAATCCAAGACTATGCACATATCTTTTGTCTGTATATTTTCCTTCCATATATCCTGCAATTAAAATATCTCCTTCATTCACTTCATCTCCTTCATTTACTACAGCTGTACCATTTTGCGCAATTATTTTTGTAATAATACCAGATTTTTTTGCTACTATATTGCAGTAATCCGAATTATCTAGTAAATCAGGTTTTTCATCTGCTTTTACAGCTTTTATAATTACATTTGTACCTTTTAAGTCAATTCCAATCCATGAAATATCATTCCTTTTAAGCCTAAGTTCATTAATTAATTTTTCTTTTTCTATTTTTGATTTAAGTACCCCTTTTCTTAATCCCAAATCTGCTAAATCTTCCTCAATTTGCTCTATTTGTAAATTATCTTCAACCTGAACTTCTATATTCCACACATATTTTGAACTTGTATATATAGCAAATGCAATTATAATTAAAAAAATTGCAAATATTTTTCTTTTTTTATATCTATGTAAAATAAACGGTATTCCTTTTTTCTTATTTATTTTTATTTTGCAATTTGTTTTTCTTGCTATATTTTTAAGTTTTTTAAAATCTTTTATTCCTATATTTAAGTAGAGTTTTACTCCTTTTTTTCTTTTTAAATTCCATATAAATATTTTTTTGTTTTGGCATATATTTATAAATCGCTCAATATAGTAGCCTTCAACCTCTATTCTTACATAGCCAAATATTAATCTTAGCAAAATTCCTATATACATGTAGGCTCCTTTCTGGGTTCCTTTTGGGGACGGAGGAAAAAATCCACCTCACATCCGTTATTGTCGATTCTTTTGCACATTAACTTCTTTATTTAATTTTATGTTTTAAGCGCAAAAAAATACCTACAGATTTAAGTACTAAAATCTGTAGATATTTTCAACTCTCTATTTCACATTAATTTCTATTGGCATAGATTTGCCTTCAACATTAGGATTGTAATAGTCATAAGCTCTTACATTCATACCAGTTATTTTCACAGGATAGCTTGCTCTAAAGTTTACGCCCAAGTTTACCACTTGACCTACTTCAAAGTTTCTTAAATAGATATTAACTCCTGTGTATGACATCTCATATTTTTCTATTATACCTTTACTTTCTAATAACATTAAACTTTCTTCATTTACTACAAATCCTTGTGGTATAGCAATTGTAACCATACCATTTAAAATAGTATTTTCACTTCTGTTTATTACTCTAACATTTGTTTTTAATAATTCATTTACTTTTAAATTATTATTACATTGTACAGATACTTCGATATTATCATTTTGAGTATTTACCTTTTCATAAGGTATATAATACTCTTCAACAACTTCATAATATGCATTTCCTTTTTCCATATCTATACTTAGTTTATTTTCTTTATTTAAATTTTCAAATGTTACTTCATATAGTTCAAGTGGATTATCTTTAATTTCTATTTTTCTTTCATCTGAATTCATTTTTACTGCTATTGTTTGATTTTCTAAACTTCCTTTACTATTGTTTTCATTTAATGCTTTTAATACAAGAATTGTTGCTTGTGTACTATACCATGTTCCCCTTGTATCTTTTTTACTTATTAAATAATCTATAAACCTTTTATTAGTTTCTTTGCTATATGAACCTTTAGATAAAGCCATTGATGTAAGTGCAACAGTTTGTATAGTTTGAACATCATATCTTGATCCATAATAATCCATAGTATTTGATGTAATATATGCTTTATTTCCATCTATATTTGTGTTATTTACCAATCTTTTTAGTACATTATTTAATTCTTTATCTTTTACATTAGCTAAAATATTTGCTACTAATGCAAGTGTATAATTATCATCTATGCTGTCTATTTTTCCTTTTAAATAAGTTACAGATTTACTTAATCTTTCATCATTTGGATTACTTTCTGATAATGCCCAGGTTATATAAGCATTTAATGCTAAATTTTCTTTTGAATTAGCTCCTCCTAGATGATAACCTGTAATCGTAAATGTACCATTCGTATTTTGCTTTTTGTATAAATAATTTGTCATTTTTTCTATAACACTTTTATCTACATTATATACTTTACTCAAATCAGTTACTTCCATAAGACCATAAGCTGTTAAAACTGTTTCTGCAGGAGATTCTCCATATAGTGAATATCCGCCACTTTCTCCTTTAACCTCATAAGTTAAAAGTTTTTGATATCCTGAAGATATATAAGAAATTGCCTTATTTCTTATCTCTTCATTTACTATCCCTTTATCTTCCAAATATTTTAATGCTAAAATATTTGGATATAAACTTGAAGAAATTTGCTCAAAACATCCTGTTGGCATTCTAAATATATTTTCCATTCCTTCAACTATTTGTGACATCGTTCCTGAATAGATTTTTACTTTTGCTTTTGCAGTATTTTCTATTATATCATCTAGAAATAATATATCTTCTGATATATCTCCATCCAAGTTACCTGTAGAAACTACCTTTTCTAGCTTATATCCTTTTGTAGAAACATTACATTCTTTTTCAACTATATCTGTCAATGTATTGCTAGATACTTCTGCTCTAAATTTATTATTACCAGCTTTTAAAACTGTTATTGGTACATATACCATATTCGAAGACTTTGCATTTACATTTATTGTTATATTATTATTATCTATTTTAAACCAATCTTCTTGCTTAACTTTTAATGTTGTATTTATTTGTTTATCTGTGTAATTATATATTGTTACTGGAATACTTACATTATCAGTTTCGACTAAATTTTTTGGTAATTCAAAATCTATAAAAAACTCTTTAAATACTTTTACATCATTTAATACTCCATATCCTATTCTTCCATCTTTTGTATTTCCAATTGTTTGAATAGTCCATGTTGTAATATTATCACTTAATTTTAAATTTAAATTAGCTTGTCCATTTGTTGTTATTAATTCAGGAATAAAGCACATACTTTCTAAAAATAAATTTCTTATATTATCGTCTTTTGTAGCTTTTACTTTTTCTCCTATTTTAACTTCATCTTTTACTGAATTTGTTTCATCAATACTTGTTGCAAAATTAACTCCAAATCTATCAAAAATTGATGAATTAGATTTATCTGTTTCTGCTGCTCCAACTATATCTTGTGGGTTTATTCCAATTGGATCTTCACCTGTTGCAGTTATCATATCCACTTCTCTTGAAACTGAAGAATTGCTAATAGAACCAGAAAAATTTTTAATTGCAATTATTGTATTATATATTAAAAACATAATTCCTAATATAATTAATACTAATAATAAAATTGTTTTGGAATTATTCTCTTTTAATTTATCTTCATTTGATTTATTAAACAAATAATTAAAACCATATATACCAATCAAAATTATTGGTACTATTATTCCATCTATACTTATTATTCCTTGTATAAATGCACCTATAGTAAAAGAAATAACAAGTGCTCCAATAAATTTTAGAAAATATATTATCTCATTTGTTATAATTATCATGTACTTGTTTATTTTTAAATTTTTTGCTTCACTTACTCTAGCTAAAATTGCATAGGTTAGTAATAATATAGCAAAAATAATGCCAATCCATAAAGCTGATACTTCTAAAACAATTATTAAAAATCCAAATAACATAAATACTAAATATACTAAAATTATTGTTAATGATGTTTTAAACAGTTTTTCATTTAGTTTAAATAATAGCGCAATATATATTGCCAAACCTATTGCTGTTATTAATACAACTGGAATCCATGTATAATCTATTCTCCAAAAATATTCTTCTTTTATACTTACGAATAATGTTAATAATATTAAGTCAAACATTGCAAAATTAACTATATGTTTTATAACATTTCTAAAAAACTTAAACTTTCTACACAAAAATGTTATAATTGTTATTACAATAATTGCAATCGAAATAATTGAAATTATAGCTGATTTTTGTTCTTGCTTTTTATTATACATTTCTGTTTCCGATATATTTATATCTTTATTTCCTTGTTTTAGAAGAAGAGCCATCACTGTCTGTTCTGATACATCATCCATTATACAAGAATATAAAGTAGCTGCATCTAGATCATTTGAAAACTTAATATTTTGCAGAGCTAATTTCACATTATCTATAGATAGATCGTTATTGGCTAAGCTCAAAATAGAATTATCTAACATACTTACAAGTAGTGCTGCATCTGTTCCATTTTTATTTTCATCTACTGCATTAAAGGAAATATTTATATTTTCTCTAGGTTTATATTGTTTTTTATCTGTGTTTATACTTATATTTAGTTGTTTGGATGGTTTTATAAAAATTGTCTTTTTAAATGTGTTTTTGTTTGAATTATAAAAATAATAATTACTTTTATTTGTATTATCTGTTACATAGATATCAACTAATCCATAAGTATCATCCAAATTTATTGTTGTATCTTCTAAATCTGTACTTAACATTTTTATTAATTTATCATCTTTAAAGAAATAAATATTTTTTGCACTTTCTGTTATAGAAGAAATTTTTATTTTTATATCTTCACCTTGCTGATATTTTGCTTTATTAGTTGAAACCAAAAGATTTCTTTGCTCTGTTTCTAAAGATATATTTTTTCTTACTTGATTATTCCTTATATCTTGTGCAACTATATTGAATTGTCTCGTGTTATTTGAATAATTTTTATAACTTTCATAATAATTTGTATTATTATTTATTTGTTGTATATCTATTGAAAATTTCCCAATACCATTTTCATCTGTTGCTATTTGTTTTGTAAAATTATTTGATGATATTGTAACATAAGTCTTTACTGGCGTTCCATCTGCTTTGTTGGTAAATACATATATATCATTCTTTTTTCCAATAGCTAATTTTCCATATTCAGGAAGTAACTTTACTTCAAATATATCTGTTCCTGCTGTAAAACTACTTGATGCTTCTACATAATAGTTTGAAGAATCTACTGCTTCAACTTTTATATTATAAGTTTTAGCTTCTTTTATTTGATAATCTATTGTTGCTATTCCTTGGAAATCTGTTTTTAAATCTTTATATTTTTCATTATTAATAAAAACCTTAAGATTAGCATTTTTAACAGTTTCTCCAAAAAAATAATTTGAATGAAATGTTATTTTGGCAGTTTGTCCAACTAAATAGTTTTGTTTATCGTAATCTATTTTCACTTCATATTTAGGAGTAACATAAGGATTTACTTTAAATTGTTTTGTTGTTTCGTTTTCTTTTGTTTTTACTACCAATTTATATAAACCACTATTTACTTCATTAGCTAGTGAAAATTTCCCACTAATTATACCATAATCAGATGATTTAACATTTTCATTATATACTTTATTGTCATTTCCATCATATATACTAACATTTATGTCTTTACTTATAGGTTCATCATTTTGTTTACTAGTTAATAAAGCTCTGTAATTTACTATATCTCCAGGTTTATATATTCCCTTATCTAAAGTAATAGTAACATTTTCAAGATTTCCATCTGAAATATAAATTTCTTTTTGTATAGTATCTTTTCCTGCTTTGCTAGATACTTTGGCTTCTAAAAGATAATTTCCAGTCTCAATCTTTGGAATACTTAAAATAGCACTATTACCATCATATTTTATTTTTACGTCTTTTATAGTTTTCCCTTTTGAATCTAGTAATTTTAAATTTGTTTTTGTATCTAAATCTACGCCTTTGTCTTGTGCAATAATAGATACATATAAATCACTTTCTGTATAAGCTTTACTTGATGTATTAATTTTTATACATTGTTTACCACTAACAATCCAATTGTATGTATTAAATATAGCTATTATAACAATTGCAATAAAAACTAATAAAACTATACATTTTGCAACTTTTTTTCGCATAAAAACCCCCATTCTGATGCAGCAACACGCCTTAACTTGCATCCTTTTATTTTCTAAAAATAGTTTATCATATATGACAAATAATTACAATGTTTTTATGCAAAAAAATAAACATACTATTATAGTTAATTAGGATTTTTCATTCTATTTTTTATTCTATTTGTCTTTCAATATCTAACGACTCAATCTTTCCTGTAATCTTTAAACAATCTTCTGTCATCTTGTCAAGATTTAAACCAAATCCATTAATATTTATACTTCCTATATATGTGCTAAGTTTAATATAATAATCCTCATACCCTAGAATTCCCTTATAATTTTCTATTATAAGTTCATTAAATCCTGTAATTGTAATTTTGGGTTCATTTGTATATGTTTCTTTTGGAAGCTCAAGCATTCGATTTATTCTATTTATTCCTTTCATTGTAAAAACTCATCCTCTCCTTTTAAATAAAACATAATTTATTTTTAGAAGAAAAAAGATAAATTTAAAGTGAAAGAGCTTAAATGAAGCAAATTACAATTTCTATTAAATATAAAATGGTGGTACCCTTGCAAATATGACAAGGGGGAACCATAAAATATTTAATTAGAAATTGTATGAAGCGTAATGTAAAGCGGGGTTGAACGACAAAATTATCTTTTTTCTTCTGAAACTAACTATATATTTAATAACTATTGCACAAACTCCTCCAAACTCCTAAATTCATAGCCTTCTTCTTTAACTTTTTTTATCATTTTATCCATAATATCTGCATTTGTTTTTGATGTTGCGTGTAAAAGCATTATTTCTCCATTATGCAAATTAGAAATTATTTTGTCCATTGCGTCACTTTCACTTGGTTGCTTTTTTTCATCCCAATCTACATACGCAAATGACCACATTACTGTTTTATAGCCTAAATCTTCACATAAACTTAAAGTTCTTTCACTATATTCGCCTTTTGGTGGTCTTAAGTATTTCATTTCATAATTATATTTTTCATATACAGATTGATGTAGTCCCATTACTTCTTTTTTTAACTCATCATCTGAAAGGCTTGGCATCGACTTGTGATTAATGGTGTGATTGCCGAACTATATGTTTTTCGTTTATCATTCTCTGCAATAAATCAGATGCAGTATTTACATAATGAGCTGTAATAAAAAACGTTCCTTGCACATTATTCTCCTTTAGAGCATCTAGAATTTTTGTAGTATAACCTGCCTCATAGCCTAAGTCAAAAGTTAAATAAATATATTTTTTGTCTGACGATCCAAGTGCCATTCCATTATATTTATTTATTAGTTCCACATTTTTTTGGCCTAAATTCGGTTGTTCATGATTATTTTTCCTTTGTATTCCCCATTCTATTTTTTTGTTATTTAAACCTGTCTCAGAATTCGTAGCTAATCCATTTTCATTTACTCCTGACATGTAACTTAATGTTATTATTAATGTAAGTAATCCACCTAAAATTATAGTTTTAATTTGCTTTTTCATAATAATTTCTTCCCTTTCTTTTTTTAATTATATGTTTTAAGAATAAAAAAATAACTAAAAATTTAGGTAGAAATCATCATTTCTGATTTCTACCTAAACTATTGGCATTTAGCCTTAATCTTTAGTTATTTATATAAAACTATTTATTCTATTTTTACTATTTCTTGGCTTAGCTAGCATTGGATAAAGCTCATATTTTATTTTAAAAATCTTAAAATCTTCCAATTCGTTTTTATCAAGGCAATCCAAATACACATCCAATTCATTCAAAGTTCTGCAAGCTGAAATTATAGCTGGATGTAAAAATCTTTTTTTCATCATCTCTAGTGCTAGTGTTACTGCATCTATAAAACTATATTTTTCTCTTTCTCTAGCTAATTTCATTGTTTCTCTGTATCTACTTGCAAATTGTATTTTATAATCTGAAAAATCTCTTGTAAATCTATCATTTATTACATCATCTATTGAGTTGTATTTATTAGTTTCTTGATTAAAAATACTTATTACTTCCTCTGCTCTATATGGTAATACAACTTTTCCTTGTTTTTCAGATATTAAAAGTGTATTATTGTTTTTCAACTTAATATCACTTTCTTCTTTTTCTTCAGCAGTATTCATCTTTGGCTCTTCATAGGAATTAGCGTTTTCATTTTCAAGCAAATATAAAATACTTGTATTTTCATTTAAAACTTTTTCCATTTCTTTTTCGTGTTCTTCTTTATTTTTTTCAAGTGTTTTTGCTAAATCACACATTAATCCATTTATATAGCTTTCTGTTACTTGTTCTTCAAAAACACTATTTGCTATATAATTATTTCTAATTTCTTTATAATTTTGCTTCAAATTTTTTACTTTTTTCTTTCTTATTTTGTCATTAAAATCAATATCTTCAAGCAAATTGTTCAAAATCTCCAAATTACTGTTAATTACATCTATTTGTGTTTGAAATACTTGTATTTTATTTTCCATCTCTTCTTTATTTAGATTATTTTTATCTGTAATTCCATCTTCGAATACTTGCATAGTATCTAAATAAGTATTATATAAAGAAATTCTTTTGCTATATGAATTTTTATAATTTTCTAATTCTTTGTAATCAGCTTCCATTTGAGCTTTCAATTTTTTATTATTATAAAATATCATTAAGTATCATTCTCCTCATATTTTGGAACATTATATAATTTTCTTGCATTTTCTCTTGCTAAGATTTTTTCTTCTTTATCCTTATCTTTTGTATATGATATTATTATGATGATAATTAAAATTGCAATACCTGTTCCTGTAAACATTTCAGTTAATAATGTTCCTAATTTACTAACTTTAAATAATAATTTTCCTTTAATCTGGCTATATTGTACTAATTCTGAATCTTCACTATTATTGTTATCTCCTTTTGTTTTATAATAAGTTTGTCCATCTTTTTCTATTATATCTACTACTCTATGAGTTATTGTATCTGTTTTATTTTCGGAGATATAGTTAATTATATCTCCGATTTTTATTTCTTCTTCAGGTATTTCTCTTGTAATTATTAAATCTCCAATATTATATTGTGGTTCCATACTTCCAGTAGCAACTACATATTGCCTAAATCCAAATATATTAACATCTTTTTCGTGTTTTACATATCTCATATACCCTAAATATAAAATTACCAACAAAATTGCTATAATAATTGGATATATTATAATCTTTAAAATCTTATGTATTTTTTTTATATTGCCTTTTCTAGTTTTTATCATTTTATCAGTATAAATCATTTTTATCACCATTTTTTTATTATTCTTGTAATGTTACCTTTATATTCGACAAAGTTCCTTCGAAATATCTTTGCGGAGTTAAATTAGCATTTAAGCTTGCTCCTATAGATAAAGGTGCATAAAATGCATGTTTTATTGTTGAGAAATTTATAACTTCTTTATCTTCACCATCATCTGTGTTTATATATAAAATACCATCTATTCTTTTTATTTTTATTTTGCTTACTGAACCTTGTGGAAAAGAAACCCTTTTTTCAGTACCTTTAGTTGCATTTCCTATTATTTCTATGTTTGTATTTTTATCAAATCTAAATACAAATCCAGGCCATGGACTTTCTGTTTCATCCATTGAGCTAAATAGAGTATCTTGATTTTTCTTACTTGTATAATCTTTTATTTCAAATGAAATTTCAAAATTTTTATTAATATTTTTCTTGCTAAATAAATATATTTCTGTATTTATATAATCTGAAGTTCCATTAAATACATGATCTCCTGTGTCTTCATAGCTAAATTTTTCATACATTGCATATAATGTTACAGTTTGACCATTTTTAGTCCCTAAATTATTCACTTCTTCTTCATCTTCATAACTTTTGCCTGTTCCGTCTGCTTTTGTATTCCAAAAAGCGAAACTATAACCATCTTTTGAAAATGTACTTTTATATAAATTTTGAGCAACTGTACTTTCAAATTCTTGTGCCTCCATACTTCCAGCTCCACCATTAGCATTGTATTCTACTATATATGTTGGATTTTGTGCATAGCCTAAAACATTAGCTGTAACACTAACTTTATATCTCATAAATGTAGGAAAAATTACTGCAATAATAATTAATAAAACAACTAAAATTAATCCATATTTAATTTTATTTATCCTTTTCAAGTTGTTCCTCCTTTTCTAGTTTATGTATTGCTCAACTTCTATTTTAGGTCTAACTACTAGCTCTTGATTTTTATCTATATCTGCCGGGAATGGTAATTTACAATAAAATCTATATTTTCTAGCAGATATATCATCTAGTGCTGTTTTTTCTTCTGATAATGCAATATGTTCTGATATATTAACTGTTTTTCCATTTATATTTTCAAATTTCTCTAATTCTCCAGTATTTGTATACTTCTCATATTTTAGAATTTTTGTACCATCTGGCAAATTTGACTCATCTAAATCAATTATAATAGAATAAGAAATTGATACTTCTGTATTTTTTGGATTTAGAATTATATCAAAATAACATTCATCTCCTGAATCTATATTTGTACTATTATCTGCTACATTTAAAAGATTTATGCTGGTGTTTAAGTTGTTTGTTGTATTGTTTATTTCTACTCCATTAACTTCTATATTCCATTTAGCAATTGAAATCACACCATTATTTGATGTTGTGTATGCGTATCTAGCAAATGTATGAGAAATAGTAATACAAACAAAAAATAACAATATTAGTTTGAAAAATGGTTTTATACTTTTTCTGCTGTTAATTGAATAGTGTTCTTTTAGTTTCATTACAATCTCTCCTTTCTTTCTTATAAACATATGCAAATTAGATACAATACACGCTATTTTACTAATAAAATTATATCAAAGCAAAAAAAATTTTTCAATACACCATTTTTATAATATTTCAATAATTTCAGTTGTTTCATAGCTTTTTTGTTCTTTTAAATTTTTGTGACATTTTGGTTACAAAAATATTACATCTACAATAAAAAATCAATATTCTAAGTTTTTTCAACTTAAAATATTGATTTTTTAAATTATTTTCTAATTAATCAATATGTTGTTGTACAGTTAATGTTACAGGAATTGTTAATGTTCCACCTGTTGTTCCTGTAGAAGTATCATCTGCATTATTTTCATTATCATTTTCCCAAGTTAATGTTAATTTAACTTTCTTTTTACCATTTGATGAAGTAAAAGCTGTATTACCAACTAAATCAATAGTTTGAGCAGTTCCTGGTGTTCCTCCATCTACAGATGAAGTTAATGTAATTTTATCAGAACTTGGTAAATTTGTTGGTGTCAATGCACCTATAGTAGCTGTAAAGTCAACTGCAACTTCTGTTCCAGTTAAGTCTAATTCAACTTCTGCTTCTGCAGTAACTGCAGGCGCTATTTTTCCAGGTACTACATTATCATTATTTTTTACTTTAAATGTAATATCTTGACTTGTTGAGTTTAATGTTTTATCACCACTTTTTATTGATACTGCCCATTTTGCAATATCAATTTTAGCATCTGCTTTTCCTTCCTTAGTATATCTTGCATATGTACCACTTATTAAATATACAACAAGTAATATTGCAATTATTACGAAAATTGCTCTTTTTGTTCTTTTTCTTCTTTCTATATTTTTCATTTTTCTTCCTCCTTTTATATTTATTTATTTTAAAAAGTATAATTAATTTAATAATTACACAATATTAAAAACTAATTTATTTTTGCCATATCTTTTTTGTCTAATTCTTGTGCCAAATAATAAATAATTAATCCTATTATTAAAACAATACATACTAAAATAATTAAAATATGTATATTTTGCATATAGATAATAAATAATCCTATTTTTGTAATTTTGTTTATTAATACCCCCTCTACACGATCTTCTTTTACATATTTCGTATCTCCTACTTCATTTGGTTGTGTTTGCATTGTAAATGTTTTTGTATTATTATCTTCTAAAATGTCTGTAATTCTATGAATTACGACTTTATTTGTGTTATCTCTAAATGCAACTAAATTATCTTTTTTTAGATTATTTGTATTAACATTTTTTGTAAATACAAGATCACCATAATTAATACTTTCGTCCATTTTATCATCTAATACCACAAACATTTTAAATCCAAAAATATTAGGAATCTTTTTCGGAGTAAAAACTCTTTGCCATATTATTAAACAAGATATAACTATTAAAGGCACCATAATTACATAAAATATGATATCATCTATTTTTATAGATAATTTTGCTTTATCCTTCTCTTCCTTCATTCTTTTATTTCCTCTTTTACTTAATACTATTATCTTATTTAATACACATTCATACAATTTAATTTTATACTATAATTCAAATTTTTTCAATTCGTCCTTTTTCTACAAAATTCGTGAAAAGTGCTTGTTTTATTGTATTTTCATTTTTTATTACAATTATATTATTTTTTCTTTACATTTTTATTACAGAACAAAAAAAGCGCGTTTAAGATTTTTTAATTTTTAGATTACTTATATGCTCCGTCTTTGTTCGTGTGCGAAATTTTCTAAAGTTTCTGCACATAGATTTTCTTGTATAGAAAAAACGATCTTTTCCTATAATTTTATGTAATTATAAAACTAAATTAATCTTATTTTATCATAAAAAATACAAAAAATTTCAAAAATGTTTTTATTTTTTATGTTTAATTCATATTAATTGTCATTTTTACCTAATATTTCAACTATTTCAATAATTTTTTATTCTTTTCTAAAAAACCTTATTTTGTGTTTGTTATATTCAAATGAATTTTTCACTTTACTTTTTGCTATAAATCCTCGGAAAGTCCCACCGCTCTAAATATTGACATTTTTCAACTTTTAGTGTAATATAGTAATTATGTCTAGAAACAGATGTTTTTTATATATGTTAAAAAAGCATTTTGAAAGGAGGTTTGCTATGTTAAAATTTGCATTAATTGAAGATGATAAAAAACTACTTGAAGATTTATCTCAAATATTAGAAAAAATTTTTTTAAAACACGATTTAGATGCTCAAGTAGTTTTTGGTACAACAAAAGTAAATAGTCTTTTATCGTATGTTTCTAAAAATAAAGTTGATGTATTATTTTTAGACATTGATTTAAACTCAAATTTAACAGGAATACAAATTGCTGAAAAGTTACGAAAGTCAAACAAAGACTGTTACATAATTTTTGAAACTGCTCATTTAGAATATGGTTTAGTTGCATACAGATATAAAACATTTGACTATATTAGCAAACCTATAACCTCTCAAAGAATTGAGGATTGTGTTGTTCGTTTGTTTGAAGATATTTCAGGAACAAAAAAGAATTATATAAGATTGGATAATAAAAACACAATAATTGCTGAAAAAGAAGTACAATATATTAAAAAAGATGGAATGAAACTTATTTTTCATACAGATTCACGTGATTATGAAGTTTATAGCTCATTTTTGAAAGTGAAAGAAAAATTACCTAGTAATTTTGTACAATGTCACAAATCTTTTATTGCAAATATTGATAATATTACTAAGGTTGAATCTAATAATAATCTAGTTTATTTTAATAATTCTTTTTGTGATATTGGTCCTAAATATAAAAATGAATTTTTGGAGGTGATTAATAAAAATGGAAATATTAAATAATATTTGGAATGCTTTGAGTACGGAGAATGAGATGATTACAAAAATAATAACAACTCCACTGTCTTTTATAGAAGTATATCTTACTTTTAAATTATTTACTACAATACTAAAAACAAATTATACAAAAAAGCAACTATATTTTTATGTTTCCTCTGTTGCTATTCTTTCAATAGTTTGTAATTTATTTATACCTGAACCATATAATGTATTTATAAATCACATATTTATTTTTTTACTTTTAAGAAAATACTTAAGATATAATACTATACAAATCATCTCAGCTATTATTATACCTTTTTCTATTTTCGGATTAGTAAATAGTTTACTATTAAATCCATTTTTCTGGATTTTTAATATATCATATGAAAGTGGCTTTAATACGCCTATATATAGAATTACCTATTTACTACTAGCATATATAATCGTATTCTTTATAGTAATTCTATTTAAACATTTAAAACTTAAAATAAATATAAATACAAATTATGATAAAAAAACATTCTCTACTATCATATTAAATTTAATTCTTGGAATTCTTACTTTAATAATACAAACATTTATAACAGTTTATTATTACAGTAGTATTCCAATTATCTTTACATTATTTAACTTTGGTTTATTATTTGCATATTTCTTTTTTAGTTTTTATAGTTTAACCAAGGCAATGAAACTTGATATTGCAACTAGAGATTTAGAAAATGCCGAAAGCTATAATAATTCTTTAACGGTTTTATATGATAATGTAAGAGGTTTTAAACATGATTTTGATAATATGTTAAATATTATAGGCGGATATATAGAAGTTAATGATATAGAAGGCTTAAAAGAATACTATAATTCTTTGAGAAAAGATAGCGATAAATTACGTAGTGTTCAAATGCTTAACCCTAATATTATAAATAACCCAGGAATCTATAACTTAATTGTATCTAAATACAAAAAAGCTAAAGACTTAGAAGTAACAATTAATTTTGAATTTTTCTTTGACTTTGAAAATTTAAAAATGCCTATATACGAATTTTCTAGAATATTAGGAATACTTCTAGATAATGCAATTGAAGCTGCAAAAGAATGTGACGAAAAAGAAATAAACTTAATTTTTAGAGAATCCAGAAAACAACATGTACAAATTATAATTATAGAAAATACATATTTAAACAAAGATATAGATACTAAAAAAATATTTGAAAAAGGCATTAGTGGCAAAGAAAATCATACAGGTATTGGTCTATGGGAAGTAAATAAAATCGTTATGAATAATAACAATATTGTTCTAAAAACTTCAAAAAATGAAAAATATTTCAAACAAGAATTACAAATATATTTTTAAAGCATAAAGGCTATCTAATAGATAGCCTTATATTTATAGATTTTTTTGATTGCATATTTATAGTTAATCTTTTTTTATTAAACTTGCTGGCATTTTTGGTTGATGAAATACCCATACTACAAGACATGCAGTATTTGTTGCTTTTGCAGCTTTTTCTGCCATTTTTGATAATAATTTTAACATATTAGTTCCTCCCTCACTTTCTTTTCAAGCTGTTGGCTCTTTAGAAGCTTCATTATATAACTCAAATCCATATTTATTTTTAGTAATTTTATATGCAAACGGGGTAATCATAATAGTTTGAATTAAATAGCTAAAAATTATAATATTAGATAATACATTATTTTTTATTAAGATAGCAATAGTTAATCCTAATGTATAAGTTATATATGATAGTATTCTTTTTTGTTTTCTTTCTTTTTCCCTCAATATCGGAACATTTTCTGTATCTGCTGGTGCATATTTATTAATTATTATGATGCCAAATATCAGAGCACATAATACTAAAACTATTTTAGTTTGGCTGTTAAAATAGATATAATTTGATATTTTTGGAATGCAACAGTAATACAACGTTGTAGATATTATGCAGCCTATATGTGTATGTAAATGAAATCCTCCTGAAAAAGCTCTATATGGGACTGAAACTAATACCATAAAAATGGTTAAATTCAGTATTCCCAATATATATGAAACAGCAAGAGTTATAATCATTTTTGGAATTTCACCTATTAGCAATTGTAAACCATAACTAATTATTTCTGCTCTTTCATCATTTATTTCAGGATTTTCTCTTCGCATTTTGTCAACAAGAAATAAACAAAACTTTTCTACCACTTCTCTCACCTCACTTATTCTTGAGTCGAATTTTATCACAATTAAAAGTGAGATTTTCATTTCTTATATAAAAAGCAAAAAATCATTTACAAAAAATCGTTTTTTGATTTTCGTAAATGATTTTAGCATTTTCATAAAATATATTATTATCCATAAATTTTTTCTAATTGATATATTTTTTTAGCTATTTTTAACTTAACTCTTCTTTTGTATTTTTTGCTCCTCTAAATAGCAATTTTAATATTTTTATAACCTTTTGTTTTATTCGTATATACCATTTTGTTTGTGCTCTTAGAATTGGCAAGTTGTCTAGATTTTCACACTGTTCATATAATTGTGGTTCCATATCATTATATATGGCTGCTTCAGCATTTAAATTATTTGCCTTGTCTGTCTCATTATTATCATCAATAGTCTCGTCTGTATATGTTTTATTATGTGAGTTTATATTTTCTGTTGTAATTTTCTTATTATATGTCTCAGTGTTATTTGACAAATTTTGCTCAGTACTTCCTTGCTCTATAGTTACGTCTTCGCCCCAATATTTATTTGCAATCCAAGCCATAATACTAAATGTTTCGTCTCGTAAGCCTTGCACCTCTAAAGGCTTTTCTTTATCTATTGTTGGCTTATAAATTGGATCTGAGTTATTTTTTATTAATTCTATTACCTCAAATGGTATTTTTTCAATTTTTTCTTCATTGTCGATTAATTTAAGTATTTCGACTACTTCTGAATATGCTTTTTTCTTTTCTTCTTCCATTGTTATTCTCCATTCTTTTTTTCTTACTTTATTTTACTATAATTATTTTTATAAATCAATAGATTTTTTTAATTTTTCATAAAACTAAAAAATTCGAACTCATCAAATTAAATTCAAATGAGTTCGAATAATACATCATTGGTGCTGATGAAGTAGTAGTTTACAACTTTTCGCTCCGATAAGGATTGATACAAATATCTATTAATTTTATTTGTTATATTTAATTTGTATGTTTTTTTAATTAATGAAATGTTAAGAATCTATGGTGTTTCTATTTTATGAATGGCATTAGTTGATAAAGAAACTATCGGAACTATAGAGCGTCCATACGCATTTGTATTGGTCAAAGAATCGAATAAAATATAAGCACTTATAACATCTGTTTCTCCGTTTGAAACATAGCGAAGTCCAAAATTTGCACGACTCTTGTCACAGTGTACTGAACGAGATGCAACCCAATACGCAGGGTTAGAAGATGGATAAAAGAATAACTCGTAATATATATTATTGTTGAAAGCCAATTGCATAGTACTTCTTTCTGCCGTCCAAAATGTTTGTTTTACTGATATTCCACTTTTTTGTTCTGTTGTAGTATCTGTAATAAGATTATTTCCACTTAAACTCTCTCCACCTGTTCCATTGTCGCTTTTCCACCTTATAGGATATTCTATTGTTGATGTATATTCAAATGTATCTCCATATTTTATTTTTCCCGATTTACCTCCAAAAGCATTCAGTTGATCTTTTTCTTGATTCATATATAGGTTTTTATCTATCAAATGACCTTGTATATCTTCTATATTTATACTTCTTGCAGTTGCTTCTAAACTTGCATTAGAATATAATTTATTACATATTTCATTTAATAAATATACCCCATTATTATATCCCTGCGCTCCTTTGAAGAATACCCCTGTGGTAGTAAGTGGTCTTGAGCTTATCAAATCTACTGTATCATCATTTATATTTAGTACTCTCCAATGCAATCCATCATCTTCATTCTCTGCTGAAACTGTTATATCACTGTCATATCCAGTATAAGATGAATTAAATGTATAACTAGATTGTGTTGGTGCAGGAGTATAATTCACATAATCTCCTACTTCAAAATCTCTTTCAATTTGTGTAATGTCATCTATGAAATTACCACTATATATTTCAGATACTGGTATTGTGTATTTTCCATCTTTTGAAGTTAAAGTTCTTTCTAAAATATTTTCTTCACTAGATAAACTTCCTTGAGTCTTGTAATAAGGAGATATTAATATTTCTTCTAATTCATTTTCAGTTAAATTTTCCCCTTTTTTCTCTGATAATTTCGCCAATATATCTAATCTTGCATTTTCTACTATTTCTGCTCTTTCTGTATTTTGTTTGGCTGTCGTTGTCCTTTGCAATATACCGTTATCTCCAGATAACATTGAAATTGATATTACAGCCAAAATCAAAAGGACGATTATGTATAGGAAATTACTGATGGTTAGCCAAACAAAAAGTTTCCGTTCTGCCTGTTACTATCTATGGCTAACCATCTGTAATTATAATAGTAGTGAAACGCGGAAACTTCTCTATGGGTTTTTAATTTTTTCTCTCCTATGGGTTTTTAATCTTTTTCTTTTATATCAACGCTTTCCAGTATCTTTTATCTCTATGAGCTTTTAATCTTTTTAACATATTATTTATTTAATAACTATATTTTACACCATTTTTTGTACTTTTTCAAGTCCAAATAGTAATTATATATTAACGACAATTCCGAGGAACGAGGAATTTAGTACAATTTGTTAGCATAGTTTCTGTTGAGCAAAATCTCCGTCCCACTGTCGCATTGAAAACTCAATTTTATTGGATATATAAAGTAGGGCGAGAACCGAAAATCCTTGGTGTCTCTGATTGGAGTTATATCGGTAGCTCCATACCTGCCTGCTCGAATACTTGGTGGGCGGCTACCATAATAGCCACCCCTGGCAAGACGAATTTGTACCTCGGTGGCTTCAAGCGTCCACTCATAACGGAGTCCAAACAAATCATATATATTGTTTAATTTATCAGTAATTAAAACGCCTGTTCTTCTATTCTCATCGTCATCTATCTTTGTCTTATTAATGTTACTCCTATCTGCAGTAACATCTATTCCTGTATCTTGCATCCAATTTATCATAGCATCATATTGACTTCCCCATATCATACTTGAATCTACAGAATCTAATTCATTATCATCTGCAAAAGCCCTCTGTCTTGCGTATAGTCCATACCACTTATTCGCTGAGTTATCTGTTGCACTCATTGACGTTGCTCCTGCAACAACTCTTGTTTCATCATTTATTAAACTTGCCTCATATCTTCCAATATAAAATCCTCCATTTTGTATTACACTTGCTATCAAACTATCAAATTCTTCTTGCAGTGTTTTTCCAAAATTATCTCTATTTCCATATTTATCTATATTATTTGCTGTGTCTTTATATTTAGTACCATATTTTGAACTATATAATAAATCTGATATTATACTCAAATATGAACTGTTAACATAGTAAGATGATAATAAAGATGGCTCTCTATTACGATTTGTTGAAGTTATAGACATTACTCCATTTTGCTCTGTCCAATTTAAAGCTGATTTAGTTCCGCTACTTCCTGTTCCAGACCAAGCAGTATATAATTTTCCTGCTTTTTTACCATCACTTAGTGTTCCATACATACTATTTGGATTTCTTACCGGAACCCATACAAATTGATTTCCTTTTTCATCTATTATTACTAGACCTTTGTCTGCATCTGTTACTTTATTAGTTGCATTGTCATAAATCCATTTTGCTTTTTCTGTATTTACTGCATAAAATCCTGCTGGTATTAATGGATTGTCTGATGTACCTGAAGTCTCGTTGTTTATTGTTTTATTTGTTGTCATTTTACTTGTCGCCAATGTGGCTGTTGAAATTACCTTAAAATACTTTGTTGTGTCTCCTTGTTTTGCAGAAACAATTGCTTCCCCTGTTGATTTATTGCATTTTACAATTCCTTCTGTTGTTATTGTTGCAACATCCGGATTACTTGTCGTCATTTCTATATTTTGATAATTTACATTTGTTCCATTTTGGTTTGAATTATCTGTTGCAGCTAATAGCTCTAATGCGCCATCTAATGTTGCAGGTGCATTTTGTATAGCTCCTACTACTGATAAATTTGCTGTATAAGTCTTTCCATTTACTCTTATTGTAATTGTTGTTTTCCCCTCATTTGTTGAAGAAGCTGTTACTTTTACTTTATTTTCTTCTATTACTTCAAATGTTGCAATATCTTTATTGTCTGATGTTTTTGCTATTGTTACATCATCATCTGTTATGTTTATTGTATCTGTTGTATTATTTGGATCTACATATGATGGCTCTTTTGCAATTTTTATATTTCCATTTGTTTGTTCTATTTTATAGTATTTTCCACTTATTACTGCATAATATGTCGCTCCTGAACTTGCACTTGTATCTTCTTCAATTGTTAATGTTTGATTATTGTCTGTTCCAGATTTTGCAAGAATTACATCTGTGCTACTTAGCTTATATGCCCCTCCTGAAATTGAAATAATTTTGTCTTTATAAGCCTTGTCCTTTTTTACTTCTTCTACTGCTTTATCTAAATTGGCTTCATTTCCATCTCCTGCTATTTCTTTTCCTACTAAATCCATATATGCTAATTTGATAACCTCTTCTATTTGCGATATTTCAGTTTTTAACTTTGCCTCAGCAGTTCTTGATAAAATCGAATTGTCCCCTGCTAACATACTTATTGATATTCCTGCTAATATTAGCAAGACTATAATAGTTATTACTAACGCAATTAAAGTTATAGCTTTTTCGCTATTTTTCAGTGTTTTACTTAATTTTTTCATTTTTAAAATTCCTCTCTTTCTTTGTCTTTTGTAAAAAGACATAAAAATAATTTATATTTTTTTAAATTAATAACTACTAAATATGTCTAAAAATATTTTAACATATTTAAATTTACTTTGCAATCATTTTTAATTGCATTTTTTGTAAAATCTCATTCATTTATGATAATGTCCTAAGTAGTCGGATATGAAAATGTCCCAAAT
>CAMMZC010000002.1 GCA_946529215.1 uncultured Clostridia bacterium
GTACTACAAAATTTATATATATATTTTTGTTTCACATCATTGACAAACTTACACAAAAAATAGAAAAAATTTCCAATAATTATTGACTAAATTAAAAAAATGTGATATATTAAAATTATAGTTTAGACATGATGTTTAAATTATACAATTAAATCATAAGAAGACAAAAAATCAAAAAAGCAGGGAATGTGCGAATCCCTGCTTTTTTACAACTATGTATTCCTACATTAGTTGTTTTTTTCTTTTGATTTTTCATCTTTTATGGAAGCATCTTTTTGTGCTAATAATATAAGAACTAACTTCCATATTAAATCATAAGAAGACATACAATCACCCCCTTTTTCCCTCGAGGGTAAGAGTCATTATATCACAATATTTTTGCAAAGTCTGTCGAAATTTGTCATAGAACAAAAAATAATAAAAAAATCTTGTAAAAATACAATAAAAATGATAGAATATAAAAAGAAAAACCGATGGTAAGAAGAAAAGGTTTAAAATAATTTTTTCTAACTGTGCTTGCCGTTGAATATAGAGAGGAATGATAGAAAATGAAAAAAGTATTAAAAATATGTTTTGTAATATTAGGAATTATGTTTATATTTACAAATAATGTAAAAGCAGATGATACTAATGTCTCACTTAATGAAAATCTTCAAAATGAAATTGTCAGAAAGATAGATGCACCAACTGGATTAAAAGCAGAGATTGTGTCAAATGGTATAAAACTAATATGGAATAATGTAAGTGAAGCTAGCAAATACGAAATATATAGAGACTATTTAGATACTGGGAATTTTCATAAAATTGAGACAGTTGCAACTAATAGCTATACAGATACAACTGCAACAGCTATTACGAGATATTTTTACAAAATAAAAGCAGTAAAGGAAAATGGAGAAACAAGTGATTTTTCTACAGTTGCTTTTATGCCTTATGTTTCTGCTCCAAATCCATCTATTCAAAGTTATAATGATAAAGCAACAATAAAATGGGATGAAAACAAATATGTTGATGGATATGCTATTTTTAGATCTACATCAAAAACAGGAATATATGAAAAGATTAAAACTATAACTAAAAATTCAAAGACATCATATACTGATAAAAATATAAAAGCCAAAAATATATATTATTATAAACTAAAGGCATATAAAAAATACGACAATAAAGAATATTATAGTGCAGATTCTAAAATTGTAGAAAAAACCAAATATGCTCAAGTTATAATAAAAAAATCTTCATCAAATGATAGTAAAAAATCTATTACAATAAAATGGAAAAAAGTTTCAGGGGTTTCAGGTTATCAAATTTATAGATCAACTTCTAAAAATGGGAACTATAAAAAAATAAAAACAATTAAAAAGAAAAATATAACATCATATACAGACAAGAAAAATATAGGTTTAGGCAAACTTTATTATTACAAAATAAGAGCATATAAAAATAATGGAAACAAAAAAGAATATGGTCAATATTCATCTAAACATAAACAAACAACAGGTAGTAGAAAAAAACAGATGAACAAAATTAAACTAAAACCAGGTTCAACAGGATTTAAAGAATTAGATGGTGAATATAAAAAGATTGTAAAGAAAGTAACAAAAGGTAAGAAAAACAACTATGATAAAGTAAAAGCAGTTTATAAATATGTTGTAGATCATATGAGCCATAATGACTATCACTGCAAACAATTTAACGGAACTTTTGCTGCAATGGTTAAGGTTTTGGGAATAAAAAATGTTTATTGTGCAAGAGGTTATACTTCAACTACATCTGGAGGATGGGCAGAACATACTTGGACAATAATAGAAATAAATGATACAAGATATGTTTTTGACACATCTTTAGATAGACATGTAAAAGATAGAACTAAAAAAGTAACTTATAGTAAATTTTTTAAAACAGAAAAAGAGGTTAAGAAAAGCTACAAATTAAGTTATTACCATTCAGATGCATGGCCTGTTTTACTTTCAACAGGTGGCTGGGGATATATTTATTATTAAAAGAAAGAGGACTACAAATGAAAGAAAAAGGGATACTACTTCCAATTTTTTCACTTCCAAGCAAATATGGAATTGGAGATTTTGGAAATGAAGCTTATGAATTTATAGATATACTTAGCGAAAATGGAATAAAATATTGGGAAGTATTGCCCATAAATGCTTGTAAAGGTTTGCCCTATTCACCAACTAGTTTTTATGCATTAAATGAAGACTATATTTCTTTAGACAAACTAATAGAAGATGGTTTGATTAAAGGTGCAGAAACAAGAGAACAAACAGATAGAGCTATATATGATAATTTTAAAGAAAAATATTACATAGAAGCATTTATTAAGTTTAGAAAGACAAAAGAATATAAAGAATTTATAGAAAATAAAGAAATAAAAAAATATACTGAATTTATGCATAAAAGAAAAGGAAACAATAAAGAATACTATGGATTTCTTCAATACATATTATTTAAGCAATGGATGGAACTTAAATCTTATGCTAATTCAAAAGGAATTGAGATAATAGGAGATATGCCTTTTTATCCAGATTTTGATTCTGTAGATACAATGTATCATTCAGATTGTTTTGAAATGAAGTATGGCAAGTTTACATTTGAGGCTGGAACTCCACCAGATTACTTCAATGAAGATGGACAAAAATGGGGAAGCCCTGTATACAATGTAGAAGGAATTAAAAAAGATAATTATAAATATTTAGTAGGAATTTTTAAATATTATTTAGAATTATTTGATAAAGTAAGAGTAGATTACTTTAGAGGATATGATTCATTTTTTAAAATACCACTTGGAAAATCTGGCAAAGAGGGATGTTATGTTGATAGTTTTAGCTATGGATTTTTTGACGAATTATTTAAAGATGGTAGTGTAAAGCCAGAAAGTTTAATAATAGAAGATTTAGGAGATATAAGAAAAGAAACAGTAGAACTTAGAAATCATTATGGATTTACAAGACAAAAAATACTTCAATTTTCTATCGATTTAGATAATTACTATGATAGAGATAATGAAGAAGAAAATGTGCTTGTTTTTCCAGGAAATCATGATTGTTCAACAATTTATGGTTGGTATAAAATATTAGATGATGAACATAAAGAAAAACTAAAAGAATTTTTAAGAAGAAATGAATGTTATGATATAAATGTAAACATTGGAATTATGCAATATTGCTTAAAATGTAAAGCACGAATGGCAGTTATAACAGTTCAAGATATATTAGGATTGGATGATAGCGCGAGAATGAATGTTCCAGGAACAGATAGTCCAAATAATTGGTCTTGGAAACTTGTAAATTTCAATGATTTTAAGGAAAGAATAAGAGACTTCAATTTATACTAAAACACTAAAATCTAAAAAATTCATAAATAAAGACAGGAGGATTTTTAATGATAAAAAAATTAGCAAAATCAATTAGAGAGTACAAAAAAGAAACAATATTAACACCACTTTCAGTTGCAATGGAAGTTGTGTTAGAAGTAATTGTGCCATATTTTATGGCTTTATTAATAGATGAAGGAATTAACAAATCTTCAATAGATAACACTGTAAGAATAGGAATTGCGTTAGTGGCATTTACCTTATTATCATTATTTTTTGGTGCAATATCTGGAATGTTTGCAGCAAAAGCAGGAAGTGGATTTGCAAAAAATCTAAGAAAAGATTTATATTACAAAGTACAAAATTTTTCATTTGCAAATATAGATAAATTCAGTACTTCAAGTATAGTTACAAGACTTACAACAGATGTAACTTATGTTCAACATGCATTCCAAATGATAATAAGAATTGCAATTAGAGCACCTTTAATGCTTATCTTTTCACTTATTATGGCAATAAAAATAAATGTAAAAATGTCATTTATCTTTTTTGCTTTAATACCACTAGTTGCAATTATTTTGTTTGTAATATCTAGACTTGCAATGCCACTATTTGAAAAAGTATTTAAAAAATATGATGATTTAAATAATATTGTAGAAGAAAATACTTCAGGAATGAGAGTTGTAAAATCATTTTATTTAGAAGAACATGAAAAAGAAAAATTTAATAAAAAATCTAGAGAAATTTTTGAGTTATTTTCTAAAGCAGAAAAAATATTGGCATATAATTCACCAACTATGCAATTTGCAATGTATGCAGCGATGATTTTGATTTCATGGATAGGTGCAAGAATAATAGTTACAACAAATAGCACAGAACTTACAACAGGAGAACTTACAAGCTTGATTACATATGCAATTCAAGTATTATTTTCAATTATGATGCTTACAATGATTTCTGTTATGCTTACAATTTCAATGGCTTCTGCAAAAAGAATTGTAGAGATTTTAGATGAAGAGCCAAGCATAAAAAATACTGATGACCCAATAATGGAAGTAGAAGATGGGTCTATAGAATTTAAAAATGTAGGATTTAGCTATATTGGCGAAAAAGAAAAAGAAGTTTTAAAAGATATTAATCTTAAAATAAAATCAGGAGAAACAATTGGAATAATAGGAGGTACAGGTGTTGGAAAATCTTCGCTTGTTAACCTTATTCCAAGACTTTATGATGTTACAGAAGGAAGTCTTCTAATTGCAGGAAATAATGTTAAAAATTATGATTTAAAAACTTTAAGAGATGCAGTAGCTTGTGTTCTACAAAAAAATGTGTTATTTTCTGGAACAATAAAAGAAAATCTTCGTTGGGGAAATGAAACCGCTACAGATGAAGAATTAATAGAAGCTTGTAAGTTAGCACAAGCAGATGGTTTCATTCAGGAAATGCCTGACAAATATGATACATATATAGAACAAGGTGGAACAAATGTATCTGGTGGACAAAAACAAAGATTATGTATTGCAAGAGCATTAGTTAAAAGGCCTAAAATACTTATTTTGGATGACTCTACATCTGCAGTAGATACTAAAACAGACAAATTAATTAGAGATGCATTTGCTAAAAAAATACCAAATACAACAAAAATAATAATAGCTCAAAGAATTTCATCAGTAGAAGAATGTGACAAAATTATTGTTATGAAACAAGGAAAAATAGATGCGATTGGAACACATAAAGAGCTAATAAAAACTAATAAGATTTATAAAGAGGTTTATGAGTCTCAAACTGAGGCAAATGTTGAAGAATAATTACAACTTAAGATTTGTATAAAAAGGGAGGAAATAATGAAAGATAAAAGACCTGAGCTAAATAAAGGCACTGTAAAAAGACTATTAAAAATAATAACAGAAAAATACAAAAAACATTTAATTTTAGTATTTGTTTGTTTAGTTATAAGTTCTGTTGTATCAGTTTCAGCACCATTATTTAGCAAAAAAATAATAGATGAATATATTGTTCCATTACTAGGAACCGAAAATCCAGTTTTTGATGGATTAAGAAATTTAATTTTAGTAATGTGCATAGTGTTCTTACTTGGAATAATTGCAACATTTATTTACAATAGACTTATGGTAGTTATAGCACAAGGAACTTTGAAAAAAATAAGAGATACAATGTTTGCAAAAATGCAAAAATTACCAATAAGATATTTTGATACAGTACCTCATGGTGATGTAATGAGTCATTACACAAATGATACTGATACATTAGAGCAAATGATTTCTCAAAGTATGCCACAACTTGTATCTTCGATTTTATCTTTAGTTGCAGTTACAATTTCAATGTTTGCTTTAAGTTGGCAATTAACACTATTTATATTTTTATTTGTAGCTATAATGCTTAGAGTAACAATGTCTATAACCAAAAGAAGTGGTTCATACTTTATAGGACAACAAGAAACTTTAGGAAAAGTAAATGGTTATATAGAAGAAATGATAAATGGACAAAAGGTTGTAAAAGTATTTAATTATGAAGATAGAGCGAAAGATAATTTCGATAAACTAAATGAAAATTTATATAATAATATGGTAAATGCAAATAAATTTGCAAATATATTAATGCCAGTATTAAATAACCTTGGAAATATTGAATATGTTCTTGTTGCAATAATTGGAGCATTCTTGGCGATTTCAGGAAAAGTCCCATCACTTACAATTGGAACAATCGCATCATTTTTAGCATTAACAAGAAGTTTTAATCAACCTATAAAAAATGTATCAAGTCAGGCAAACACAGTAGTTATGGCAATTGCAGGTGCAACAAGAATTTTTAAACTAATAGATGAAGAACCAGAAGTAGATAATGGATATGTAACACTTGTAAATGCGAAAATTGATGAAAATGGAAATATTACAGAAACAGATGAAAGAACAGAAAAATGGGCTTGGAAATATCCTCATCATGATGGACGTTTAGAATATATTGAGCTAAAAGGCCATATAGAAATGGAAAATGTTGATTTTGGTTATGAACCTGATAAAGAAATTTTGCATAATATTTCACTTTATGCAAAACCTGGTCAAAAGATTGCATTTGTTGGAGCTACAGGTGCAGGAAAAACTACAATTACAAATTTAATAAATAGATTTTATGACGTAGAAGATGGAAAAATAAGATATGATGGAATAAATATAAACAAAATAAAAAAAGAAGATTTAAGAAGATCTTTAGGTTTAGTTTTACAAGATACAAATCTATTTACAGGAACAATTAAAGAAAATATTAAATACGGAAAACTTGATGCAACAGATGAAGAAGTAATCCAAGCTGCAAAAATTGCAAATGCACATGAATTTATTTCAATGCTTCCAAATGGATATGACACTATGCTTACTCAAAATGGAAGTCAGTTATCACAAGGACAAAGGCAACTTTTATCAATTGCAAGATGTGCAATAAATGATCCACCTGTAATGATTTTAGATGAAGCTACATCAAGCATAGATACAAGAACAGAAAAATTAGTTCAGGAAGGTATGGACAAATTAATGAATGGAAGAACAGTTTTTGTAATTGCCCACAGACTTTCAACAGTTAGAAATGCCAAAGCTATAATGGTTTTGGAACATGGGAATATTATAGAAAGAGGAACACATGAACAACTACTAGAAGAAAAAGGACAATACTACCAGTTATATACAGGTGCATTTGAGCTAGAGTGATTTTGGGGACGGGCAAAATAGGAGGATAAAATAAATGAAAAATAGAATTTTAAAAGTATTATTAATATCAGTATTATTTGCAATTACACTAGGAATAAAAACATCAGTAAATGCAAATTCAATAAGTAGCATAAATATGGATATTTATGTAGATAACAATGGAAATGCAGAAGTTACAGAGGTTTGGACTTGTTCTACAAATCAAGGAACAGAGGTTTATCATCCATATTATAATTTAGGAAATTCACAAATTACAAATCTTAGAGTATATGATAAAACAAAAACATATTCAAATACTGATACTTGGGATACAGAAGCAACAATGAGTCAAAAGGCATATAAATGTGGAATAAATAAAATATATAATGGTGTGGAACTTTGTTGGGGAATAAGCAATTATGGTTCTAATGTATACACAGCAAAATACAATATTTCAAATTTTGTGTCAGAACTTACAGATTCACAAATGATGTACTGGACTATAATTCCTTATGATTTTTCAACTACTATTGGAAGTGTGAAAATAAAAATTCATGCAAATACTTACTTTAAAGATACAATAGATGTTTGGGGATATGGAAAATATGGGGCTTTATGTTATGTAGATAAAAATGATGGTGCAATTTATATGGATACAGAAGGCAAGAGCTTAGCTAAATCTGAATATATGACATTTTTAGCTAAATTTCCAAAAGAAACTTTTAATACATCAAATTATTTAGACCACGATTTTAATTATTATTATGAAATGGCTAAGGAAGGGTCTAAGCCTTACAATTATAAACAATCATCTTTTAGAGATAAACTTTTTACAGTGCTTGTAGAATTTACTACACCATTTATTTTTATTGCATTTTGCTTTGTTGGATTTATTGCTACTAAGAAAAATTTTGGTGGAGACTATGGATTTAAATATGGAGAGGCTGGAAAGATAAAGTCAAATGAAATAACATATTACAGAGATATACCTCTAGAAGGAAATGTTTTAAGAGCATATTATATTGCATATAGTTATGGATTAATTAAAAATAAAACAGATATACTTGGTTCTATAATTTTAATGTGGCTTCGAGAAGGAATTATTAAAACTGAAAATAGAACAGATGGAAAAATATTTAAAAAAGAGAATACAGTTATTCATATGGGAAATAATTCACATGTTGATTTTGGAAATAGAAGAATTAACGAGCTATTTAATATGATGTATGTTGCAAGTGTAGATGGAATATTAGAAAATAAAGAATTTGAAAAATGGTGTAAGAAGAGTTATGAGAAAATTCTTGGATGGTTTGATGATATTTTAAGAGAACAACGAACTTCGCTTATTTCAGATGGTTTGATAAATGTTCAAAAAGGGACTTTTGGAAAAAAGTATACTGCAACACAAGAATTAAAAGAAGAAGCTTTAAAAATTGCAGGGCTTAAAAAGTTTTTGCTAGAATATACATTAATCAAAGATAGACAAGCAATTGAAGTAGCTTTATTTGAAGATTATTTAATATATGCTCAACTACTTGGAATAGCTAAACAAGTATCTAAACAATTTAAAGAAATATACCCAGATATGATTGAACAAACAAATTATGGTTCTTATGATAATTTAGTTTATATAAATTATGTTTCGTCAAGAGGAGTATCTAGTGCAAATTCTGCAAGAGCTGCTGCAGAAAGCTATAGCTCTGGAGGGGGAGGATTCTCTTCTGGAGGCGGAGGCGGAGGTTCCTTCGGCGGTGGCGGAGGCGGAGGTGGCTTCCGTTAATGAATAAATCTTTTTCGTATGAAATAAAAAAAGAATTAAGTGAGATGAATAACTTAGCTAAAAAAAATGAAGTAAAGTATGAACTTGCAGGATATTTGGCTAGTGCAAATGTTGCATTTGATAAAGATAAAATTAGGTATTCAACTGAAAATGAATATAATATAAATCGCTTTGGAAAATTACTAAAAAATGTAGATATAAATGATTTTAAAATTGATTTGCAAGGAAAAGTTTATGTTATTACTGCAAAAGTACCTGAATTAATGCAAGATTTAAAGCAAGCAGAAGAGCAGGAAAGAAGAGCTTTTGTTAGAGGCTTGTTCATGGGATCAGGCTCAATTAATAATCCATCAAAAAAATATCATTTAGAAATAAAAATGACAGATAATAATTTGTTGCAAGAATTAATCAATTTATTAAAACAATATGATATTAGCGTTAAATCCATAGATAAAGCTATTTACATTAAAGATGGAGAAGAAATTTCAAAATTTTTAGCATTTATTGGGGCAAATAAATCCGTACTCGAATTTGAAAAGATTCGAGTACAGAGAGAAATGAATAACAAGATAAACAGACTTGTAAATTGCAAAACTGCAAATTTAAATAAAACTTTAAATGCTTCTGTTGAACAAATAAATGCTATAAAAAAATTAAAAGAAAATGGTGAATTTTCTAAAATGGATAAAGGTTTGCAAGAATTAGCAGAACTAAGGCTAGAATATCCTGATATGCCACTTGCTGAACTTGGGAAAAAACTTGAAAATCCTATTGGAAAATCAGGGGTTAATTATAGATTAAAGAAAATTATAGAATTGTCAAAATAATAGGTTATATTATATTTTTTAGTAAAAAAAATTAAATCGCGCGCGATTTAATTGTGCGCGATTTAATTAATTTTAATAAAATAATATATTATAATAGGCAAAGGTTGAAAAATAATTGAAATAGTATTTATTTTTAATCAAACTATGTGCTTGGAATGAAAGGAATGTCAGTAAAAATGAAAAAAATAGGCATATATATACATATTCCTTTTTGTAAGCAAAAATGCTTGTATTGTGACTTTGTGTCATTTGCTAATAAACAAGAGCAACAAAAAGAATATGTTGAAGCAATAAAAAAAGAAATTGAAAATTGGAAAAAATTAAATAAGGATTATGAAATAAAAACTATATATATAGGTGGGGGAACTCCTTCATACATAGAAAGTAGATATATAGTTGATATTTTAAAAGCTATAAAA
The DNA here is from genome assembly GCA_946529215.1 of uncultured Clostridia bacterium. Taxonomy (GTDB): domain Bacteria; phylum Bacillota; class Clostridia; order TANB77; family CAG-508; genus CAG-269. Next base: position 10,056 of record CAMMZC010000002.1, read on the forward strand.
TGTGAATTACAATTAGTTAATCCAGACATTTCCATTACTATAGAAATAAACCCAGGAACAATTACAAAACAAAAACTTATAGATTATAAAAATTCTGGAATAAATAGGATAAGTATAGGTCTTCAAAGTACTAAAGATGAATTATTAAAAAAAATTGGAAGGATACATAACTATCAACAATTTATAGATACATATAATTTAGCAAGAGAAGTTGGATTTAAAAACATAAATGTTGATTTAATGTTAGGGCTTCCCAACCAAACTATAGCAGATTTAAAAGAATCTCTAGAAGAGATTTGCCGATTAAACCCTGAACATATTTCAGTATATTCTTTAATTGTAGAGGATGATACTCCTATAAAAAAATTAATAGATACTAGAAAATTGGTATTGCCAGATGAAGAAATAGAAAGACAAATGTATTGGTATGTTAAAGATTTTTTAGAATTAAAAGGATATAAACATTATGAAATATCAAATTTTGCAAAGCCAGGATTTGAATCTGAGCATAATCTTGATTGCTGGAATCAAAAAGAATATATAGGGTTTGGACTAGCAGCATATTCGTATATAGATAATAAAAGATTTGGAAATATTTCTAATTTGGAAGAATATATAAAAAATTGTAATAATAGAGAATTTGAAAAAAACATAATTTTAGAAGAAGTGCAAGATAAAACTAAAAAAATGAATGAATATATGATTTTGGGCTTAAGAAAAATAGATGGCATTTCAATTCAAGAATTTGAAAGAATTTTCAATGAAAACCCTATAATATTTTACAGGAAAGAACTTCAAAAACTTTATGAAGAAAAGCTAATTGTAATAGATGGAGATATAATCAAATTGTCGAATAGAGGATTAGATTTAGCAAATGTAGTATGGGAAGAATTTGTCTAAAATATTGCAATAACATTAAAGCAAGAAAAGGGGGATTTGTATGACAATAAAAGAACTATTAAATCAAGGAATAATAATGCTAAAAAATGAAGATATTGATGCACCTAAAAATAAGGCTAGGGCAATTTTGCAACATACTCTAAAAAAATCAAGAGAATATTTAATTATATATGATAATAATGAAATAACCAAAACTCAAAGGGAAGAATATGTAAAAAATATAAAAAGACTTATTGCAGGCGAGCCACTTCAATATATAACAGGTGTGCAAGAATTTATGAAAATGAATTTTGTAGTTACAAAAGATGTACTTATTCCTCAACCTGATACAGAAATTTTGGTAGAAGAAGTAATAAAAATTGCAAATAAACTTCAAAATCCATACATTTTAGACTTATGCACAGGAAGTGGAGCTATAGCTATCTCTCTTGCCAAAAATATACCAAATGTAAAAATTGTTGCTACAGATATAAGTAAAAAAGCTTTAGAAATAGCAAAATATAATGCAAAACTGAATGGGGTTTTAAAAAATATTGATTTTATAGAATCCAATTTATTTAATAAATTAAAAAACATTAAATTTGATATAATAGTTTCAAATCCGCCATATGTTGCAACTTCCGAGATAAAAACTCTGCCAAAAGATGTAAGACAAGAGCCTATAATTGCCCTAGATGGAGGAAAAGACGGACTTAGGTTTTATAGAGAAATTTATGAAAAAGGTTATGAATTTTTAAATAAAGAAGGATATATATGTGTAGAAATAGGATATAACCAAAAAGAAGCTGTGAGAAAGATTATTGAACAGCAAAAAAGGTATGTAGAAACATATTGTAAAAAAGATTTGTGTGAAAATGACAGAGTTGTAGTAACAAAATCGGAAAAATACTAATTGACAAAAATAGCAAATTTTGCTATACTATGGAATTGTGAAAAGAAAGAAGGATAAAGATGCCTAAAAAAAGTATAACAAAGAATTATTTATACAATTTAGCTTATCAAGTATTAATATTAATATTACCATTAATTACAACACCATATTTATCTAGAGTATTAGGCGCGAGAGGTACAGGAATATATAGCTATACATATACAATTGTAAATTACTTTGTTTTGTTTGGTTCACTTGGAGTTGCTCTATATGGACAAAGAGAAATTGCATATGCACAGCAAAAAAAACAAAAGAGAAAAAAAATATTTATAGAACTTATTGTTTTTAGATTTATAACAATATCAGTTGCTCTAGCAATATATTTTATATGTTTTATGAGAACAGGAGAATATAGTGAATATTACAGAATTTTGCTATTTGAACTTTTAGCAGGTGCATTTGATATAAGCTGGTTTTTTCAAGGGTTAGAAGAATTTAAAAAAACTGTAACAAGAAATATTTTAGTTAGAACAATAAGTGTTGCTTTAATTTTTATATTTGTAAAAAAAGAACAAGATTTAGTAACATATATGTATATATACTCATTAGCAGATTTTATTGGGAATTTGACACTTTGGCTATATTTACCAAAATATTTTAGAGGAGTAAAAATAGGTAAAATTAATTTATCACACCAAATAAAGCCTATTATTTTGATGTTTATTCCTCAAATTACATCTAAATTATATAATATGCTAGATACAACAATGCTTGGAAAAATAGTTGCAGATAAATCTGAAGCAGGTTATTATGAACAAAGCCAGAAGGTTATAAGATTATTACTTACAGTTGTTACATCACTTGGTACTGTTATGATTCCTAGAATGGCAAATATGTTTGCAAATGGTGAAAAAAAGCAAATAAATTATTATATAAAAAGATCATTTAGTTTTACATTTTTGCTTAGTTTTCCTATGATGTTTGGATTAATAAGCATTTCAAAAGCATTCACTCCAATCTTTTTTGGACCAGGTTTTGAAAAAACATCAACTCTAATGTGCATTATAAGCCCTATTATTTTACTTATGGGAGTCGCAAATGTACTTGGAAATCAATATTTAATACCAACACAAAGGCAAAAGGAATATACAATTTCTGTTGGAGTTGGAGTTGTTGTTAATTTTGTTTTAAACTACATTTTAATTTCATTATGGACATCAGTAGGAGCTTGTATTGCAACTGTTATTTCACAAATAGCAGTTGATTATATGCAATTTAGACAGCTTAAAAATGAAGTTAAATTTAAGTCTGTTGTAAAATTATCATATAAATATATATTTGCATCTATAATTATGTTTATAGCTTGTAGTTTAACCAAAATAATAGTTTCAAGAGGTATTGTTTCAATAGCATTACAGGTTATAGTAGGAGTAATTGTTTATGGATTTGTTTTAATAAGGCTTAAAGATGAGTATTTGTATATGTTTTTGAGAAAAATTTATGAGAAGACAACAGGGAGACAAAATTCACGGAGTATGATATAATTAAAATAATAATTAATTGGAAGGATTTAATGATGTATTTAATAGTAGGACTTGGAAATCCAGAACCTGAATATTGCTTTACAAGACATAATATGGGATTTGATGTTTTAAATAAAATTTCTGAAAAATATAATATCGATATTAACAAAAGTGGATTCAAAGCAATTTATGGAACAGGAATAATAGAAAATGAAAAGGTGGTTTTATGCAAACCACAAACTTATATGAATTTAAGTGGTGACTCAATTATAGAAATAGCAAATTTTTATAAAATTCCTGCAAAAAATATTATAATTATATATGATGACATTGATTTAGAAACAGGTATTATAAAAATTAGAAAAAAAGGCGGACCTGGAGGTCACAATGGAATGAAATCAGTTATTCAAAGACTTCAAACTGAAGAGTTTCCTCGTATTAGAATAGGAACAGGATTTTGTGAAGATAAATCAAATTTAATAGAATATGTTATTTCTAAAGTTTCAAATGAAGACTATATAAATTTATTAAAAGGAATAAATCTAGCAGCAGAAGCTCTTCCGGAAATTTTAAGTGATGGAATAGATGAAGCAATGAACAAATTTAATTAAAGGGGTAAGGAAATGTTGGAACTAATTATAAACAAAAATAAAGATGTAGAAACTATATGCTTAGTAGAAAATGGAAAATTAGTGGAAAAATATCAAGATGATCAAAATACAAAGAATAATAGACTTGAGGGAAATATATATGTAGGAAAAGTTTCTGATATTATCCCTGGAATGCAGTCAGCTTTTATAGATTATGGTGATTCAAGAAAAGGTCTACTTCATTTAAAAGATGCAATACCTCAAATTGATGAAAAAAATAAAAGCAAAGATGAAGTAAATAAAAAAATTACGGATGTTTTAAAACCAAATCAAAAGTTACTTATACAAATAAAAAAAGATAGTAATGACAAAAAAGGTGCTAAAGTTTCTACACATATAAGTATACCAAGTAGATATGTGGTTTTTATGCCAAATACAGATATTATAACAATTTCTCAGAAAATTGAAAATAAAAAAAGAAAAGAAGAACTTATAGAATTAGCAAAAGAATGTTTATCATCAAAAAATGGAGCTGTAATTAGAACTTCAGCAGAATTTGCAAGTGATGAAGAAATAAAAAAAGACATAAAAAGGTGCGCAAATAAATGGAAGGAAATTAAAGAAAATTACAAAAATAGTGGTGCAAGTAAATTAATATATTATTCTGAAAATGTACAATCAAAAATCCTTATAGACTTAAAAGTAGATAAGGTAATTACAAATGATAAGGAAGAATTTGAAATACTAAAAAAAATAATTCAAACTGAGGAAATAAAAGGTGTTAGACTTGAATTCTCACCAAAACAAAATTTACTAGAAATGTATGATTTAAGCTCACAAATTGATAAATCTAAAAAAAGAAAAGTATGGCTTAATTGCGGTGGATTTATAACTATTGACAAAACAGAAGCATTAACCGCAATAGATGTAAATACAGGAAAATTTACAGGAAAAAATGATACAGAAAGCACAATTTTCAAAGTTAATAAAGAAGCAACAATTGAAATTGCTAAACAACTTAGACTCCACGACATTGGTGGTATTATTATAATAGACTACATAGATATGCATAATAGCGAGAATAACGAAAAAATAGAAAATTTGCTTAAACAAGAACTAAAAAAAGATAGGGCCAAAACTCAAGTAGAAGGATTTACAAAGCTTAATTTAATGGAGATGACTAGAAAACACATTTGTAGTCATTTGTAAGAGAACTAAAAGATAAAGATATTAACGATAAAGATTAAAAACAGGTATCGTTAATATCTTTTTTGCTAAAATTAGCTTTGAACCAAAAATCCTTTTCATAATATAATTATAGCACTAAATTAACATAAAGTGTGTCAGAATAGGTCGAATTAGTAAAAAAATTTTTCGATTTTTTTCGACACATATTGGATTTTATTTTCATTGTGTATCTTATACAAAAAAAGTTAGGAATTAAATTCCTAACTTATATTGGTGCGGATGAAGGGACTTGAACCCCCACACCGAAGTACTGGTTCCTAAGACCAGCGCGTCTGCCAGTTCCGCCACATCCGCATTTGTTTTAACAAATATTATTGTAGCACAAAAAAGAATAAGTTGTCAATAGTTTTTGGAAAATTTTTTGACAATTTTGCAAGATTGAAATAGTTTTCAAGTTTAATAATTATAGCAATGAAGAAAAATGTCGAATTTTGCGATGAAAAAATGTAAAAAATTACCAAAAAACTATTGCAAATTTTAAAAGATGTGGTATAATATTTTTAAGTAATAATTTTTTTGAATTGAAATCAATATTGATTTATAGGAGCTTGCTCCTAGTCAAAAGATATTTTTATCTTTAATTTTTAATCTTTTAATCCCAAATTATTAGAGAAAGTAACTTTAACCATTTGTAAAAAATTAATGAAAAAGGAGGAAGACAAATAAAAAAAATAGTAGTAGCAGGTATTTTTTTCTTGTGTCTTATATTAAATTGCTTGCAATTTAATTATGCACAATGTAATATAATTGACGAAAAAAATATTATTGAAGAAAATAAGACAGTTTCAGAAGAAATCATAACACAAGAACAAAATGAAAATTCAAATATAAAAGGACAAAATATATCCAGCAATCAAGAACAAAAAGAACCAGAGCAAGTTATACAAAATAATCCAGCTTCAAAAGAAAAAGAACAAGAAACAAAAATTGAGCCAACCCTTTTAAAAGCAAGTCAAATTACACCATTTAATAAAACTAAAGGATTCTTTTTAATCCATATAAAGGGAGAGGGAAAAGAAACAATAAGAAAAATAAATGTAAGATTATCTTCAAATAATAGAAGCAAAAGTCAAACAATTTATTTTGATGAAGTAGACACAAATGGATATACAGATAATTACAATTTTCAAATTCTCACATCTTCGGCAAAAACAAAAGCAACAGAGCAAAATTCTTATGTAGTGTTTTCATTCAAATTCTCATATACAAAAACTGCACATTTAAAAGCAAGTCATTGGTATTCCGAAAAAACTGGAAACGAAAGATTTAATTTCAACAAATCTCCAACAGATTCAACAACAACAATTAATAATACAGGTCATAATGTTGTAAATACAACTGAAATTATAGATATGCAAATAAATTTAACAAATTGTGGTATAGCAGCTACTGGAGTTAAAACATCAAATGCTACAGGACATATTGAACTAAGTAGAGGATATTATGCTGGATTAAATATAGATCCAAATGGTGGAGTGCATAATGGAAAAAACTATAAATACAATTATGGTGTTAAATGTTGTTGTGAAGAAGTCGCAATAAATAATCCAACAAGAAATGGATATGCATTTATTGGATGGACTTTTTCAAAAGGAGCAAATTCAGCAGGTGCAACATTTAATAAAAATAATTCTAAGTTTAAGTATTGTGGAAATAGCACTTCATCAAGTAATGTGGGAAATGACAATATATGTACATTAAAAGCAGAGTGGATAAAAAATAATGAAAAATTTGTATTGCCACAAGCAGGAGCGAAGTTTAATATTGGAATAATTATCTCTTGGCTTCGGAGGATTAGGAATAATATGTTTGGCAATAAGAAATGCTTTAAAGCAACGATGAACACACAATATAGAAAATAATAATTAACAAGAAATAACAAATAAAAGAAAGGAAGGATATTTATGAAGAAAATAAAAATTATAACAAAAATATTGCTTTTAGTAGCTATATTAATAGGAATCAAATGCATAGGAGGAGAAACAAGAGCGGCAACAAATGCGATTGTAGATACAAGTAGAAAAGCAAGTTTAACAATTACAAAATATGAAAATAAAAATGGAAGCAAAGAAAACAAAGCTTTAAAAGGAGTAGAATTTACAGTTTACAATATGCCAAGTAATTCTGGTGTTGAGACTGTAGCACAAGGGTTAGAATATATAAAAAATCACAGTGTAAAGTCTTTTGTGCAAACAACTCCAGCTTCTGGAACAATTACTTTTTCAAATCTAGATTTAGGAAGATACCTTGTAGTAGAAACTAAAGCTCCTAAGAATGTTTCTACAAAAATTGAAAGTTTTTTAATAGATTTGCCAAGAACTACAGATGATGGAAAAGGCTGGAATTATGATGTGACAATTTATCCTAAAAATGTGACTATATATGGAAATGTTACATTAACACATACAAATCAAACAGGAGAGGCACTTGCAGGAACTACATGGAAATTAGAAAAAAAGGATTCAAATGGAAATTGGAAAGAATATGAAGGATTAGGAGCATTAACAACAAATGCTTCTGGACAAATTAATATAGAAAATCTAGAAAAAGGAGATTATAGATTAGTTCAAAATTCTAGTTTAGAGGGTTATATTGTGGATAAATCTGATACAAAGAATTTTACAATAGATTTACAAAATACAAATAAAAATATAACTGCAAAAAGCGAAAAATTAATTATAGAAAAATATGTAAAATCTGCAAATGGTGAATATACCAACGTTGTAGGAGCTTTTACTTTAGATACATTAACTTGGAAAACAAAAGCTGATGTTGCAAAAATTACAGAAAAAATGGATAAATATATTATTACAGAGCAAATCCCAGAGCAATTGATTTTAAAGCAAGATACTATAAAAGTTTATGGATTAGATGAAAACGGAAAAGAAGTTTTACTTAAAAATACAGATTACTTGCAAAATATAAATGATGGAAAAATAACTTTTGATTTTACACCTGCAAGTCTTAAAAACTATAAAAATGTAGTAATTACTTATGATACAGGTTTTGACTTAGAAATTAATTCTGGCAAGTTTGAAATTGGAGCATCTTTAGAATATACTGATGAAATCAGTATAGATGGAAAAAGTACAGGAACATATAAAACAAAAGAAGCAAAAGCAGAAACACATACTGGAATGGTAAAAATCTTTAAATCTAATCCTGATGGACAAGCTTTAAAAGGAGCAAAATTTAAAATTGCTACATCTGAAGAAAATGCAAGAAATAGTATATTTGTAAAAAATATAGAAAATGAAGATTTAGTTGTAGAATCAGGAGAAGATGGATATGCATTATTTAAAGGACTTAAATATGGTGAAGATGGCGAATTTGCAAGTAATGCACAAAGCGAGTATTGGATTGTAGAAGTTCAAGCACCAAGTGATCAATATAGCTTGTTACAAAGCCCTAAAAAAGTTGTTGTTAATACAAATTGTGCAGAAAATGTAGTTAATATAGTAAACAAAGAAAAGTTTAAATTACCACTTACAGGTGGAAAAAGAAATATAATTTTCTTTGTTTTAGGAGTAGCTACTGTAGTTTTAGCAATTATAAGATTAAAAAAGAAAGAAGAGGTAAAAGATTAATTGCAAATAAGCTTATTGAAATTAAAAAAGAAAAAGAGAATTTTAAGAAGAAATAAAGTTAAAAGAATTAAAGATAGAAAAGCAACGGAGAAAAAAAGAGCTAATAAAAAAGCTAAAAAGAAAATAAAAAATAGTATAATTTTGTTAATTATAGGGATTTTAATTTTCTTTTACCCACTTATATCCAAATTTTTTTATCAAAAAAATTTAAGTTATACAATAGACAATTATGTGGAAACCGTAGAGAAGATGGATGAAACAGAAATAAATAAACATAAAGATGAATATGAAAAATATAACAAAATGTTGTTAAATGAAAATATGCAAAAAATAGATTTATTAAAAAAAGGAAAAATTTTAGGCTATATACAAATAAAAAGTATAAATGTATATTTACCAATTTATGAGGGAACAGATGACAAAACTTTAAATAAAGGAATAGGTCATTTAGAAAGAACGACATTGCCAACAAAAGACTATTCATATCACTCAGTTTTGGTAGGGCATACAGGAATATCAACTAAAAAGTTTTTTGATGATTTACCGAGCTTAAAAATTGGAGACGAATTTGTTGTAACTATTTTAAATGAAAGCTTTAAATACAAAGTTTATCAAATAAAAAAAGTTTTGCCAAATCAAACAAAAGATTTAAAAGTACAAGAAAATCGTAGATTGGTTACACTTGTTACATGTACTCCTAAGTATGTTAATTCACATAGATTACTAGTAATGGGAGAGAATATTTAATACATTTAGAAAATATAATAATTAGAAAAGTGGCAAAACCAAAAATTATATTGACATATGCTTTAGAAAAATATATAATAGGGTTAAGTAACGGTGAGATATTGAATGCTAATTGGTTTAACACTATGCTTCACTTTATAAATATTTGGAGGTAATTGTTGATATGAAAAATAAGAGAATAAAAGTTAAAAATGAAATAAAAAGAGAGGTGTTCAAAATGCAAAAAGTATCAAATTTTTATAATACACAAACAGATAATAACGAGGAAAGTTGAAGAAAAGGTCCAAAATTTAAAGTATGCACCGAGAATTTATGCGGAAATTGAAAAAATCGATGAATTGCGAAGAAGATATAGAAGGTTTGTAAAAAATGGTTTCATCACTAAACAGACGGAAAAACAATTTCACCAATAAAAAAAGCTGTAAATTTAGAAATAAGTTTACAGCTTTTTCAACTTTTTTTCTCAAAAATATTGAAAAAAATCAAAATATGTTATATGATGAAAAAGGAAAAGGAAAAAAGTTATGAGAAATATAATATTTAAGATTTTAGTAATATTTTTAAAAATTCTATATATGCCGATGAGACTACTAAGACCAAAGGATAAGGTGACTTTGGTAAGTCGTGAAGGCAACAAAGAATCAATGGAATTTAAAAAAATAAGAGAAGAATTAGAAAGAACATATCCAGAATACAAGGTAAAAGTTATTTCAAAAAAAATAGAGGAAAAAGATGGAATTCTAAAGCAGCTATTACCAAATTGTATAAACATATTTCAGCAAATGTATAATTTAGCAACTTCTAAAGTTATTGTAGTAGATACATATTGTATTACAGCATGCATTTTGCCACACAAAAAAGAGACAAAAGTAATACAAATATGGCATGCATTAGGAGCTATAAAGAAATTTGGATACCAAACAATAGGTAAGAAAGATGGTTCTAATGAAAAAACAGCAAAAATAATGTGTATGCATAAAAATTATGATTATGTGCTAGCTCCAAGCAAAGTTACAGCAAAGCTTTATGAAGAAGCATTTAATGTTACAGAAGATAAAATTAAATATATTGGAATTCCAAGAATTGATTACATTTTAGAAAAAGATGAAGAAGCATCTCGCAAAATATATGAAATGTATCCAATTTTGAAACATAAACAAAACATAGTTTATGTTCCAACATACAGAAAAGGTGAAAAAATAGAACTTGATGAGTTAGTTGAAAAAATAGATACTTCAAAATATAACTTAATAGTTAAGCTTCATCCATTAGATTTAAAAGAATATAATTACAAAGAAAAAGAGGGAATAATATATGAGCAAAAATGTCAAACTTATGATTTATTAAAAATTGCAGACAAAATTATAACAGATTATTCTTCTCTTTCAATAGAAAGTTCATTACTTCAAAAGCCAATTTATTTTTACACTTATGACTTAAAAAAATATGAACAAGATACAGGAATAAATTTTGATTTTGAAAATGAACCAATTGGAAAATATAAAGCCGAAAATGCAAAACAATTAATAGAATTATTAGAACAAGACTATGATTACTCTGTTTTAAGAGATTTTAAAGAAAAATATATTAGTGTAGACACAAATAACTGCACAAAACAAATAGTAGAATTTATAGCGAGGTTGATTAATAATGAAGAAATTAAGAGTATGGGCAATGAACCTATCAAAAAAGAACAAATTATTTAGAGAATTAGCTAGAAAAACAATGTATATTATTAAAAGAACCAAATATGTAATTACAGGTTTAAACAAAAAGACTGATGATAAAATAGTTGTTTTTTCATGTTTTAATGGAAAATCTTATACATGTAGCCCAAAAGCTATATATGAATATATGGTAAATGATGAAAAATATAAAGATTATCAATTTATATGGTTTTTTAAAAATGTGGAAAAATATGAATTTTTAAATGAAAATAAAAACACAAAAGTTGTAAAAAGTTACAGCAAAGAATTTACAAAATATATGCAAACTGCAAAATATTGGTTTTTTAATTATAAAATTGCAGATTACATTAAACCAAAAAAAGACCAAATATTTGTGCAATGTTGGCATGGAACACCGTTAAAAAGATTAGGATATGATTTAATTCATTATGATAATCAACTAAATACTACAAAAGAAATGAGAAAAAGATATAAGAAAGAAACAGAAAAATTTTCATATTTTATTTCTCCTTCAGAATATGCAAGTGAAGTATTTAGAAGCGCTTGGAATATGAAAGAATTTGGAAAAAATGATTGCATAATAGAAAAAGGATATCCAAGAAATGACTTTATGTTTAAATACACAGAAAATGATGTTTCTGAAATTAAAAAGAGAATTTTAGGCGAAGATATAAAAGACAAAAAAATAATACTTTATGCACCAACATATAGAGCAAATCAACACGAATCTGGAGTTGGATATGTGTATAAAGAAGAAGTAGATTTTGAAAAAATGCAAAAAAAACTTGGAGACAAATTTATAATTTTGTTTAGACCACATTATTTTGTTGCAAGTGTTTTCAATTTTGAAAAATATAAAGGATTTGTATATAATGCATCAGATGTAGATGATATAAATGATTTATATGTAATCTCAGATATATTAATAACAGATTACTCAAGTGTATTTTTCGATTATGCAAATTTAAAAAGACCAATGATCTTCTATATGTATGATTTAGAGTATTATAGAGATAAATCTAATGGATTTTATTTCGATGTAGAAGATAGTTTGCCAGGAAAAATTGTAAGAACTGATGATGATTTGATAGATGAGATAATTAGAGTTTCTAATGAATTTGTTTATGATGAAAAATATAAAAAGTTTAATGAGAAATTTAATTATTTGGATGATGGAGAGGCAAGTAAGAGAGTAGTGGAAGAAGTTATCAAATAATTAAGAAGATTGAATATATAGGTATTTTTTCGGAAAATTATTCCTCAAAATACTTATATATTCAATTATTGTATAGTAAGATTTAAATAAGAATAAAAAAATATTTGATTTTTTTGCGAATTTTGTTGAAAAAAGAAGAAATAACTGATATAATTCAAAGAGACTATGAAAATAATTCTTTAAAAGTACTGAAATAAAAAGATTTTTAAGTTATGGGGTAGGATTAGATGGAAGTATTGGAAGAGAAAAGTATGCAAACACAAGAAATTGCTGTAAAAGAAAAAAATATAGTCAATGACAAAAAAACAGCATATAAGGTTGTTAAAAGAGTTTTTGATATTGTTTTTTCTTTAATTGGATTGATTTTATTATCTCCAATTTTTTTAATAATTTCTGTTATAATAAAATTGGACTCAAAGGGGCCGGCTTTCTATGTGCAAAAAAGAATTGGACTTAATGGTAAGCTTTTTAAAATTTACAAATTTAGAACAATGGTTGTTGGAGCAGACAAAAAACTAAGAAAATATTTAAAAGAAAATCCAGAAGCTTCTGAAGAATATGGTAAATATAAAAAACTTAATGAGGATCCAAGAACAACAAAGATAGGAAACTTTTTAAGAAAAACAAGTCTTGATGAATTACCACAACTTATTAATATATTAAAAGGAGAAATGAGCATAGTAGGACCAAGACCTTATTTATTAAAAGAAAAAAAAGATATGAAAGAGTTTTATGAACCAATAGTTACGTGCAAGCCAGGACTTACATGTATTTGGCAAGTGAGCGGAAGAAGTAATTTATCATTTGAACAAAGATTAAACTTAGATATGGAATATTTAAATAAAAGAAGCATAAAATTAGACTTAATTTTGATTTTTAAAACATTTACAAAAATTTTAAAAAGTGAAGGGGCAGTATAAAATATGAATATAAAAGTTATTGTGGCTGCACATAAAAAGTATATTATGCCAAAAGATGAAATGTATGAGCCTGTTCAAGTGGGCAGTGAGGGAAAAGATAATATTGGTTATACATTAGATAATCAAGGTGATAATATTTCGTCTAAGAATCCATATTATTGTGAACTTACAGGTCTATATTGGGCTTGGAAAAACTTGGAAACGGATTATTTAGGATTAGTGCATTATAGAAGACATTTTTCAATAGCAAAAAAATTGCCTAAAGATCCAGAAGAGAGAATGAAAAAAGTTATTTCAAAAAATGAAGTTGAAAATATTTTAAAAAATACAGATATAATTTTGCCTAAAAAAAGAAAATACTATATAGAGAATTTGTATGATCATTATAGACACACATTGTATGTTGATCCATTAGATGAAACAAAAAAAATTATCGAAGAAAAATGTCCTGAGTATATTAAAGAATTTGATAGATTGCATAAAAGAACATCTGCACATATGTTTAATATGTATATTATGAAAAAAGAACTCTCAGATAAATATTGTGAGTGGTTATTTGATATCTTATTTGAGTTAGAAAAAAGATATGATCCTCAGAAATATGATTCTTTTCATGCGAGATATTTAGGCAGAATAAGTGAACTTCTTTTAGATGTTTGGATTAATACTAATAATTATAAATATGAAGAAGTAAGAGCAATAGATATTGAAAAAGTGAATTGGCTAAAAAAAGGTAGCTCTTTTTTAAAATCTAAATTTACTGGAAAAAAATATGAAAAAAGTTTTTAGGAGGAAATAGTGGAAGATTTAATTTCTGTTATTGTGCCAGTATATAATGTAGAAGAATATATAGAAAAATGCATTGATTCTATAATAAGTCAAACATTTAAAAATTTGGAAATTATTTTAGTAGATGATGGCTCTCCTGATAATTGTGGTAAAATTTGTGACGAGTATGCTAAAAAAGATAATAGGATTAAAGTTTTACATAAAGAAAATGGTGGAGTTAGTTTCGCGAGAAATATTGGTTTGCAAAATGCTACAGGAAATTGGATTACATTTGTAGATTCAGATGACTGGATTGAAAATGACTATATTGAACAACTTTTAAAAATAGGAAAACAAGATAATGTAGATGTAATACTTTGCGGATATAACAGAATTAATAATACCACTAAACAAGAAATTAATGCAACAGGAGGCAAAGAAAAATACAATCATTCTGAATACTTAATAAAGACATTAAATCCTCAAACAGGATTTGGTTTTTGTCATATGAAGCTTATAAAAAGGGATGCTATAAATGGTTTAATATTTGATGAAAAGTTAGTGGTAGGTGAAGATGCATTATTTAATATCCAACTATCAAAAAATATAAAAAAAGCAGTTTTTTATAAGAAGGCTTTATATAATTACAGAAATAATGCCAATTCTGTTGTAAAAAAATATGATGATAATTATGCAAAAAAATATTTAGAATCTATGAAGAAGTGTAAAGAGTATATTACAAGTAATTATACAGATTTTACAATTATTCAAAATTATTATAACTATGTAGCATATCATATTATGCTTGTCGCTGTTAACTATTGCTTTCATCCTGAAAATAATAATAAGCATAAAATTAAGTTGCTAAAAGAAATATGTAATTATGATATTTTTAAAGAAGGAATTTTAAATAGTAATTTTGAAAATATTTCATTAACAAGGAAAGTGACTTTATTTACTTTAAAACATAAATTATACTTTTTAACAGGATTAATATGCAAAATAAGGCAAAGACAGAATAATAGATGTAATACATAAAATAATTATTAATAAAAATAGGAGAAAAAAATGCAAAAAATAGAACATAATTATTTAACAATTGAAGAAATACATAATGAAGAAGCAAATATTTTAAGATTGATAAAAGATTTTTGTGAGTCAAATGATATTACATATTATATTTGTGGAGGAACATTGCTTGGCGCTATAAGACACAAAGGATTTATACCATGGGATGATGACATTGATGTTTTGATGCCACGTAAGCAATTTGAAAAATTTGAAAAACTAGCTTTAGAAAAAAAAATAGCGGAAAATTTAGATGTTATATCATATGACAATGGGACAATGAATTATCCATATTGTAAGGTTGTAAATAGAAATATTAAAATATCTGAAGAATGCTTAAAGGACAAGTCAGAACCTTATTTATGGGTAGATATTTTTCCGATGGACGGATTACCAGAAAGTGATAGAAAAAATAAAAAAATATATAAAAAAGTTATACGTAATAGAAAATTATTATTGATGTTATGTGCAGAAGAGAATTATATAGACAATTTCAGCAAAAGTAAAATCAAAAGATTTGCAAAAAAAATTATAAGAGGTCTACTTGGAAAAAGATTTATAAAAAGAATTGCTAGAAGATTAGACAGTCTTTCTAAAACATATGATTTTGAAACTTCAAAATATGTTGGAGGAGTAGTTTGGGGATATGGTCCACAAGAGAGATTATTAAAAAGCGAAGTTGATGACGTGGAATTGGAGTTTGAAGGAATTAAAGTTAATGGATTATCATGCTATGATAAATATTTAACTAATTTATATGGAGATTATATGACACTGCCTCCAGTAGAAAAAAGAATTACTCATGAAATAAAAGTATATAAGGTTGGTGAATAAATTGGAAAATAAAATATTAACAATATCTGTAGCAGCATACAATGTTCAAGATTATATTGAAAATACATTAAAATCATTATTAGTAAAAAATATAAATGATTTAGAAATATTAGTAGAAGATGATGGAGGAACAGACAATACTGCTAATATTGTGAAAGAATATGAAAAAAAATATCCTGGAATTGTTAAGCTAATTCATAAAGAGAATGGTGGATATGGGTCAACTATAAATAAAAGCATAGAATTAGCTAAAGGAAAATATTTTAAACAACTAGATGGAGATGATTGGTATGATTCTGAAAATTTTGAAAAATTATTGGAAATATTAAGAAATACAGATACAGATTGTGTCTATACCCCATATAGAGAATATATAGAAAAAACTAAAACTTATAATATTAAAGACTTCTTTGATGAAACAATAAATGGAAAATTTGAAATAGAAGAAATTATTTCAAAAGCCAATCATTATTTAAGTATGTATACAGTTTGCTATAAAACTGAGTTATTGAGAAAGTTAAATGTTAAATTACTACATAAGTGTTTTTATACAGATACACAATATGCGTTATATCCAATGGCAGGTGTTAAAGATATATACATATGTCATAACAATTTATACATATATAGAATCGGAAGAAAAGACCAAAGCATAAGTATGGAAAGTAGGCTAAAGCACTATAAAGATAGTGTAAAGGTTTCATATGAATTAAATAATTTTTATAACAGTATTTGCAATAGTGTTTCAGAAAATGTGAAATCATATATTTTAAATTATGTAGCTCTTTTAACTCAAGCAACAATAATGGATTTTATGATGCTATTCCCAATAAAAAAAGATAATAAAAATATGATTATACAATTTGAAAACAGAATAATGGAAATAAATAAAGCAGTATATGATGAAATGGCAAGAAAAAGAAAACTAATAAGATATTTAAGAAAATCAAAATATATGTTATATATACCAATTTCTATATTTCAAAAACATAGAGTTTGCAAAAAGAATTAAAAGGAGAATGTGAATGAATATAGCTATAATTTTCGCTAGTGGCAAAGGAACTAGATTTGGTGCAGAAATTCCAAAGCAATTCTTAAAAATAAACGGAAAGCCAATTTTAATACATACATTAGAATTATTTCAATATCATAATAATATAGATAAAATATATATTGCTACATTAAATGAATATATAGATTATGTAGAAAAATTATGCAAATATTACGGGATATCAAAACTTGCAGCAATTGTTGAAGGTGGAGAGACAGCTCAAGATTCTATATATAATGCACTAAAATGTGCTCAAAGTCAAAATTCTGAGGACTCAATTGTTTTAATTCATGATGGTGTAAGACCTTTTGTATCTTCAGATGTTATTACTAAAAATATTGAAGGAGTTAGAAAAAACGGAAATGCTATAACATGTGTCCCAGCTTATGAAACAATTTTGATTAGTAATAATGGAGAAAAAATAGATGATGTAACAAGAAGAAAAGAGACATTTGTTGGACAAGCACCACAAAGTTTTTATTTAAAAGATATTGTAGAAGCTCATGAAAAGATACAACAAAGACCACAGAGATATCAAGATATGGTAGATGCTTGTACAATTTTTAGAACTCTTGGCAAAGATGTTTATTTGGTAGAAGGTAATAGAGGAAATATAAAAGTTACAACACCAGAAGATGTATATGTATTTAAAGCATTTTTACAATATAGTGAGAATGAGCAAACATTTGGATTAGGAAAAACTAATAATATTGGTATACCATATAGTGGAGTTGAAGATGGAGGAATATAAATGCTAGAGTCACAAAATGACATAGTTTTACAAAGAGATATTGAAGAAATAGCTAATAATATGTCTTATCAATTTGAAAAGCTTGATAATAAAACAATTTTTATTACAGGAGCTTCAGGATTAATAGGTTCTCAGATTGTTAAATCATTAGCTTGTATAAATAGGATTAGGCATTTAAGTATAAAAATAGTAGCATTTGTAAGAAATATAGAAAATGCAAGAAATATATTTGAAAACATTTTAGATAAAGATTTTTTTGAAATAGTTTCTGGAGATATTAATAATAATATCTCATATAATGGAAAGATAGATTATATAATTCATACAGCTAGTGCAACTGATTCTAAATATTTTGTGAGTAATCCAGTCGAAACTATAGATACAGCTATTTTAGGAACAAGAAATGTATTAAAATTAGCCAAAGATAATAAAATAAAAAGTATGGTATATTTATCTTCTTTGGAAGTATATGGAAAAAATGAAAATAAAGAATTGATTTGTGAAGAGGATTATGGATTTATCGATTTTTTAAATGTAAGAAGTAGTTATTCTGAAAGTAAAAGAATGGTAGAATGTATGTGTAAATCATATTTTGAAGAATATGGAGTTAACGTAAAAATAGCAAGACTTTCTCAAACTTTTGGACCAGGGGTCAAGTATAATGATAATAGAGTATTTGCAGAATTTTGCAGGTCTGTAATAGAAAAGAAAGATATTGCTTTGCATACAGAAGGAAGAACTATAAGAACATATTGTTACACTAAAGATGCAGTTTATGCAATTTTTAGAATTATGTTAGATGGAATTTCTGGAGAAGCCTATAATGTATCAAATATTGATACTGCTATTTCTATTAAAGATATGGCACAACTTGTTTGTGATACTTTCCCAATGTCTAATATAAAAGTTAAAATTGAAGTTACAGAAGATATAAAAAAATTTGGTTACAATCCAGAAATGATTATTAAATTAGAGACTAAAAAAATAGAAAAGTTGGGATGGAAACCAACTACAAATTTGAAAGAAATGTTTATAAATACAATAAAGAGTTTAGAGGAAAGAAATATATAAGGGAATATAAAATGAAAAAAAGTGTTACAAAAAATTATATATATAATTTAGCTTATCAAATATTAATAATAATTTTACCAGTAATAACAACACCATATATTTCAAGAGTATTAGGTGTTGAAAATATTGGTATATATAGCTATACTTTATCAATATCAGCTTTTTTTATATTGTTTGGATCTTTGGGTATAGCTTTATATGGTAAACGAGAAATTGCTTATTTACAAAAGGACAAAAAGAAATATACAATGGCCTTTTGGGAAATATTTATTTTGCGTGTTATAACTATGGCAATTTCATTAATAATTTTTTTTCTTACTTTTGTTAGAAATGGTGATTATCAAAATTATTTTAAAATTTTGATATTAGAAATTATTGCCAATTGTGTAGATATAAGCTGGTTTTTTCAAGGACTAGAAGAATTTAAAAAAACAGTTATAAGAAATATGGTAGTTAAATTAATAAGTGTAGTATGTATATTTACATTTGTAAAAACTAGACAAGATTTAACTAAATATTTTATGATATATGTATTATCAATGCTAATAGGAAATGGTTCACTATGGTTATATTTACCTAAATTTTTAGTGAAAGTTAAATTTAACGAATTAAATGTAAAAAAACATATAAAACCGACAATTACTTTATTTATACCACAAATAGCAGTTGAGGTTTATACAATACTTGATAGGACAATGATTGGAACAATAATTAATGATAAATCAGAAGTTGGATTTTATGATCAAAGTCAAAAAATAATAAAAATGCTATTAACTGTAATTACTTCGTTAGGTACAGTTATGCTTCCAAGAATAGCAAATAATTTTGCAAATGGGAAAAAGAAAAAGATAAATAAATATATGAAAAAATCATTTAGTATGGTATTTTGTTTGGCTTTTCCTATGATATTTGGAATAATTTCAGTATCTGATATATTTGTACCAAAGTTTTTTGGTGAAGGATATGAAAAAGTTGCAATATTAATGAATGTAATAAGCCCAATAATACTATTAATAGGTCTTAGCAATGTAATAGGAACTCAATATTTACTACCTACAAAGAGACAAAAGGAATTTACAAAATCAGTTGTATGTGGTGCTATTATTAATTTTATAATAAATATGAGCTTAATATGGAAGTTTGGTGCTATAGGTGCATCAATTGGTACAGTAATTGCAGAATTTACCGTAACAGTAGTTCAAATGTATTTTGTTAGAAACGACTTTAATGTTTGGAAAATACTAAAATCTAGTAGAAATTATTTGTTTTCAAGTTTAATAATGTTTGTTGTATGCTTAGTAATAAAAAGCATAGTTAGAAAGCCATATTTTTGTATGGCTCTACAAGTTGCACTAGGTGGAATTGTATATTTAACTATTTTGATAATACTTGAAGATAAATTTATGTTTGATATAATAGACAGAATAAGGAAAAAAGTTAAAATTAAAGGGAGTACATAATGAAATTATATTTTGACAAATTAAAGAAATTAAAAAATGAAGAAATAACATATTTTTTTTGGGGAATATATGTTTTAATAAGTTTTTTAAATTTGGTTGGAATCTTTTATGCAAGTAATGAATGTCAATTAGTTTTCAAACTAATTAGATATGTTTGTTATGTTGTATTCTTAACAAAGATATTTATAGATTGGAAAAATGGTGCTAAGATTACGTTTTCTATGATAGTTATATTTTTGCTGTCTTTAGCTATAGCAATATTTGCAAAAAATAGAAGTATATTATTTATTGCAATTATATTATTTGCTTTAAGAAAAATGAAATTTGATAAATTAATAGAAATTGCGTTAAAAATATATATGATAGGATTTTTGATTGTTGTTTGTTTAGCACTGTTAAACATAATTCCTAATTGGGAATTTAGTAGAGGAAATATGCCTAGATATGCGTTAGGATTTATATATGCTACAGATGCAATAGGTATATATTTAGCTATTATACTAATGTTTTTATATATAAAGAAAGATAAAGCTACTTACATAGAATTGTTGATTTTGGAGTTAATTAATGTTTTTATGTATAGTTATACAAATGGAAGATTGAGTTTCATTCTAGTTTCTACAATGTTAATTTTGCAATTTGTAAGTAAATTTCAAATTGTAAAAAATATTTTTTATAGTAGTTTTATACAAAAGTGTTTAAAAACAGTTTGTTATACTCTTCCTATAGTACTATTTTTAGGATTACACATATTAGTTATAATGTATGCTAATAATAATTTTTTAGCAAATAAAGTAAACAAAATTATAAGTGATAGAATAAAGCTTACATATCAAGCCTATAGAAATAATAATGTGAATTTATTTGGGACAAATATAAAATGGCAAGGATGGGGAGCATATGGGTATAAGGAATTAGAAGAAGGCGAAGAATTTGTATATAACTACGTTGATAGTTCTTATGCAAGACTGATATTAGACTATGGAATAATATTTTCTTGTATAGTTATTTATGCTTATAGAGAAACTTTAATGAAAAGTTATGAAGAAAAAAATTATTGGCTTATTTTTGCAATACTATTTATTTTGGTATGGTCATTTATAGAGCAATATCTTATAAATATTAATAAGAATTTATTTATTCTTTCTTTTATTCCTTTATTGGAAATGGGGAAAATAGAGCAATTAAATTATTCAAATATAAGTAAAATGATAAAGAAATAAGATTTTAAAAAGGAATAACAATATGAAAAAAGAGATTAAGTTGAAAAAAAAAAGAATAGATTATTTTGACATAGCAAAAGGTATAGGAATTATACTTATGATTTTAGGACATATGTCATTGCAAAATCGATATTTGAAGAATTTCATATACTCTTTTCATATGCCTTTGTTCTTTATAATTAGTGGGTATTTTTTTAAAGAAAGAGATAATAAGCAATGCTTAAAAACTATTTTTAAAAAGTTAATTATACCATATATATTAACATGCTTATGCATAATATTTTACAAAGTTTTTAGGTTAGTGTTAGATGGTAATTTTTCTGAAATAACAAACACAATAAAAGTATGGGGATTAGCTTCTTTGTATGGAAGTGGTTCAAAAGAAGAATTTGGAATTAGATTTATTGGGGCTATATGGTTTTTGTTAGCCTTAGGAACTGCTACATATATAATGAATTTGATTTATAATCAAAAATATAGATATTTATGGGTATTTTTAATTGCTTATGTAGGTTATAAAACTTCTAGCTATATATGGCTTCCATTTAGCATTCAGGCAGGTATGGTTGCATTGTTGTTTTTATATTTAGGAATACTATCTAAAGAATATAATTTTTTCAATATAAAAGTACCTTTTGTATTATATATTTTTCTCGTATGCATAATGATATTTTGTACTATTTATTGTGGAGAACTGTATATGGTATGCAACTATTATAAAAATGGCATAATGGATGTAATAGGTGGAGTGAGTGGAACTTTTTTATGCATAAAGCTTTCTATGTTTATAGAAAAATACCTAAGAGTGATTAAAAAGTTGTTAATTTTTGTTGGAAGAAATAGCTTGTTGTGTATGTGTATACATTTATTTAGTTTGGATTGCTTAAATTGGGTAACAATACACAATATATTACAAAAAATAGGAATACAAAGGTTAGATATTAGAAAAACAATTATAAACATTACATTTGTTTTTGTAATGTTAGTTTTAATTAAAATTATGCAGAAGGTAGTCACAAAAATTAAGGAAAGTAAATATATTTTGCATAATTAAAATACTTTGTATGGAATAAAAAAAATTCATACTTGTTTTTTAAAACTAAGTAAGAAAGGATTTTTTAAATGAAAAAAAATAAAATTTTCAATGCAATTAGTATAATAATTATGAGCTTATTAGTTATATTCGGAGCAATTGGAACTTCAATATATTCAAAAAGAAACACACCATCGGAAAAATCAAAATTTAATTTTTATTTTGATATGAGTAAATGGAATTATGACGAAAAAAATAATGTATATTATCAGCTAAATATAGATTATTGTGAAAAATCAAAGCTTAATGAAAACGAAAAATTCGACATATATGTTCCAGGGGAATATCTTATAGGCAAAAAAAATAATGATGGAATGTATAAGTGTGAAATAAACACCAAAGGACAAAAGGCAGGATATAATGTAGAATCAGCTCCAATGATAATTTCAATTGAAGCAGAAGAGAGCATAGAACAAAGAACACATAAAAAATATAATTATGAAGAGATTTCAGATTATATAAATGAAGGATATATTTATATTTGGCCTGGAATGAGAGGTTTAAAAGAAAATCAAAAAGCAGAGTCTGATGAAGAATATAGTAATTCGATTATTGATGGAGTTACCGATTTAAAAGCATTAGTAAGGTTTTGTAGATTTAATCAAGATATTATGCCAGGTAATATTGAAAAAATAATTGCTTATGGAGTAAATGGTGGTGGCACTAAAAGTGCAATTCTTGGTGCTGCAGGAGATTGTGATTTATATTCATCAAAATTATTGGCTATTGGAGCAATAATGACAAATGATGAGGGTAAAAGAATATCTGATTCTGTTAATGGAACAATGTGTTGTTCTCCTATAAATAATATTGAAATTGGTAAAATAGCCGATGCATGGAGTATACAACAGTATTTAGATAGTAGAGATATAGAAAATAACGAAGAAAAAACAGAGTTAGCATTACAATATGCAAACTTTGTAAATAAAATGAAATTTAAAAGTGAAGATGGGACTTTACTTTATTTAGATGAAACAAAACAAGGAGTATATACAAGTGGAACATATGCTAATTATATGCTAACAGAAATAGAAAAATCTATAAATATGTTTTTACGAAATACTACATTTCCTTATATTAATTCAGAAAAAAATATAACATATAATACTGCTAAAGAATATGTAGATACTCTGAATTCAGATAAAAAATGGATTATGTATGATGAACATACAAATTCAGTAAAGATAAACAGCTTTAGAGATCTAGCTAATTTTTATAAGAATAACAAAAAAACAATAGAAAATAGATTAAATGCAAGTGAATATAATCCATATTATTATTTATCTGATAAATACAATGGAAAAGATTCTTCATTTATATCCAGATATTGGAATATTTGTACGATGATAAATGAAAAATATAGCAATTTTTTACCAGAAGAAAATTTAAAATTAATTTTGCAAAAAAGTGAAGATGTAAGAAAAGTAAACTATTCTTGTATTTGGACAAAGGATTATTCAAATAATGAAAAAAATCAAATTGTTTTTGACAATTTGAAATTTTGGGTAAAAAGCTGTTATTAAAAGATTAGGAGTTTAAGAGATGAATGAACAGATAAAGAAAGATTTAAAAATGCCTGTATTAATAACGTTTATAGTAGGAATTATAACACATTTTGTAATATTTTTAACAGAATCAATGGCTCCAGATGCATTAAGTGCAGGCACTTTAAGAATTGCTGGAAATTGGGAAGCATCATTAGGAAGATGGGGAATTGCCTTTTTGGATGCAATTAGAGGAGGAATTGTTAATAAATTTCTAATTATTATTTTATCATTGTTTTTTTTAGGAATTGCCTCATCAGTAATATGTAAAATTCTTAATATTAAAAGTAATAAGGGAATTATATTGATTTCTATAATACTTTCTACGATGCCACAAGTTTCTGAAGCATTTATGTTTATATATTGTGCTGATTCATATTGCCTTGCATTTCTTATAGCTACATTATCTGCGTATTATATAATAAAAAGTTTTGATAATAAAAAATATAATATTATTATAGCAATACTATCTGGTATAATATGTTTGTCTATTTACCAAGCTTATATATCGGTGACGATTGTACTTATGATATTATATTTTATAAGGAAAATTATTGATGATGATATTGAAAATAAAGAGATTTTTTTACGTTTTATAAAAAGTATGTTTTATGTCTTTTTATCTATGATAGGCTATTTTATAATAACTAAGTTAGTTTTAAGATGTATGGGAATAGAATTTGCTTCATATAAAGGTGCAAATTCTCTTAGCTTGATAAGTATAATAAAAAGCTTACCTATTACTTTTATAGATAGTTATCGTTCAGTATATCATTTTTTATTTAAAGATAATATATTAAGAAATAATTTTTGGCATAGAAATATATATAATGCTTTATTATGCATAGTAAATATGGCACTAATTCTATATATGACAATTAAAACAAAATTATATAAAAACAAAATAAAGATAGTATTTTTATTTTTTCTATTTTTTGTTATTCCGTTAGGAATAAATGTTATCAATATAATAATGCCATGGAATAAAATTAACATAGTAACTGGTCCAAGTTTGTTTTGTATAATGTTTTTATTTGTTATGATGATTGAAAATTTAAATAATGATAATAATGTATACACTTTCATAAAAAGTGCTAATATAATAGTTATTTCTATACTAGTATTTACATATATAATGTCTGATAATGCAACATATATGGCTAGACATGAAGTTTTTACAAATTATTATTCTATATCTAGCAATATATTACAGAATGTTCATAATTTAGAAGACTATAGTAAAGAAAAGAAATGGATCTTTACAGACAATATAAGATATAAATCAAAATTTTCTAAAATGGCAAATGGGTTTATATCAAATGATTATGAAACATGGAATGGTATAGATGGAATTTGGTTGAATTATCAATTTTATGATAGATATCTTGGCGAAAAAATCAAAATGGCGTCAAAAGATGAGTATTATCGAGTAGTAGAAACAGAAGAAGTGAAGAAAATGGAAGCATATCCTTCGAAAAATAGTGTTAAAATTATAGGAGATTATATAGTAGTTAAAATAGGAAATGAAAATTATGCACAACGTAATAAAAATAATTAGATAAGATTAGGAGAAAAAATGAAATCAAACAATACAAATAAAGAAAGAGTTGTTTATTATGATATTTTAAATATTTTAGCAATGATTTCAGTTGTAGCAATGCATGTTAATGGAATAGTACATGGCAATCCAAGAAAATCAGCATGGAATACAAGTTTGGTGGTAGATTGTATATGCTATTGGGCTGTGCCTGTATTTATGATGATATCTGGTGCTACATTAATGAACTACAGAGAAAAATATGATACAAAAACATTTTTCAAAAAAAGACTTTTAAAAGTATTAGTCCCATTTGTATTTTGGGCAATTTTTATAACAGTTTGGAAAATTTATACCAAACAAATGGAATTTAAACAAATTTCAAGTGTTAAAAAGTTTTTAAACATTATATTAACAAATAAAGAAGAAGGAACATACTATTTTATGTTCGAAATACTAGGAATTTATCTTACTATGCCACTTTTGTCTTTATTAGCAAAAGATGAAAATAGAAAAACACTTTGGTTTGTTGTTTTGCTTTACTTTATTTTCAATGGAGTTTTAAAAAATGTAACTCCACTAATAGGAATTGAATACAATAATAGCTTAACAATACAACTTGGAAATTACGTTATTTTTGTACTATTAGGGTATTTATTATCTACACAAGATTTGACTAAAAAACAAAAAATCGCTTTGTATATATCTGCTGTTATAGGATTATTATTTAGATATATAATAACATTTATACTAAGTAAGCAGTCAGGTGTTGTTGTAAAAAATACATGGGGATATTCTCAATGGCATAGCATTTTATTAGCTTGTGCTGTGTTTGTTTTTATAAAAGATTTAAAAATAAATGAAAAGATTAAAAAGAATAATAAAATAGCTTATGTTTTAAAAGAAGTTTCAACTTGTAGTTTTGGGATTTATTTAATACATAGAATTATAATGTACTATCAGATTTCATTATTAGATATAAAAGTTGCTACGATACAGTGGAGAACCCTTGGAATAATTAGTACATATATAATTACTTTAACAATAGTATATATTCTAAAGAAAATACCAGTTTTAAAAAGATTTGTACCATAAAATACTAAAAGGAGGAAATCGTGCCTACTACATACATTTTAATGTTAATATTTTCAATTTCAATGCTATTAATAGCACAGAAATATAAAGATAAAAAAGAAATAAAAATAATTGCATACATATTAAGTGGATTGTGTTTTTTTGTTGTATCTGCCATAAGATATGATGTTGGAACTGATTATTTTTACAGATATGCGCCTGATTACATAAAAATGGGACAAGGAATAGATGTTACAAATTTAGAAATAGGATATAAAGCTATAGTAAGTGTTTGTCTGTTAATTTCAAAAGATTATGCAATATTATTTGCTATGACATCTGCAATTATTATAGGACTAACTTTTTATACAATATATAAAGAATCACCTTATCCAGTTTTAAGTGTAATAATATATTTTGGAACAGGCTTTTTCTTTCATTCGTTAAATTTAATGAGACAATATATAGCGATATCTATTGTATTGTATTCATATAAATATTTAATTAAAAAAGAATACATAGAATTTATACTTTGTATAATACTGGCATGTTTGATGCACTCTATTAGTCTGGTATTTGTAATATCTATTTTACTTTGTGATAGAGAAGTTTTTGATTTGAAAAGAACTATAATCATTTCAATTCTTTTGTTTATTTTCGGAAAATATATTTGGCATTATGTAATCGATTTGATTGTAAATCATACACGATTTGCGGTATATATTGGATCGAAATTTGATAAGAGCAAGTTAAGAATATATGATATAATTTTTAACGCAATACTATATATCATAATTTATTATTTATATAAAAATACAAAAGAAAAAGGAAGAAAAGAAAAGTTTTTCTTAAATATGCAAGCATGTTCTTTGTTTTTTATGATTTTAGCATCTACAATGTATTTGTTATTTAGATTATCATTTTTCTTTGGAATATTTAATATAATATCAATTCCATATTTCTTAAAGAAAAGTGATATAGATTCTAAAAAGAAAATAGTAGTTTTAGCTGTATTAATAATAACACTTGGAAGCTATATAACAAAAACAAATATTATAGGAAATGCAGATGAAGTCAAACCATATAAAACAATATTTACTCAAAAAAATAGAAAATATATAAATGAAAAATAGAAATTGTTTCATAAAGAAAGGGAAAAAATGAATAAGAATAATAAAACTAATAAGAAATTTCTAATACTTTCTACGTTTGGGATTCTTTTTGTAGTTTGTGGACATATTGATGGAATAAACAATAGTATATTTTTAAGCAGTGTTTTTCAATTTTATTCTTTTCATATGGCATTATTTACTTTTATATCAGGATACTTTTTTAAAGATGGTAAACCAAAGGAATATATATGGAAAAAAACAAAAAGATTAATAATACCATATATTATTTGGAATATCATTTATGGAATAATAGTGAATATTTTTAGACAAATTGGAATCATAGAATATGGAAAAAGCTTTAATTTATATAATGTTTTTATTGCACCTTTTACTACAGACTCAAATCAATTTAATTTTAATACACCAGCCTGGTTTCTAATTACTATATATTTTATACAGATTATTTATTTTGCAATAAATAAATTAAATAGAGTATTAAAGCAATATGTAAAATATATCGTGTTTATAACGTTTACTATTTTAGCTTCATTTGAAATAATTGGAGTTAACAATGGCAATAACTATGGTATATGGTATTTAGTTACGAGAATATGCTTTTTAATGCCATTTTATGCATTGGGACAAATTTATAAAGAAATAGAAAAACATGATAATATGAATAGTATAATATATTTTGGCATTATAATAGTCATACAAGCAATTATAAAACAAAAATGTGGAAGTTTAGTATATAATTTAAATACTTTATACTTTAGACATAAATATATTGTGTATGTAATTTCTTCTATGACTGGTATTTTGTTTTGGTTAAGAATTTCAACAATAATGGAAAAATATATAAGCGATAATAAGATTATTAATTATATAGGCAATAATACATATAGTGTTATGATGCATCATGTTTTTTCATTTTTTGTTATTAATTCCTTTATAGGAATATTGCATAAAACATTTAGAATTTTTAATAGTTTTAATATTAAAGAATACAAGACTACTATTTGGTACGAATACAATAGCAATAATGCTGCATTATCTTTGATATATGTGATATGTGGTGTTAGCTTTCCACTTGTTCTAAAGTATATATTAATTGATAAATATAATGTATTATCTAAAATAAAAGCAATTAACAGATTTATTCCTATAGAATACTTACATAAAGATAAGACTAGATAAAATTTAGAAATGGAGAAATATACTATGAAAAAAAACATAAATAATTTTTTAATTAATTTTATAATTCCATTTTTGGGAGTATGTGGATTTAATTATTTGTTAGAATTGATTAATAAGAATGGAATTTTTTTAAAAAATTATTCTATAAGTTTTATTGTTTTTATTATGCTTGTTTTTGTCTACAATAGAGAATTTATTAAAGAAAGAATAATAAAAAAGTATGTGACTTTTTCGTTCTTTTTTTCACTAATTCTTTCATTTATACTTATTTTGGGATTAGAATTGGAAATAAATTCAAGTATTATTTGGACAACATATAATTTTATTAATTGTTTGTTTTTTATACTGTTTATTTTTCCAATAATATACTTTATAATAAAACATATAGAATGTATAGACATAAATGTTGAAGAATTAAATATCAAACATAAAAAATTAATAGCTTTTTGTGTGGTATTCATTTTCAGTTTTATGGTTTATTTAGCTTTATATCCAGGCGTTTATGGATATGATAGCATAAATCAAGTTGATAGGATATATAAAGGATATATGAACACACATTATTCAGTTTTATTTTGTGTAATAATTGGTTATATGGTAAAATTAGGAGAAAATGTATTCAATAGTTATCAAGTAGGCGTTGGAATTTTCGTATTTTTACAAATCATTGTATTATCATTAGTTGCATCAAATGTTGTGATAGAGTGCTATAACTATACAAAAAGTAAAAAAATATATTGGGCTGCAATTTCTTTTTATTGTATATTTACATTTTATAAAATAATGGTTGTATCTGTAGCACAAGATGTTTTGTTTGGTGCTTTTTTTATATTGATTTTTATAAAGATATTAAAAATAAGTATGGATAAAGAAGAATATTTGAAAAAAAAGTTTAATTATGTATTATTAGCAGTAGATATATTAATGCTTTGTCTTCTAAGAAATAACGGATTGTATGCGATATTGTTTGTAATACCATTTTTATTAATAATTAAAGGTAAAGAAAAAATAATGGCTATAACTAGTTTTATTATTCCTTTAATTATATATAAGATAATAACAGGGCCAATTTATGGCACACTAGATATTAAAAGCGAAAATGATGGAATAAAAGAAGCTTTGTCAATACCTATTCAGCAATTATCTAGAGTTTATGTATATAATAAAGATGCTTTTAATAAACAAGATATAGAGACATTTAAAAAGTATTATAATGATATTGAAGGACTTGAATCTTATAAAATTTGGCCCAGTCTCTCAGATGCACAGAAAAATCATATAAATAAAGAAGCGGTAAAAGAAGATCTAATTGGATATATAAAGTTTTATATAAAAATTGGAATAAAAGATACAAAAGACTATATTGATGCATTTTTGCTAAATAGCTTAGGAATTTGGTTACCAAATAAAACATATCCTGATACAAGAATGTATCATCCTCTGATAGAATACGATATGACACCAGTAAATGAAAGCATAAATTCCGAATTTATTGGAATTGAAAGAGATAGCAAGTTTCCTATTTATGAAAAACTATTAAATTGGCTAGTAAAAGAAAGCAATTGGCAGAAAATCCCTGTATTTTCGACAGTATATACCTTAGGATTTTATTTTCTTTGTAATATGTTTATGATAGGTATTGTTATAATGAGAAAACAATGGAAGCTTTTAATACCAACAAGTTTAATAGTTGGATTATATATAACTATTATTTTAGCACCTGTAGCATTATTTAGGTATTGTTTCCCTATTATAATGTGTACACCATTAGTATTTGTAATTATTATAAATAAAAATATAAGTAAAGGTAAAGGAGAAAAAGATGGACAAAATAGCTGTATTAATACCATGTTACAATGAAAGCAAAACAATAAAAAAAGTAGTTAATGATTTTAGAAATGCTCTACCAGAGGCTACAATTTATGTATATGATAATAATTCAAATGACAATACTTATGAAATAGCAAAAAATGCTGGAGCTGTTGTACGTAAAGAAAAAAAGCAAGGTAAAGGAAATGTTTTAAGAACAATGTTTAGAGAAATAGATGCACAATGTTATATATTAGTTGATGGAGATGACACATATTCTGCAAGTGATGCAAAAAAGATGTGTGAGAGCGTATTAGAAAACAATGTAGATATGCTTATTGGTGATAGATTGTCTTCTACTTATTTTACCGAAAATAAAAGACATTTTCATAATTTTGGAAATGTTTTAGTAAGAAAATTAATAAATCTGATTTATAAAAGCCAAATTAGAGATGTAATGACAGGATATAGAGCTTTTAGTTATAGATTCGTAAAGACATTTCCAGTGCTTTCAAAGGGATTTGAAATTGAAACAGAAATGACAATACATTCTCTAGATAAAAATATGAATATAGAAAACATAATAATTGAATATAAAGATAGGCCAGATGGAAGTGAATCCAAGTTAAACACTTATAAAGATGGGTACAAAGTATTAAAAACAATAGTCAAATTATATAAAAACTATAAGCCATTAAGATTTTTCACACATTTGTCTATTTTATTGGTATTAATTGGAACAGTTTTTTTTATTCCTGTTTTAAGTGAATATTTAAAAACAGGACTTGTTCCTAAAATTCCAACATTGATTGTTTCTATTTTTATGTATATGACTGCGAGTTTATCATATTTTTCAGGAATGATATTGCAAACAGTTATTGATAAAACAAAACAAGAATTTGAAATTAATCTTAATAAATGGGAAGAAAAATATAAAGAAAAAATGCTTTTAGAAAAGTATTGATATTATTATAATAATATGATAATATAAACAAAAAAGGAGATGTGAAAAAATGAACTATGATTATTTAATAGTTGGGGCAGGACTATTTGGAGCAGTATTTGCTTATGAGGCCAACAAAAAAGGAAAGAAATGTCTTGTAATCGATAAAAGGAATCACATTGCAGGAAATATCTACACAGAAAATGTAGAAGGTATACAAGTACATAAATATGGAGCTCACATATTCCATACAAGTAACAAAAAAGTATGGGAATATGTAAATCAGTTTGCAGAATTTAATCGTTACACAAATTCTCCTGTAGCAAGATACAAGGACGAGCTTTATAATATGCCATTTAATATGAACACATTCAACAAAATATGGGGAGTATTCACTCCAGAAGAAGCTAAACAAAAAATAGAAGAAGAGAAAAAAGAAGCAAATATTACAGAACCTAAGAACCTTGAAGAACAAGCAATTAGCTTAATTGGAAAATCTATATATGAAAAACTAGTAAAAGGCTATACAGAAAAACAGTGGGGAAAAAGAGCAACAGAGCTTCCAGCATTTATTATAAAAAGACTACCTGTTCGTTTTGTATATGACAATAACTATTTTAATGACTTATATCAAGGAATTCCAATTGGTGGATATACACAAATAGTCGAGAAAATGTTAGATGGAATAGAAGTAAGACTAAATGAAGACTTTTTCGATAAAAGAGAAGAATATGAAAACATAGCTGAAAAAATAGTATTTACAGGACCAATCGATCAATACTATGATTTCAAATTTGGAAATCTTGAATATAGAAGTTTGCGTTTTGAAACAGAAATAAAAGACATGCAAAATTTTCAAGGAAATGCAGTTGTAAACTACACAGAATATGAAATTCCATACACAAGAATTATAGAACATAAACATTTCGAGTTTGATACAGAAAGTCCAAAAACAGTTGTGACAAGAGAATATCCAGATACATGGACACCGGGAAAAGAACCATATTATCCAATAAATAATGACAGAAATAATGAGTTATATAAAAAATACGAAGAACTTGCAAAAGATGATAACAAAGTTATTTTTGGAGGTCGTTTAGGACAGTATAAGTATTATGATATGGATAAAGTTATTGCAGCAGCACTAGATTGTGTAAGAGAGAATATAAGATAATAGATACTTAAAATGTTGAAAGGAACCAATTTATGAGTAATATAGAAATAAAAGTAGAAAACAACATACTTACCATCCATAAAAAGTCAACTAGAGAGAGAAAAGAAGACACCGAAAGTTACAAAATAGATATGCTAGAAATTGGTAAAGAATATAAGTCAAATATAAGAGTCACAAAGAAAAAAGACAAAAACAGAATCTTATTTATGCAAGAATTAAATACAGTAATAGATGACGAGGAGCAAGACGAAGAATTAGAAGATGAGATTAAAGATGAAGAATTAGCAAATGAAAAACAAAAACTAAAGCCTGTTATAGCTGTATATTCACAAGAAGAAAAAATAAGAATTCTGTATTGCACAAAACAAGAAGCATATAAAAAACTTTTAAAAATAAAATATAAAGTTATAACAATTGGATTAAATAAGTTTAGAGCTAAAATTCGAATATTAGCATATATTGTAAACACATACAAAATCAATTATGGTGAGCAAAGATTCTATATTGACAAAGAATTGTATAAAACTTGCAATTTAAAGCAATATCCTAGAATTATTTCAAAATTAAAAATGATACTAGATAATAATATATATACTTTCAAATTCAAAATGAAAGATATTTTAAAAGATACATCTAGAATTAATGGACCTATCAGATTTTCTATTAATATAGATGGAGTAGAATATGACTATGCAGTTGCAAAAAGAGATAAAAAACTAAAAAGCACAAAATATTACTACAATCCTATGAAAAGTACTTATATAAAAGATTATGCAATACATATAAGAAGAAGTGCTACAGGGTGTTTAGTTTTTGTAAAAAGGCTTAAAGAACCTATAGAAAGAACTTTCAAATTTAAAATTTTAGAGAGTAAGTTTGTATCTAGCATAATGTATCATTTAGGAAGATTTTGTGGCAAACATAGAAAAAAGAAAATAAATGTGTTTTATGAAAAATTTTCTTCAAAAGCTGAAGAAGGAACTTATGATTTATTTTTACTATTTCAAAAACACAATGATACAAAAAATTATTTTGTTATAGACAAAAATGTGCCAGATTATCAAAAAATAAAAGATAACAAAGATGTTGTAAAAAAATATTCTTTAAAATATTATTGGATAATATATAATGCAACAAACTGGATTTCTACAGAATGTCCACCACATCTTAACTTTTTAAGGTCAAACAACAAAACTTTAAGAAGAGCATTTAATGACAAAAAATTTATTTTTTTACAACATGGTGTAACTTATTTAAAAGCTCAAGGCAGAAATTCTGCATTTAGAAAAGGAAGAGAAGAGGAAGTTGATCTAATTGTTGCAGGAAGTGAAAAAGAAAAAGATGCAATAGTAGAAGCACTTTATATTAATGAAGAACAAGTTTTAATTACAGGACTTCCAATTTTTAGTAAAATAAAGTATGAACATATTAATCAAGACTCAGAAGACATTGTAGCTGTTATGCTTACTTGGAAGCCTTATGAAGAGCAATTATATAATTTTGAAGAATCTTTAACATACAAAAATACAATAGAAGTATATAATATGCTTACAAAATATATAGATAAGAGCAAAATAATAATTGCAGCACATCCAAAAGCTTATGAGTTAATGAAAAACACAGATTTGAAAGATAGTTTATGGAATAGACCTTATTCAGAAATGCTAGAAAAAGCAAAACTTGTAATTACAGATTATTCTTCAATTTGTTACAATTCTTTCTATCAAGGAGCTGGAGTTATTTTCTTCCAACCTGACTTAGAAAAGTTTGAAACAGATAATGGTAAATTAATACCAAATGATGACGAATATATTGGTCAAAGAGCTTTTAACATTAAAGAATTAGAAGAAGATATAAGAAATTGTATAAAAAATGGAAAAATAGATTTAGATGTTTTAAGAACAGAGAAGTTTAAACAAAACTACAAAACTATAAATGAATTTTCTGATGGAAAGAATATTGAAAGAATTTATGAAAAATTAAAAGAGCTTAAATTTATTTAAAATATACTAAAACTAGTATTAGAAAAAAAGGGGGAGAAAGTTGTATAAATATAAATTTTCGGTAATAATTCCAATTTATAATGTTGAGGA
This sequence comes from uncultured Clostridia bacterium, assembly GCA_946529215.1. Classification (GTDB taxonomy): domain Bacteria; phylum Bacillota; class Clostridia; order TANB77; family CAG-508; genus CAG-269. The sequence goes on from CAMMZC010000002.1 coordinate 45,148, forward strand.
TTATTTAAGAGAAGCTATAGATAGTGTAATAAATCAGACTATAGGCTTTAAAGATAATATTCAATTAATTCTAATAAATGATGGAAGCACAGATAAGTCTGAAGAAATTTGTATGGAATATAAACAAAAATACCCTGAAAATGTTATATATGAAAAACAACAAAATGCTGGAGTAAGCTGTGCAAGAAATACTGGAATAAAATACATAGAAGGTGAATTTGTAAATTTCTTAGATGGTGATGACAAATGGAATCTAGATGTTTTTGAAAAGGTTTGGGATTTTATTGAAGAAACGAAAGTAAATATTGTAGCATGTAGAAGAAGATATTTTGAGGCAAGAGAAGATTATACCAAGTTAGATTATGTATTTGAAGTAAGCAAAGTAATAGATATTGAGCAAGATTACCAATACATTCACTTACATGGAGCATCAACATTTTTGAAATCTAATTTAGTCCAAATACACAAATTTGATAGTAATCTTAAATATGGCGAAGATATTAAATATATAACGGAAATTATTCTTGAAGAAAAAAGATTCGGAGTCTTAAGAAATGCTGAATATTACTATAGAAAACGAAATGACAAATCTTCTTTAATGCAAAATTTTATTTCTGATATAAAATGGTATAATCAAACTTTAAATAACTATCATCAAAAGGTAGCAGAATTGAGCATAAAAAAATATGGCAAAATTATTGCATATGTGCAATATCTTCTTATGTATGATATAAAAGGCAGAATAAATAAGCAAATTCCAGATTTTCTTGATGAAGATTCAAAAAAGGAGTATAAAGAAAAAACTTTAGAAATTTTGCGAAAAATTGATGATTACATTATATGTGAACAAAAAAATTATTATTCCTCAGACAAAATTTTTGCATTATCTTTAAAATATGGAAGAGATATTTCAAAAGAGCTTGAATATAAAGATGGAAAATTATATTTCAACAATCTTTCTATAATGTCTTTAAAAAACAATAAGTCTATTTTGAAGATTGGAAATTTTATTATAGAAAAAAATATTTTAAAAATAGATGGTGAAATAATGGTTCCAATTACTAAAGAAAGATACGAGATATTTGCTGAAAATACAGACAATATATTTTATTTACAAATTTTTGATAAGAATGATAAAACAGCTTTAGAGCAAAACATAGATAAAGTTTTAACACAGGAAGATAGTTATTTTTCAATAGGTAGAGAAACGAAATTTGAATATAGTTTTTTTACTAAAATAAAATTAAACAAAATTAACAATTTAAAGTTTATTTTTGATTTTATGAATGAAAATAGAGAATTTTTAAGTTTTGACATTGCAAATATAAAATATGACAAAAAGCGCTATAAAGTCAAGATTAAAGACAATTCCGTTTTTATTGAGAAGTATAATTTTTATAAATTTTTATTAAAAAGATTGTAGAATATTGACATTTATTAAATATAACGATAAAATATAGAAAAATGTAAAAAGGAGAGATTGAATATGAAAAGAGTATTAACTTATGGAACATTTGACCTATTACATTATGGTCACATTAATTTATTAAAAAGGGCAAAAGCATTAGGAGATTATTTGGTAGTTGCTGTTTCAACAGATGATTTTAACGAAATAAAAGGAAAAAAAGCATATCATAATTTTGAAACAAGAAAGATGATGCTAGAAGCGGTAAGATATGTTGATTTAGTTATACCAGAAGAAAACTGGGAACAAAAAATTGATGATGTAAAAAAATATGATATAGATATTGTTGTTATGGGAAGTGATTGGGCAGGTAGTGATAAATTTGATTATTTAAAAGATTATTGTGAAGTTGTATATTTGCCAAGAACAGAAGGTGTTTCTACAACTCAAATTAAAGAAGAATTAAATTTGCAAGAACCACAAAATGGTATTAATCAAATCCCAAATACATAATATAGGATGGTGTAAAATTTGGAAGAAGTAAATGATTTTATAAAAATAATAAAAGAACATATAGAATATAAACAACAAATTATAAAACTAGCAAGAGCAGATTTAGTTAAAACCTACAGAGGAGCTGCTCTTGGATGGTCATGGGCTATAATAAAACCTGTTGTAACAATTTTTGTATATTGGTTTGCATTTGAAATAGGATTAAGAAACGGAAAACCCGTAAATGGTTATCCATTTTTCCTTTGGCTTATTTGTGGATTAATTCCCTGGTTTTATATAAGTGATATGCTAACAGGAGGAACAGATGCAGTTAGAAAGTATAGTTATTTGGTTACAAAGATGAAATTCCCTGTATCTACTATCCCTACATTTGTTTCACTTTCTAAACTTAGTGTAAATGTAATGCTCATAGGTGTAATGCTATTAATATATTTAGCTTTTGGAGTAAGGCCAGATATTTATTGGTTACAATTAATTTTTTATATTGTAATTAGCTTTATGCTTTGGACAACTTGGTCATTATTTTCATCGCTACTTGCAGCAATTAGTAAGGATTTTGGAAATTTAGTAAAATCATTTGTTTCTGCAGTTTTTTGGCTTTCAGGTATTCTTTGGAATCCTGAAACTGTTAAAATTGCTTGGCTAAAAAAAGCATTAATGGCAAATCCAGTTACATACATAGTTAATGGATTTAGAAATTGTTTAATAAATAAGGTTTGGTTTTGGCAACAACCTAAAAGACTTGCATATTTTGTTATAGCCTGTTTTGTTATGCTTATTTTAGCGTTGTGGGCTTATAGAAAAGTTAGAAAAGATATACCAGACGTATTGTAAAGTTGAATAATAATTACAATTTTGCCTAGCCAAAATACCAATTCTTTTCGAACGGCGAGTAAGAAGACAAAACAATCCAAACGATAATAGTAAATTTACAGATTAAAGGAATGAGGTTCAGTAAATGAGTGAAGATGTAGTAATTAATTTTAATAAAGTTACAAAAACATATAAACTATATAAAGATGACAAAAAAAGACTTTTAGGTTTAATTTTTAAAAATATAAAATGCAAAGAAAATAATGCTGTAAATAATGTATCTTTTGTCGTTAAAAAGGGAGAAAGTGTTGCGCTTTTTGGGAAAAATGGTGCAGGAAAGTCAACTATTCTTAAATTAATAACAGAAGTTACATATCCAACTCAAGGCACAATTGAAGTAAATGGAAGAGTTAGTGCATTATTAGAACTTACTTCAGGATTTGATCAAGAGTTTACAGGAAGAGAGAATATATATCTAAAAGGACAACTTTTAGGTCTTAAAAATGATGAAATTAAAGAACTAGAAAAAACAATTATAGATTTTGCAGAAATTGGAGAATATATAGATCAACCTGTAAGAACTTATTCAAGTGGTATGAAAGCAAGACTTGGTTTTTCTATAAATGTAAATATCAGACCAGAAATATTTATAGTTGACGAGGCTTTAAGTGTTGGAGATGAAGCTTTTAGAAGAAAATGTGTTGCAAAAGTAAGAGAAATTATGAGTAAAAAAGATGTTACATTGTTATTTGTTACACATGCTACAATGACAGCTAAAGATTTTTGTACAAGAGGAATTGTTATGAAAAAAGGTAAAGCAATTTATGATGGACCTATAGATAATGCAATTGAGGAATATGAAAAAATATTAGAGAAAAAATAAACAATAAGTAGTACTAGCTATAAAGTCTAAATTTAGCAATTTATATATTAATCAATTTTTTTGTAATATAATTGTAACATAAATGTAATATAATAGATATTGAAAAAAAGATACATAAGTGCTATTATATTTATAGCGTAATAATAAACTAAAGATAGGAGGAAAAAAATGATAGTATTAAATATAGCAAATCCATTAACTTTATTTTTAATTGTAATAGCAATAGGGTTATTAGTTTTCCTAGGACAAGAAGTTAAAAAAAGTATTGCAGTTGCTATACCATTATTTGTATTTTTAGTTTTACTAATTATACATGTTGGTCAAATAGCATCTTTATCAGCTGAATTAGCTTATCTTTCAGGAACACTATACAAATGTATAGCTTTAGATTTCTTATTTATACTTATAACATTCTTTGCTTATTTATGGGTTGATGATATAGAGGCAAAGGCAAATAACATTAAAAGCATTGATAATAGTTTAGATTGGTTTTGGAAAGAAGTATAAAAAAATGGCAACTTTTTAGTAAGTTGCCACTTTTTTTATAAAATTATGCAAATCAATCCACCACTTCCTTCATTTACAATTCTTTCAAGAGTTTCTTGAAGTTTTAATTGAGCTTCTTCAGGCATTTTAGAAAGCTTAGTTTGTAGACCTTCATTTACAAGAGAATGCAAACTTTTTCCAAAAATATTAGATTCCCATATTTTTTTAGGATCATTTTCAAATTCAGAAAGTAGGTAATTTACTAGCTCTTCAGATTGTTTTTCTGAGCCAACAATAGGCGATACTTCGGTTTCGATATTTGCTTTTATAATATGAAGGCTTGGAGCTGTAGCTTTAAGTTTGACACCAAATCGAGATCCCTGTTTTACCATTTCAGGTTCATCTAGGATAAGTTCATCAATTGTAGGAGTAACAATTCCATATCCTTTTCTATCTACATCGTCAAGAGCTGTTGCAATTTTATCATAACGAGTTTTAGTTTTTGAAAGATCACTAATAATAGAAAATAAATCACCTTCATTATTTATTTGAACACCCGTCATTTCAGTTAAAACATTATAAAATAAGTCATCTCTTAATCCTATAGAAATATTTACATTTCCTGTTCCAAGCATAATATTATCAGTATTAGCATTTGAAATAATATCTGTTTTTGAAATCTTTTTTACACTAGGTGAAATTTCTCTTAAAAGTTTTATATCCCCAAATGAGTCGCGAATTTCTGTAAATAGTTTTGTTTTTAAATTATGGTCTAGGTCTAGACCATTTACCCATGCAGGAAATTTAAAATTAATTTGGCTTATAGGAAATTCATACAAAATGTTTGAAAAAATATTTGTAATATCATCTAAATTCAAATTTGCACAATTTATAGGAATGATTGTAGAGTCATATTTTTGGCTTAATTCATTTGCTAAACTAATTGTAGAAGAATCATTTGGATGCTCAGAATTCAAAAGAATTACAAAAGGTTTATTTATTGCTTTTAATTCAGAAACCACTCTTTCTTCAGCTTTAACATAATCTTCTCTCGGAATTTCTGTAATAGAACCATCTGTTGTAATCAAAATTCCAATTGTAGAATGTTCTTCAATAACTTTTTTTGTACCTATTTCTGCAGCTTGTTCAAAAGGCATTTCTTCATCTGACCATGGAGTTTTAACCATTCTTGGTCTTTCATCTTCTGTTGCCCCAATGCTATTTGGAATTAAGTAGCCAACACAATCAACTAATCGAGTTTTTAATTTAAGGTTATTGTCAATCGTAATTTCAATTGCTTCATTAGGTACAAATTTAGGTTCTGTTGTCATTATAGTTTTACCAGCAGCACTTTGTGGAAGCTCGTCTTGAGCTCTTTCTTTTTTGTACTCATTATCAATATTTGGAATTACTAGCAAATCCATAAAATTTTTAATAAAAGTAGATTTACCAGTTCGTACAGGCCCAACCACCCCAACATAGATATCTCCATCTGTTCTTTTTGCGATATCTTCGTATAATCCTAGATTTTCCATCTATTTTACCTCCCTTAATTTGTGGAATTTTTAAAAATGGGGATTTGTTTCATTTTGTAGCTATTATAAAAAACGAACTTCCTCCATATAAATTCCTAAAGTGTTTGTACTAAACTTTAGTTAATTTATATGAGGAAGATTTGGAAATATGATAAATAGTTTTTTATTATTTGAATTGCGTTAAAGTGATTACCATTAAATAATATAATTTATATGTGTTTGTTTTAAGCTAATTTAGATTGTAGTTCTTGTATTTGAATGTCATGTCTTTTTATATGTTGAGACGTTTCATAATTTGTTTTATAAACATCTCGTATAATGTCAGAAGCAGCTTCTATATTTATTTTTGTCTCTTTTCTAAATTCAGCTTGATTTTTAGCAAGTTCTTTAATATCAGATTTAATTTGAATATTGTCTTTTTCAAGAGCATCTATTTTACTAGTAAACTTCTTATCAAGAGCATCTATTTTACCAGTAAACTTCTTATCAAGAGCATCTATTTTACAATTAAGTTCTGCTTTTATTTCAACTCTAAAATCATTAAAAGCACATTGTAAATTATTTAATCCTTTTGCCATTGAAATTAACAATTCGTCTCTTTGTTCATTTGTCATTATTATCACCTCCTCAATGACACAGTAAAAAGTGGTATAAAGATTGAGATTAATAATTCTTATTAAATTTGGGATGTAAAGAAAATTGATTTAAATCAAATTTGAACAAATTATACTATAAGTTAGAATATATGTCAATAGAAAAATTAAAATTTAATTAAAAAATATGTATATGTTCTGGTAGACTTCTTTACAAGTAGGCAGATAAAAATTAAAAAAGGTCAATTGAAAAAGTAATTTCTAGTTGAAATATTTAAAAAATTTAAAAATCTTCAAAACACTATTGTTATTTTTAAAAAACTATGATAGAATGCGTATAATGAGTTTTACATATTATTTAAATTAGTAATATATTAAAAAATAAGGAGGAGTAAAAAATGTCAGAAGCAAAGTATAAAAGAATACTTTTAAAACTAAGTGGAGAGGCATTAGCAGGTGCAGACAAAACAGGAATAAACATTGAAGTAGTAGGAAAAATATGTGACAAAGTAAAAGAAGTAGTTGAGATGGGAGTAGAAGTTGCTATAGTTGTTGGAGGAGGAAATTTCTGGAGAGGCAGACGTAACGGAGAACAAATGGAAAAAACAACAGCCGACTATATGGGAATGCTTGCAACAGCAATGAATGCATTAGCACTTCAAGATGCAATAGAAGCAAGAGGTGTATATACAAGAGTTCAAACAGCAATCGAGATGAGAGAAATCGCAGAACCATTTATAAAAAGAAAAGCATTAAAACATTTAGGAAGAGGTAGAGTTGTAATATTTGCATGTGGTACAGGAAGTCCATTTTTTACAACAGATACAGGAGCTGCATTAAGAGCTGCAGAAATCGAAGCAGATGCTATTTTGCTTGGAAAAGCAATTGATGGAGTGTACACAGCAGACCCTAAACTTGACCCTACAGCAACAAAATATGATGAAATTACATATCAAGAAGTTTTAGAAAAAGATTTAAAAGTTATGGATTCAACTTCAACAGCACTATGTAAAGATAACAATATTCCATTAGTTGTATTTGGAATAGCAGATCCAGAAAACATAGTTAGAGCGGTTTGTGGTGAAAAAATAGGAACTGTTGTAAGAAATTAAATTTTGAGGTTCTTTTTGGGGACGGAGGAAAAAAGTAACCTCATAAACAAAAAGTGTCTCAACAAAAAAGTTTTGGAGGTCGACAAAAAAGAACCAACACCAATTGAAAAAGAAAGGATATGATTATTATGGATTATACAGAAATTAAAGAAAAAATGACAAAAACATTAGATAATTTAACAGAAAAATTATCAGAAGTAAGAGCAGGAAGGGCTAATCCTTCAATATTAAACAAGGTAAAAATAGATTATTATGGAACACCAACTCCAATTAATCAAGTTGCTGGAATTTCAGTACCAGAGGCTAGAATGATTATGATTCAACCATGGGATGTAAGCATTTTAAAGGAAATTGAAAAAGCTATTTTAGCATCAGAAATTGGAATTAATCCAAATAATGATGGTAAAGTTATAAGACTTGTATTTCCTGAACTTACAGAGGAAAGAAGAAAAGAATTAGTTAAAGAAATTAAAAAATATGCAGAAGATGCTAAAGTTGCAATTAGAAATGCTAGACGTGATGGAATAGATAAAGCAAAAGCTATGCAAAAAGATGGCGAAATAACAGAAGATGATCTTAAATTAGCTGAAGCAGAAATTCAAAAAATTACAGATAAAAATGTTGAAGAAGTTGATAAGATTATTAGTGCTAAAGAAACCGAAATCATGTCAATATAGGGTTAGGAAATAGTTGACTTTTTGCTTAGCCAAAGTTCAATGTTTTTCAATAGAAATTTTATAAAATTGAATATAAAAAGGAATAAAAAATGGATTTTAAAGAAAAATTAAAAAAATATCAAAAAATAATAGAAAATGAATTAGCAAAATATATAAAGGACAAAAACTGCCCTGAAAAAACATTAAATGATTCAATGGAATATAGCTTAATGGCTGGAGGGAAAAGATTAAGGCCTATTCTTATATTATCAACTTACAAGATTTTTAAAGATAATATTGAATGTTGTATGCCTTATGCAGTTGCAATTGAAATGATTCACAATTTCTCACTTATACATGATGATTTACCTGCAATAGACAATGATGATTTTAGACATGGTAAACTTACAAATCATAAAAGATTTAATGAGTCTACTGCAATACTTGCAGGTGATGGTTTAATGAATTATGCATATTATGTAATAAGTGAAGATTTGAAAAATACTACAGATGTGCAAGAATTGAAAATAAAAATTAATATATTCAATGAATTAACAGTTGCAATTGATAGAATGATTGCAGGAGAACAGGTAGATACAGAATTTGAAGGAAAACCTATTTCGTCAGATTATTTGGAATATATGCATAAAAATAAAACAGGGGCTTTGATTAGGCTTTGTGTAAGAATTGGCGCAATTCTTGGTGGAGCTGATGAAGAACAATTGGAAGAATTAACTTCTTATGCAGAAAAAATTGGTTTAGCTTTTCAAATTAAAGATGATATTCTGTCTGAAGAAGGAGACGAACTAATTACTGGTAAGCCTGTTGGAAATGACAGAGAAAAAAACAAATGCACTTATGTTACAAAATATGGATTGCAAGAGTCAAAAGAAATATTAGAAAAAATTATTTCAGAAGCAGTAGAAATTACATCTAAACATGGAGAAAAAGGTGAATTTTTAAAAGAACTTGCTATTTATATAAAAGAGAGAAATAAATAAGAAAAGTGACTTTATCATATGTATAGGCTGCTTTGAAACAAGCGAATCAAAAAAATAAAAGGGGAAAATAAATGATTTTTAATCTAGAGAATATGCCGGTTCATATTGCAATAATAATGGATGGAAATAGAAGATGGGCAAAGTCTAAAGGCTTGCCTGTAGCACTTGGACACAAAAAAGGAGCAGAAACATTAGAAAAAATAGTAAGACATGCCAACAAAATTGGGCTAAAATACATTACAGTTTATGCATTTTCTACAGAAAATTGGAGAAGAGCTGAAGAAGAGGTAAAGGCTTTAATGATTTTGTTTCAAAATTACATAGATAAATATTCTAAGATAGCAGATTCAGAAAATATTAAAGTTCAGTTTATAGGAGATTTCTCTGCTTTTTCTGATAGATTGCAAAAAGGTATTCAAGATTGTATGAATAATACAAAAAACAATACAGGTGTAACTTTTAATATTGCAATGAATTATGGCGGAAGAAACGAAATTTTAAATGCAGTAAAAAAAATAGCAAAAAAGATTCAAGATGGAACATTGGCTGTAGAAGAAATTTCTGAGCAGGTAATTTCAGATAATTTATATACCAAAGGTATGCCAGATCCAGATTTATTAATAAGAACTAGTGGAGAAATGAGAACAAGTAATTTCTTGCCTTGGCAAATTGTTTATTCAGAGTTTTTATTTGTAGACAAATTTTGGCCTGATTTTAGCGAAGAAGACTTAGATAACGCAATTTTAGAGTATCAAAAAAGAACTAGAAAATTTGGCGCAAATTAGATTAAAAAAATAAAGAGCAAGAATAAAATTATAATTTAAAATTACAATAAAGTTAAAAAGCACAAAATTAGTGCTTCATAGTTAAATTAAGGAGAAAAAAATGAATTTAAAAAGAATTTTAACATCTTTAATAGGATTTCCTATAGTTGTTTTGATGATAGCTTTAGGAAATGCTCCTGTTATAGATTTTGCAATAATGATAGTAGCTATAATTTGTATGTATGAATATTTAGGAATTGTTTCAAAAGTGTGTAACCCAATTAAATGGGTTGCTTATTTAAGTACAATAATAGTGTTTTTAGTGTCTGTAGTGCCTGTTAGCATTATGAAATACATAATGCTCTTCGTGGCACCAATAACATTATTAATTTTATTTTTACATATAATATTATCAGATATGAAAATTACATTTAAAGATGTAGCATACACATTTCTAGGAATTGCTTATGTAACTGGATTTATTGCATTTATTGGACTAATTGTAATTCAAGAAAGAGGAAAACTAGCTTTAGGCTATACATTAATGACTGCATGGGCAACAGATGTATTTGCATATACAGCTGGTAAGCTTATTGGAAAACATCATTTTAGCAAAGTAAGCCCTAAAAAAACAATAGAAGGTTGTATAGCAGGAGCTTTGGGAGCTGCAATTGTTGGATTTATTTATGCTATAATTGCAAATAAAGTTGGAGCAATTAATTTGCAAGGAATTCAATATTTTTATGCAATAATTATCCCTCTAGTGCTTGGATTAATAAGCCAGATAGGAGATTTTACAGAATCTTGTATAAAAAGATTTGCAGATGTTAAAGATTCTGGAAATATTCTTCCTGGTCATGGAGGAATGCTTGATAGAATAGATAGTGTAATATTTATTGCACCATTTGTGTACATTATTCTTAAATTTTTTTAAAAGAAATATAAAATGATAGGAAAGAAGTTTGAAAAATAATTTTGTGCCTTGATGGAAAGGAATGTTAGTAGTTATGGGAAATATTAATATTGAGAATATATGGAAAAGAGGTTTTGAAGATTCTGATTTATTAAGAGTAGAACAGATGTGTAGAGAAAAAGCTAGTAATGAAACTGACGAATTAATAGAAAAGTATACAAAATTAGAGCGATCTAGAAACGGAAAGTATATTAGTTCTGATCTTATGAAATTAGTTTTTCAATTTTATGCAGATAATTTAGAAAATAGAAAAAAATATAATTTAGCGGTTTCAAATAGTGCTGCGTGTTTAGCTAATGAAGCATTTAGAAGAGAAGTAAGCAAAAATGAGGCAAAGAGATGTGTTTTTGTTGCCGGAGCTTATGGCGCAGGAAAATCATTTTTTATACAGTCATTATTCGAAAAACATAAAGATTTATTGGACCAAAGTATAGTATATGAAGGCTCTATAACAACTAAATCTATTGATGCAAAAATTGAATATGCAATTGAACACAATATTGAAGTGGATATGATTATACTTAATCCTACATTTGAACTTTCATTAAAAAATATTAAGGAAAGGGCAAATAGAATTGGAAGAAATGTGAAAAAAGAAGATGCCGTATTTGTTTATGCTAACATATATTCTTCACTTAAAAGACTATTAGAAAAGTATAAAAATATTAATTATGTAATATATAATAAAGAAACAAATATACCACAAGACTTATCTACTAGTAATATGGTAGAAGATTTAAATCATGGTACTTATGAAGAAATTTCAAATGAATATGACAATATCATGAAAGAGTTAGAAAAATGTTAAAGGAGGAAAGCATATATGAATGAAAAAATTGATATAAAACAAGAACAAGAATATATTGAAGAATTAGTTAAATTAGGAAAAAAAGTTTCTATTGAGGCTGCAAAAGATAAAGAACTTGAAAATAAGATAAAAAAACTCTCAAGTTATTAATAAAAGTGTCATATATAGGAGCAAAAAAATGGGGAATATTGATATTAACAGTATTAGAAAAAAGAATTTTGAAAAAGATAGCAAAGAAGCGTTGGTTGAAGATTATTGCAGAAACATGGCAAGTCAACATACAGACGGACTAATAGAACGATATAATGAATTGCTAGAAAGTAGAAATGGAGTATATATTAATTCTGATTTAATGAAAATGGTGTTTCCTTTTTATGCAAGAAGTAAACAAAATAGAGCATTATATAATTTAAGTATTACGAATTCTGCAGCCACATTAACGAATGAAGCATATAGGAGAGCAATTTTAAAACCTAATGTAAAACGTTGTATATTTTTATTAGGACCTTATGGAGCTGGGAAATCATTTTTTGCACAGTCATTATTTGAAAATGATAAAAATGGAATGTTACAAGACAGCATAATGTATGAGGGGTCTATAACACCGCCGGCATTTGACGAAAAAATAGACTATGCTATAAATAATGGAGTAATACCAGAACTAATTGCTTTAAACCCAACATTAGAACTTTCAATGAGAAATATTAGAGAAAGAGAAAAGCAAACAGGAAGAAGTGTAATAAAAGAGGAAGTAATTGATAAGTTTTCACATTTCTATATGTATTTTAAGGATTTGATTAGAAAATATGAGAATATGCCATTTATTATTTATAATAAAAAATCAAATATTTCCTTAGATATTGAATCTGGTAGTACCAACGTAGAAGATTTAAATCATGGTACAATTGAGAGTATTTCTATGGAATATGACAAAATAAGGGAAAGGCTCAATTTAGAAGAAAAGCAAAAAAAAGAAGGAAGACAGGATATTTAAATGAGAAATTTTCGGAAGAAATAAGGATTTTCTTCAAATATTCTGAAAATCGATAATAGGAGGACATTTTGATTTTATTTTTTATTAATGCTTTAAAAATAATATTTTTATTAGGTTTTTTAATATTTATACATGAAGGAGGACATTTCTTAGTTGCAAAACTATGCAAAGTAAAGGTAAATGAATTTGCAATAGGATTTGGACCTACAATATGGAGTAGACAAGGAAAAGAAACCAAATATGCAATCAGAGCTATACCACTTGGTGGGTTCGTAAGTATGGAAGGCGAAGATGAAGAGTCTAGTCATGAACATTCATATTCAAATGCAAGCATTCCAAAAAGAATTGCAATTGTTGCAGCAGGGGCTATTGTGAATATTGTATTTGGATTAGTTGTGTATTTTTTACTAGTACTTATGGTTTATAAAAATATAGGAATTGCTTTTGAGGCAACAGGAGGATTTGTTTTATCAATTTTTGAAAGCTTAAAAATGCTGTTTACAGGAAATATTGGAATAAAAGATTTGAGTGGACCTGTTGGAATTTCTAAAATTGTAAGTAGCACCACAACTTTTGTGAATTATGTTTATATAATTTCTGCAATATCTGTTTCTTTGGGAGTTACAAATTTACTTCCAATTCCAGCTTTAGATGGTGGCAAAATTTTATTTCTAATAATTGAAGCAATACGTAAAAAGCCTTTAAAAAAAGAAACAGAAGTACAAATACAATTAATTGGATTTTCAATTTTAATTGCGTTATCTATAATTGTAACTTATAATGATATAGCAAGAATTATTAAATAATATTATTTATATGATTTATAAATCATTTGGAGGAAAAATGGAAAAAGAATTTAAGTCAGGATTTGTATCTATAATAGGAAGGACAAATGTTGGAAAATCAACACTTATTAATTTGTTGGTAGGAGAGAAAATTGCAGCTATTGCAAATAAAGTTCAGACTACAAGAACTCAAATAAGAGGAATAGTAAATAGAGAAAATTCTCAAATAATTTTTATAGATACTCCAGGAATACACAAACCTAAAACCAAATTTAATGAAAATATGATTGAACTTTCTTGGGGAGCAATTCAAGATTCTGATGTTATTTTGTTTTTAATAGAAGCAGATAGTGATGAAATTGGTAGAGGAGACCAAAAGATTTTAGAAAAGATAAAAGAATCTAACAAAAAAACTATTCTGATTATAAATAAAATAGATTTAATCAACAAAGAGCAATTGGCAAAATTGATAGATTTATACAAAAATGAATATGATTTTAAAGCTATTATCCCAATTTCAGCTTTAAAAGGTAAATATAGAGATGTCGTTTTAGATGAAATTGAAAATAACCTAAAAAATGGTCCTGCATATTATAATATAGAAGAATATACAGATCAAACTTTAAGGCAACTTGCTGAGGAAACCATTAGAGAAAAAGCATTGTATCTTTTAAAAGATGAAGTGCCACATGGAATATTTGTTAAAGTGGAAAAAATGAAATTTAAAAAAAGCAAAAATAATGAACCTATGTATCAAATTGAGGCTATAATTTATACTTTAAGAGAATCTCATAAAGGTATAATTATTGGAAAAAATGGCAGTATGTTAAAAAGAATAGGAACTATGGCAAGACAAGATATGGAAAAAAATTTTGGCACAAAGGTTGCTCTAAAGACTTGGGTTAAAGTAAAAGAGGATTGGCAAAATAATGAACATTTTTTAAATAGTTTAATTAATAGTTAATATATAAATTATTTTTCATAAATAAAAAGTTTATTATGATACATATTTTAATTAAAATGGTGCACAATAACTAACAAAGGAGATAATGGCTTATGATAAAAGAAATTGCTTGGAATACTTTCAAAAACACTGGAAGTATAAATACTTTTTTAGAACTAAAACAAATAGAAAATTTTGAAAATGTAAATAATCAAAAGGTGAATTTTAATGAGTATAGTAAAAACGAAGGGAATAATAATTGCAGAAAATAATATGGGTGACTTTGACAAAATGCTTACAATGCTAACTCCAGGATTTGGGAAAATTTCGTGTGTTGCAAAAGGGGCAAGGCGTCCAAAAAGCTCCCTTCTTGCAGGCACACAATTTTTATGCTTTGGAGAATATGTAATGTTTAGAGGTCAAGAGCATTACACTATAAATTCATGTGATACAATCGAAGTATTTTATAATTTACGAATCGACTATGAAAAACTACAATATGCAGTTAATATTACAAAAATAATTCAAGATGTAACAAACGAAAATGAAAATAGTTACAAAATTTTGCAACTATATTTAAATACTTTATATATGCTTTCTGAAACAGACAAAAATCCTGATTTTGTAACAAGTATATTTAAAATAAAATTATTGTGTTTTTTAGGTTTCAAGCCAAAAATTGATGAATGTACTTTTTGTGGTTCAAAAGAAAACTTAAAATATTTTAGTATAAAAGATAATGGAGTTAAATGTGAAGAATGCCATGGCACAGATAAAGGAGCAATACATATAAGCGAAAGCACAGCTACAGCATTAAAATATATAGTTCTAGCTCCTGCCAAAAAGCTTTTTTCTTTTGAACTTAAAAATGATAGTTTAAAAGAGTTACAGCTTGTTAGTAAAGTATATTTAAATGAAAAATTGGAAAAAGAGTATAAATAGCCCTGCTTATATTTTTATAGCAGGACTTTTTTTGTATATTTTGCAAATTTCACAATCATTGCAAAACTTAACTCTATCTTCAAATATAAGTTTTATTGTATTTATAAATTCATCTATGTTTTCATTTACAAGATGTATATGAATTTTTTTAGGAATTAGGTTTAATAGAGTATTTAAGGCATAATCATTAGAAGAAAAAGTTATATCAGATAAATATTTTGTTTTTAATAAATCATCTTCTGTTTTTATAATGTTTTTATTTTCATCAAGCAAAATTGGTTTATAGTTATTATATATTAAGTGTACTTCATTACACATTGATCTTTCTGAATTTACATAGATTTTTAAAAGAGAGATAAATTCAGCATATTCTTTTTCTACTATATATTTGTTTACAGATTTATCTATTTGTTCAAGTAGTGATTCTAGATAATCTTTTAATCTAAAAGTTATAAATCCATTAAGAACTATAGAATGATTATTTTTAATATAATTATGCAATTTTTTATATATTATACTATACCTTTTTTTAGGCTTGTATACTGATTCTTCTTCATTATACAAATCTTCACAAGTTATATTTGCAATTTGTTGTCTTTCGGAAATTTCAAAATAAAAATATTCTGATTTTATTAAATTTTTTATAATATTTTCTTCATATAAGTCTATAATAGTAAAAGAAAGAATTTTTGCAAGATTTTTTAAAAATAAATCAATGTTTTTTCCTTTGTAATGAACTATTACATTATAATATATCTTAAATTTTTTGTATGAAAAATAAATATTTTCAATTTCAAAATTATCTAGTTGTTCTAGTAGATATTTTGCTGTATTTTGATTGGTTAATTTTATGCAAATGGATTTCATTAAAAAAACTCCTCTCTTAATAACAATATTATCTACTAAATTCATAAAGATATACACTATATTATGCGATTTATTTTTTTTTGTGAAATAGTTGACAAAGCATAATTTTAAATATATAATTTTAAAAGAATAAAATAGAAAGGGATAGGTGAAAGAATATGGAAGAAAACAAAAATGAAACACCAATTAAAAAAGGAAATGGCGGAGTTAAAGCCATTGTAGCTATAGTTATTATAGCAATTTTAGCAGGAGTAGCATATTACTTTATGAAGCCTACAGCACCAAAAGATGTGTTTGTAGCAGAAATTAATTCAACTTTGGAGAAAAGCAGCCAAAAACTAGGAGCAGATGTAGATAAGATTAACACAACAATTGCTTTAAGTGGAAATATTGAATCAGAAGATGAAAGTGCAAAACAAATAGCAAATTACATTAATGACGGAAAAGTAACATTTAATGTGCAATTAGACAAAAATGCAAAGAAAGTTTCAATGTCTGCAAATGTAGATTATAAAAATGAAAACTTATTAAACGGAAAGCTTTATTATGCAGATGGAGATGACAATATTTATTTCTATGTACAAGATTTATTTGACAAATATTTTAAATTTGACTTAAAAGAAGCAGTAGAAGATGAAGATGATTTAAATGATATTAAGAAAATATTTGATGGAAGCAGTTCAATAAAATTTGATTTTAAAAAGGCTTCAGAAATATTAAAAGATGAAATTGCAAAAAATTTAAAAGATGAATATTTCTCTAAAGAAAATGTAGATGGAGCAACAAAAAATACAATGAAATTAACAGTAGCTGGATTTAAACAACTAGCTAAAAATGTAGTTACTTCATTAAAAGACAATGAAGAATTCTTAAAATGCTATGAAAAACCAGAAGAATTAAAAGATATTTTAGAAGATGCATTAGAAGAAGCTGATGATGTAGATTCAGACTTAGATGATAAAAATGTTGAATTTTCTATATATACAAAAGGAATGAAAAATGAAATAGAAAAATTTGAAGCAAGAATTCCTGCATCAGAAAAAGATGAAATAGTTTTAACTGTTAAAGAAACAGAAAATAATAAATTCGAAATAGTAGTAGAAGCTGCTGAATTAGGAAAAGTTACTTTAAATATGGAAGTTAAAAATGAAAATGAAACAGACCTAAATAATGTAAATGTATCTGACAGCGTAGATATAAATAATATGTCTCAAGGAGATATGCTTAAACTTTATGGAAATCTTATGAATATGAAAATATATCAATATATAGCACCACTAATGTCAAATTTGAATATGTAAATAAATGTACTTAGGGAGGAAATTGCAAATGAAAACAAATAAAAAGTATTGCTCTAGCGCAAGAGGTATTACGCTGATAGCTTTGGTTATTACTATAATAGTTTTGTTGATTTTGGCGGGAATTAGTATTTCGATGTTATCTGGAGAGGATTCTATACTTCAAAGAGTAACAGATGCAAAAATTGAAACCGAAAAAGGTCAAGAAAAAGAAGTTATTGCTCTAGCATATAATTCTGCATTAGCCAAAAAAGCAGGTAATAGCAATTCAAGTGCAGTTACAGATAGTGAGTTAAATGATGAATTGGATAATTCAGAGGCTACAGCTGCTGGAAATCCTATAATTGTAACTTTTATAAAAAGTGGAAATGCTTATCAAATTGATAGTAATGGAATTATAAAAGAAAGTACACTAAAAGATCCAAATGTAACACCAAAAGTATCAGAAAACAAAGAAAAGATATTTGATACAAATAAAGACTTATTGGATGATTATGGAAACAAAATAACTGTGCCAGCAGGATTTAAAATAACAAGTGATTCACCAAGTGTAGTAACAGATGGAATAATAATAGAAGATGTAACATATACTAATACAATAGGAAGCCAGTTTGTGTGGATTCCAATAGGAAATATTTACACTAATGAAAGTAAGACACAATCAAAAACAATAGAATTATCAAGATATGAATTTGATCGTGATGATGGTGGAACACCACATAAATATGGAGTATTATCTGTATCGGAAGTAAGAAGAATTTTGGATGATTTACCAATAGAAGCAAAAACGGAAGTAGACCAAATGCTTGGTAATGGGGCTTATGAGGAACTAATAGGTTTAAAAGAAAAAACAGACAATGAAATCCAAGCTTGGATAAATGCTGGTGGAGAAATTGAAAGAAAATTAGAAAACTTATTTTTTGAAGTAAAAGAAGAAACTGAATCAAGAGAAGGAAGTTCCACACAGAATGCAACAGCAAAAAATTTAAATGATTTTTTATTAAAAGCTACTAAAGGATATTATATAGGAAGATATGAAGCACGAGTAGAAAATGGAACTCTTGATTTGACTAATTATAATAACATAAATGGTACAGCACCAAATATAGATTGGACCGGATATATAGGAGGAAAATTAGTAGAGAAAGGTGATAATCAAGTATTTAACTATATAACGCAAAAAAAAGCAGCAGAATTATCAAGAAAAATGTATTATAATGATAATTTTACAAGCGATTTAATGAATAGTTATGCATGGGATACTGCAACATTGTTCTTACAAGAATTTGGAGAAGAAAATTATTCAATTAAGTCAACTGTAAATGATTCATTAGCAAGCAAGGGAACAAATGATTCAAACTATAATGGCACAAGAGATATAGTTTGCAATATATATGATATGGCAAGTAATTGTACAGAATGGACGACGGAAACATCTAATGATTCTGAATATCCTTGCTCAACTAGAGGAGGTTATTATAATGATGGATATAGTTTCACTAGCTGGGGAAGACGGTGGGGGTACGTCAACTGCTGTTTGTAATGATATTACATCTTTTCGACCAATACTTTACTTTACCGAACGAAAAACTTTTAGATTTACAATTGATGGTATAGAATATACTGCAAAAGAAGATATGACATGGTCAGATTGGATAGAATCCGATTATAATACTGCAGGTGCTTTAATAAGCAAAGGAAACATAAGGATGAGAATTACATCATCGGATAGAGATGGAATTATATGTTACTCTGATGGATTGATTGATGTAAAACCATCGGATATAATAAATAGTGAGAAATTATATGAAATAGTAACAACTGATGAGTAAATACAAGCACATAGATTTATTAAAATAAAACAAATAGATATTTGTATTAACATAAAAATTTGTCAAAAAGTTGCAAATACATATCAACGCCACCAAAGACATATTATTTGAACTCATTTGAATTATATTTCAAATTGGGTTCACTTTTTTTATTATCATAGTATCTGTACTAAACGCTGTCGCGTGGTCAGAAGACGGAAAAACGCTACTAAAATATAAGAAAGCACTTGCAAATAGTTCAAATCAAGAATTACTGGAGAAGCTAAAAGAAGATATGGAAATGCGTGGCTTCTCGCACTACACTAAAGATAGCCACTACAGAAAAGCTAAGGAAACAATAGAATATTTTAAGAAACCGATAGAAGAAGTAATAACAGATTTGGCAGAAATCACATTTGCAATAATAAAAGCAATAATTTTAAGTTTGAGAATCAACAAAGAAGAAATTATCACAATAATAAAAATCAGCATAAATAAATATAAAAAGTAAATAATATAAATCAAAAAATAATAAAAAAACTATTGCTGTTTTTTTGAATTTATGTAATAATAAAAGTCAAAGAAAAATTATTAAGAGTTATATTTAAATATTCCTAACGAAAAATGAGTATTTAATAGCTATAAATGTTACAAAAGAGGTATATTCTAAAATAAAAATGTGGAATATTCAAATGAACTAAAGAAAGGGAGTTTTTATTTATGAAAAATTCTAAGAAAAAAACGCTAAAAAGCACTAGAGGTATAACTTTAATCGCTCTTGTGGTAACTATTTTATTGATATTGATTTTAGCTGGAATTTCTATTTCAATGCTATCTAGAGATAACAGTATTTTGCTAAAAGCAACTGATGCAAAAACAAATACAGAAAGAACAAGTATTGTAGAACAAGCTAGAACGGATGTATTAGGTCAAATAGCTGAAAATAAAGGAGAAAAAATTTCAAAAAAACAATTAAAAACAATACTTAATAAGTATTTTGAAAACATAGACACATTAGAAATTCCTGATGATTTATCAAATTCAGATATAAAATTAAATGCAAATCAAGCCTATGGAGAATATAAAGATATAGCATTATCTGAGATATATAACGGAGAATTTTCTCTTTTAGCTATAGATAAATTAGTAATTAATTTATCAGCCAGTAAAGATGAAGATAAGAGTCCATATGTAAATTATCCTTCATCAAAAGGTACTATATTATGTAGGGTATTATATAATGATTCAAGTTATGGATTACAAATAATTCCAAAGAATTACGTAACAACTTTAAAGTTAGGAAAATATGATGAAAATATAAATGTAACTGGTTCTACAGATATAGAAAAAGCGAAAAATTCGTATATGAGAGCAATAACAACATTAAATGAAAAAGCTGAGGAATATATAGATGAACAAGGTATAGCAATAGGAGCTAGGTGTATAGGTAGCAATCCAATTTTAAAAAATAAAAATATGCCTGATATTCTTACGGATGAATTAAGAAATGAAAAGATGTACACTGCACCATCTTCAATACAATGGATGACCAAATGGAATGGGAAATACTGGAACACAGATAATAACTATATTACTGATAGAGATAGACTAAATCTGATAAATCTGATAAACCCTGATAATTATGTTGATTATTATTGGGTAGCATCAAGATATGTAAAAGTTGGGAATGGACGAAATGAATTTAAGGTTATACAATTAACAACAAGAGGAAATTCATTTACTGGGAATAATGATAGTTCAAAATTATTTGGTCTATCAAACAGTGGAGAAGGAGCTCAAATTAGTCCAAAGCCTTCTGCTGCTTTTTATCCGGTTTTTTGCTTAAATCTAAATACTAAAATATTAGGTGGGGATGGAACGATAAATTCACCATATGAAATAGGAATATGATTTTGAGGACATCTTCCAAAAACAACATTATTTTGGGAACGGTGTGTATTATGAAAATATAGAAAATGCAAGATAATCCTTGCATTTTTTCTATATCAAATCAAGCATTATTTTAGAATCAAAAAGAAGATATAAAAATGAGATGAATCTCACACAACATTTTTATACAAATTTCGAAAATATTCTACAAAAAAATGTTGCAATTTTTTTTTTATTTGGTATAATATAATCAACGAAATTATGGGAGGAATTTGTATGAAGAAAACTATAGGAAATTTGATTATTATTATATATGTAGTTATAGCAATATTTACAACAATTTGCCTACTTACATTTAATGAATATAAAGTTTCTGAATTTGGAGATAAAACTTTAGTCATAATAAATAAAGACGAAGAAGGAACAAATTATAAAAAAGGTGATTTAATTATTGTAGGAAAAGAAGGATACGAAAAAGCAGACAAAGGAGACATTATATTTTTCTATGATAATGATGGTATAAAAATAGCCGAAGTTGAACAAAAGAATGATTATGGAGATGCAGGTATAACTTATACAATAGAAGGAAATTATCAAGTTGTAAAATCTGATATGATAGGTACTTCGAAAAATGCAAAAGTAATAAGCAAAGTAGGAGGTGCACTTTCTTTATTAGAATCAAAATGGGGATTTTTATTCTTAATTGTATTCCCATCACTATTAGCATTTTTACATGAAATATATGAATTTATATTAGAACTTACAAATAAAAAATAAGAAAAATGATATGCAAAAGAAATGTTAAAAAATTTTTATAATTTATATTTTGGATTTTGCATTTATTGAAAGGAATGCTAACTAATATGAGAAAAACGTGGATTATAGTGGGTATTGTAATGCTTTTGTTCACATCATATCAAATAGCTACAACTTATGCAAAATATATAACTGAGGCAACAGCTACGATTGAAAAAACAGCAGGTGCATGGGTTATAAAGATAAATGACAATGATATATCAAATAGCACTTCGCAAACTACCTTTGATATTGATGAGCTTATTTTTCCAGAAAGTGAGTTTGTAGTAGAAGGTAAACTTGCTCCAGCTTCTAGTGGATATTTTGATGTTGTAATAGACCCTACTGGAACAAGTGTAGCAGTTAGATTTGATGTTACTCTGGATGTATCTGAATTAAATGCCTATGAGGCAATTAATTTTACAGCAGCATATAGAGTAGTAAATGGGGAAGAAGTTTCAGCTAATATGGTAAGAACTGGAGATCATACATATTCAGGAGTTATATCTTTAGATGATGTAAAAAAAGGCATAGCAAGTACAATGAGATTTTATATTGGATGGGAAGAAGAAGAGACAGAAGAAGGAGACGAATCAGACACACAACTTGGAAATCTTAAAGATGTTACTGCACAGCTTCCTGTTAATGTAGTTATTAGCCAATATTCAGGAGAAACATTAGAGGAGTATCAATGAAATTAATAAAAAAAATAGCAAAAACTTTTTTTAATCTATTAATAATATTTATGATATTTTTGGTTATTATAGTTTCATTTAATTTCTTTCAAATCAATATTCTTAAAAAACAATATACAAATTTTTTTGGGTTTACTTTATTCGAGGTTACAACTGGTAGTATGTCTGGAACCATAGAAATTAATGATGTTGTTTTAGTAAAAATAACCAAAGATGTTGCAAAAGGAGATATAATTACATTTACAAATAAAGGAGAAATAATTACACACAGAATTGTTGCAGAAAACGAAAATGAACTATTTACTAAAGGTGATGCAAATAATGGCGAAGATATGCCAATAGACAGAAGCAGTGTAATTGGAAAAGTTGTAAAGATATTTCCAAAGTTTGGTATATGGGTAATTGTTTTTACAGATGTAAAAGTAGTTGGATCAATAATAGTAACAATTATATTATTTGGAATGGCTATTTCAAGTAAAGACGAAAAGAAAGAATACAATAAGAAAAAGACTTTTTCTAAATTTATGAGAAATAGGAGAGAAAGAAGAAATGAGAAGAGCAAGGAGAAGAAGGAAAGCTAAATTAATGTATATAAAATTTGCTTTTTTGGTTTTATTTGTAATAGTAGCATTTAGCTTAATTAGGAACTCTACTGCGAAATATAGGTCAACTGCTAAATCAAATGCAGATGTAGATTTAGCGTTTTATATGTTCAAAGAACAAGATATATCACAAGACCTAAAGTTAGAGAGTATTTTGCCTAGAGTTGAACCTTATGAATATACATTTTCGGTAGCAAATAATGATGGAACAGATAGAACAGAAACAGCAATTCATTACACAATAGAATTTAAAACTACTACAAATTTGCCACTAAACTTTAAAGTATATAATTCAGAAGATATGGAAACTGATTTAGTAGAATCAACAGAAACAAAAACTGATGATGATGGTACATATTTTAAATATATTAAAGTAGCTGGAGGAAATTTAGGTTTTGAACAAGATGAGACTCATACATATAAGATTCATGTTGAGTTTCCACAAGAGTATAATTTAGCACAATATGAAGGAATAGTAGAATATGTAAAAGTTACAATAAAATCAAGTCAAAGAGTTGTTTAAAGCTACATTGCCTAGGTGCATAATATATTTTAACCAATAAGTAAGATTTTTAAAGGGAGAAAAATGGGAAAAAGAGTTAGAAAAAATAACAAACGAAAAGTTAAAAAAATAAATCCAATATTATTGTTAATTATCTTTATAATAGTGATATTTTTAACTCCAAGGTTTGTTTCAACAGCAAAATATGTATATAACGTTATTCACGAACATTATTTATCTTCAAAAGATTTTTATTTTAGTAGTGATAAATTAAGCATAAATCATACAGAATACGAAATAACAAATAACTGGTCAGGAGCTGAACCTTATGCAATCACTGTAAATATGAGTAGTAAGCAAAATGATATGTCTTATACAGAATCAGATATAGATTACAATATAACATATACCTGTTCAGATAATGTTCAATGTACATTTAACAAAAACACAAGTACAATTGTTGGAACAGCAAATCATGGCGTTAATGAAGACTATTTTACAGTAAGTATAAGCCCAAGTGGCTCGTCTGCTTTAGCAGAGGGAGAAAAAGCGTGGGTAGATATTACAGCAACATCTACATCTCCATATACTCAAACTTTAAGTGGAAAATTAATTCTTGAAGTTGGATCAGCAGAAATCACTTATGAGATAATAGATGCAGTAAATCAGCCTTATTTAACTGTAAATATTACAAATTCACAAAGTGTGGGAGCTGATATTACTTTATCATATAACCCAGAAGTAGTTTTATTAGATATGACAAGTAGGTTTCGTTTAAGTTCTACAAATGACACAACTCAGCAATTAAATGGTTATGCTTATTTAAAAAGTGTGACTTCACATGTAGAATCTTTAAGTACAACAACAGTAAGATTTTATAAGAATGATGCTACACAAGATTATTCATATTCACCAGGTTCAGGTGTAACACCAGTAATAACATTATCACACTAATAAATGGAGGAACAAATGGCTAGCAATATAATGGAACAATATGTGAAAAAAACAAAAACATTTTTAAAAGAATTTACAAAAATGTTTTTTGCAGAAAAATATAATGAAGAAATTTCAAATGAGTATATTTCTAAATATATAGAAGCGAGAATTTATAATTTTGGAGATAATGAACATAGATTTTTTTATAGAAGAATTTATGCTAGTTTAGTGAATTGCAAAAAAGAATTAGAAAAAGAATTTCCTAAAATAGATGAAAAGGTCTTGGAAGATAACTTAAAAGTTTATCAATTTATTTTTTACATAGATGGAGTAAGACCTATTGCAGATTTAAATCAGTTTGTTAAGATGATATGTGCAAGTAGAAAGATAAAATTTGAAGTAAAAGAAGCGATAAGAAGCCTAGAAGGAAGAATGCTTAAAATTATAAAGCAATATCAAGAAGAAAAAGAAAGTTTGGCAAAAAAATACGAAACTACAGATTTTGTTTTAGATATAGAAAAATACACTTTAATAGATAATACATATAAAGTTGATATAAAATATAATTTTAAAATTCCATATATCTATAGCAATAAGGTTATAAGTGAAGTATTTGATGAAGGGATTATAAAAGAAGACAAGTTAATTATTGAATATATGCTTTTAACACTAGAATGTATAAAAGATATAAATAAAGGTAATTTTGCAACAAAATATATAGTGGATTTTTCAAATTCTTTGTTTAAAAAACAATCAAAACTTAAACAAACTCTAAAAACTATAAATGATTCTGCAATTCAGGATAAAGTTTTTTTAAAACTATTTTATAAAGATTTTGACGAAAATAAAGAATTAATTTATGATCTTATGAAAGAAGGCTATAGATTTGCAATTATAATAGATGATTCTTTTGAGCCGACATCAAGCAATTTAAGAAAATTGGATATTTTTAAATATATGCTTGTTCCTGAAAAGTGCAAAAATTATGAAGCAATTAAAGAAGAGCAAACAAAACTAAACAATATTATAATATATGAGTAGAAAATAATAATAAGAGGTGCAATATGGACACATTTTTAAGATTTTTATATGAATTTGTTAATCAAATAGTTGCTGGACTATATTCAATTCTTCAAGGAATAAAACAAATACTTAATTTTCCAGCATTTTATAATTTGGTTTCACAATATAAAGGTGATTTTACAGGTGCTGAATGGATTTTGGTTGCAATAACAATTTTGTTTATGATAGTTTTTTATGGAGGAACAATTTTCTTAGTTGTTTTTGCTGTAAGAAAAATTGCTAAAAGAATAAAGCCAGTTAGTAAAAGCGCTTTAATAAACGAGGTAGAAGAATTAAACAAAAAAGTTATAAAACTTTCAAAAGAAAAAGATGAAATTTTAGCTATGAAAGTTTCTCAACTTGGATTAAAACCAAGTGACTTATCAGAAGGTGGAGAATTAGAAGAAGAAAAGAGTCAAGAAGAAGAAGCAACAGCAGGAGAGACAGGAATAAGATTCTCAAAACTAAATTTAATAGATATGGAATATGCAGATTACAAAATTAAAAATTATGGAAATACTTTTGATTTACCAGAACTTTGCTATAATTTTAGAAATTTTGCAGCATCAAAACTTAAACTTTTCTATAAAGAAAGAATGATAAGAACATTTGTCGCAGGACTTGCTTCAACAAGACTTGTTATTTTACAAGGTATTTCTGGTACTGGTAAAACATCACTTGCTTATGCTTGGGGAAAATTTATGAAACAAGACTCATGCGTAGCTTCTGTTCAGCCATCTTGGAGAGATAGAACAGACCTTTTTGGATATTTTAATGAGTTTACAAAAAAATTCAATGAAACTGAGCTTTTAAAAGAAATGTATATAGCAGATTATACAGATGATGTATATACAGTTATACTAGACGAGATGAACTTATCTAGGGTTGAGTACTATTTTGCAGAAATGCTTTCTATTCTAGAAATGCCAGATAAAAAAGAATGGATAATTGAAATTGTTCCAAATTCATGGCCAAGTGATCCTAAGAAATTGATGCATGGTAAAATTCAAGTACCACCAAATATGTGGTATATAGGTACAATCAATAACGACGACTCTACATTCGCTGTTACAGATAAGGTTTACGATAGAGCTATGCCTATAGACATAAACGAAAAAGGTGAGCCTTTTACACCAGATGATGTAGATGCTCAAAATATAAATTATTCACACTTAGACAAATTGTTTACAGAAGCAATGGAGAATTTTGCTATAACTCAAGAAACTCTTGATAAAATAGAAAAGATGGATGATTTCGTAATCAAGCACTTCAGAATAGCTTTTGGTAACCGTATTGTTGCACATATGAAAAAATTTGTGCCTGTATATGTTGCCTGTGGTGGAACAGAAGTAGAAGGTGTAGATTACTTTATAGCTAAAAAGATTTTAAGAAAATTTGAACAATTAAATATGGCATTAATTAGAGATGAAATAGATGGATATATAAAATTCCTTGATGATACATTTGGAAAAGGCGCAATGGCAGAATGTATTGAATACTTATTAAGATTAAAGAAAATGGGCTAGGAGGAGACTAATGAGAGAACTTGAAGTTACAAGTTTATATGATAGTGTAGATGAAAGTAGTTTAGAAGACTTTAATAGTAAAATGAATTCTACTATGAGAGTAAAAACTGACTATTATAAAGATGCAAATAGTTTTGAATGGCTAGATGTTTTTGAAAAACTTTTACCATATATAGAAAAGATTTTAAGAAACCCTAAAAGATTTATTACAACAGAAGAAGAGATTGTTAAAATTGAATCTGCAAAAAAGGTTGGAGTAGAAACTGTAAAGCATTTAGCTAAACATACAAACTTTATACAAGACTTAGATGAAAAAACAGGAGATGTTATACCTTCAAAATTATTAAATGTTTTAAAAGAAGAAACATTTAATACTTACGAAAATAGGTTTATATATACACTCATACAGCATTTAGGAGATTTTATTAGACTTAGAAAAGAAAATATGAAAAAGAATCCAAGACTTAAAGACAACAAAAAAATTGAATATACAAGTTCAACTATGGTAGGCCAGGAAAAAGTAAATGTAAATATCCAATTAAATACACAATTAGATACAAATTTGGATATGGACAAAAAGATTTTAGAAAGAATAAAGAAAATAGAAGACAATATTAAAGATATGAAATATACAGAAGTGTATAGAGCATTAGAAAAAGAAGGAGTATCTTTAGTTACACCTCCTATTAAGAAGACAAATGTTATCTTAAAAAATGTTAACTTCCAATATGCAATGACTTTGTGGGATTATGTACATCAAAATATTACAAAAAAAGATGAACCTGAAAAAAGAAATCAAGACTATATGGAAAAGGGTGCTATTAAAGGACTTATAGATGAGACCTTCCTTTTGGAATATTTAACTGTAAACAATATAAATAAAGACGATGAAGCTGTTAAAGAGGCAAAAGAGAAAACACTCTCTAGAATGCTAGATAGAATAATAGATATGAACCCTGAACTTACAAAAAAAGAATTGCAAGACAAGCTTGGCGCACAATTTGATAAAGCTGTTGAAAGAAGAGTTGCAACTAAAAATGATATTGAAAAAATATTTAGAAAATATATTAACAAATATTTTGAAAAAACAGCATAATAGGAAATGCTTTAAAGAAAAAGAATTAGAGCAAAAACTAAAAAATGGCTTAAAGGGAAAGGAATGGCGTGAAAAATGCTAAAAGTAATAAAAACAGTTTGGACAATTGTTAGAACAATTCTTACAATTATATTAGTTGGATTACTTGTAATAGTTGTAACTCAAAGAGTTTCAAATAATAAAATGGCTGTTGCAGGTTTTAGGATATTTACAGTAGTTACAGAAAGTATGAAGCCTGAATATGTAGTAGGAGATGCTATTTTTACACAGACAATAAAACCTTCAGAGATAAGAGTAGGAGATGATATTACATATTTAGGAATGGCAGAATCTTTTAAAGACAAAATTGTAACACATAGAGTTATTAATATAGAAAAAGCTGAAGATGGAACATATATTTTTGAAACAAAAGGTATTGCAAATCCAAAAGCAGACCCTAAAATAAATGAGTCGCAAGTATTTGGAAAAGTAATATACAAAATAAAATCTATATCATACATAAACAGCATTATAGGAAATCTTTATGGAATGTATTTTGCAATATTTATACCATTTGGACTTATAATGTTTATAGAATATGTTTTATACAAAAAAGATAAAGATGAAGATTTAGAAGATGAAGACAGTGATGAGAAAAATGATGTAGATGACAGAAAAGAAAAGAGAAAACAAAGAAGAAAGAAAAGAAGAAACAGAAAAAGAAAAACTAATTTAGATTAATATTGCATTACAAATAATTCAAAAGAAAGGGGTGGGTATTGTGAGAAAACGTCATAAAGAAAAACTTAAGCGTAAACAAAGAAGAATAAAAAACAGAGTAACTATAAGAACTTTGTTTTTGTTAATAATTACTTTAATCTTCAATACCTACGCCTGGTTTACATATTTTAATACTATTTCTGCTAATATTACAGCACATGTAGATAAGTGGCATATACAATTTAAAATAGATGATGAAGTTGTTGAAAGAGAGTTCCCAATTGCGATTGAACATGCATATCCTGGAATGGCAAATGTTGAAAAAGAAGTAACAGTATTAAATGATGGAGAAAGAGATGCAAAAATAGATTATGCGATTAAATCTGTTAGAATTTTTGATGATGTTTTTATTGCATCTGATCAAATGAGTTCTGGAGATACTGTACCTACAGGAGCTACATTGCTTCGTTCAAGTGACCTTATAAATAAAATAGAAAATGAATATCCATTCTTTTTAAGCTTAGAAACAGCAAATAACAATAATACTCTAACAGCAGAAACTGAAGCAGTTTTGAAAATTACATTTACTTGGGATTATGAATCAGGAGATGATGAAAAAGATACTTTATATGGAACAACAGCTTATGATTTTTATAAAGCAAATCCTGGAAAAAATGCAATAGAATTGGTTGTAAAGATTATTGTTACACAAAATGAAGAAACAGCTTCAACATCAGAGCCAGAGCCTGAACCATAAAAAACAGTTTAAGAAAAATAAATCTTAAACTGTTTTTTAGTTTACCAATTGTTCGAAAAGTACATTTGCTTTTAATATAGCTTTACCACTATTTGTTGCTATTTGAGTGTCTTCAGAATCATTTAATGTTTCGGTATTTGGATTGTCATTCCAAGAAACATAAATTCTAATTGTATTTGTATTAACAGATGCAGCAGAACTGCTACTTACAGAATTTGCAGAACCTTCTAGGTAAGTAATATAATTTTGCTGACCAGGAAAAGAGTAGCCTACGATTTTTGCATCAGGTATATCACTATTTTCATCTACTGAGGTTGTAACAGTATATTTAACTGCAAGAGATACTTCAGATGTGTCTACAACTAAATCAAAATAACCTAAAGCACCTGGAACTATTGTATCTGCAGTATAATAATTATCACCTGGAAATATTAAATTAACATTCTCTGTAAAATCTGAAATTTCCATAACGTCTTGTGTGTTGAGTTTAATTCTCCATGCAGAAATACTAATATTTGCATTTGAGTCAATAGAAGATAAGTATTTTGCATATGTTGTTTTTATCATTAAAAAAGAAATTACGAGCCACAAAAGTGCTAAAAATAAGAGAATTTTCTTTTTCATATATGTTTTTTCCTTCCATAAAATTTGTTTAAAAGGCACAAATTTTTTAATAAATTTCTAAAAACTATAAATAAGTCTTTTTAACAGTTTATAAAAGTATAACATATATCGACATAAAAATGAAAAATATTACAAAAATGTTAAAAAAATGTAAAAAAAATGTAAAAAAAATGTAATTGTATTGTAATTGTAATAGAACAAAACTTATGGTATACTTTAGTCAAATAAATAAGGCAGAGGCAATATTTGTTTATTCACTTAAAAAGTTGGTGTTATTCATGAAGGTAAAAGAAAAAGAAAATCAGGAGGTTGAGGATCAAAACCTAGAAAAACAAGTAAATAGCAAAAATGGCAAATATGCTAAAAAAATAGGCAATGAAAAAGGTAAAGAAGTAACTGAAAAACGTAGAGTAAGAAAAAAAGCAAAAAAATTATCAGATGCAAGTGAAAAAATAAAGAAATTAAAGAAATTGCTTTTTATTATGTTAATCTTTTTACTAATAATATACTTTGCTTTAAGAATTGCTTATGAAACAGGACGATTTACAGTAGTTTTAGATACTTCGTCAGATATGAAAGGCGCTCTTGTTATGTATGAGAACAAGAATGAAAAATTAACTAGAAGAACGTTAAAGGCTGATATGCTAGACTTTATGACAAATATTTCTGGTGATTGGATTCCTGAGAACATAAATGACGAAAAAGATGGAGGACATAATGGGGAAAACTACATAGCCTACACTTTTTACTTGGAAAATATGGGTGATGAAACAATACACTACTGGTATAGAATCTACATTGATGACGTTGTAAAAAACGTAGATAAAGCAATAAGAGTAGCAGTTTACTTAAATGGCGAAAAAACAGTATATGCTAAAGCTAATACAAGAACATCTGGACCTGAGAAGGACACAGTAGCATTTAAGGATGAAGAGAATGTGATGTTAGTTCAAAGGAGAGATTTTAAATCTAAAGATGTTGACAAATTTACTGTGGTAATATGGGTTGAAGGTGATGATCCTGACTGCATAGACGACTTGATTGGCGGAGAAATGAAAATGCACATGACCATAACTGAAGAACATATTAAACAAAATTAATTAAAAAAGGAGAAAAAAATTATGGGAAGAAGAAGTAGAAAAAGTAAAAGAAGAATGAATTCTTTATTTATGGCATTAATTTTAACAGCAATAATGTTAATAATGTCAACTTATGCATGGTTTTCTGCCAACAGACAGGTTGAAATTACAGGTATCACAGCAAAAGTAAGAGCTGCTGAAGGATTACAAATTTCACTAGATGGTATAAGCTGGGATACAAGTGTTGCAATTAGCAAAGATACACTAGTAGCTTTAACATCAGCTGTAAACAATGTTGCTTGGGCAGATAAATTAGAACCTGTATCAACAGATGGTACAACAAGTTCATCTGATGGAGAACTAAATTTCTATTATGGAGAAGTTAGCCCAGATGGATCTGTATTAAAAGATGTAAAAACAACAAAATCTGTATCTACAACAGCTATTGGAGGAGCAACAGGAGATACTGGACCAACAAACAAATATATCGCATTTGATATATATTTAAAGAACTCTTCATCAAAAGCTGTAGATGATCTACAATTAGCTAATGGATCATTTATTGAAATAACAAAAGACGAAGCAAAAGGAAAAGGACAAGATAATACTGGACTTGAATATAGTGTAAGAGCTGCATTAGAATTATATAGTGAAACAGCAACATTTACAGATAGCCAAGGTACTGTTAATGGACTAGCATTTGGTTCACCAGTTGTTTCAATATGGGAACCTAATTTTGACCAACACATTGGTGAAATTGTAAGATTAGATGGAAGAATAGATGCTGCTACACAAGCATTTAATACTATGGCAATGAATTCATCTGCAGTTGGTAAAAATATTCAAGGTATAAATGGAGATGGAAAAGAAGGTCATGGAGTAGGTGATGCACTTTCAGTTACACTAGATGCAGATGGAAATGTTAAACCAGAGCCAGCAGGAGTTGCGGGAACATACATGACAATACCATATACTATCCAAACTGGTGGTACAGTTTCTGGAGGAGAAAAACAATTATATAATGTAAATGGAACTGGAGACGACTATAAAGTTAAACTTCCAGGAAATGCTATATCTAAAGCAAGAATGTATATATGGTTAGAAGGACAAGATCCTGACTGCCAAGACACAGCTTCTACTGGTAAATCATTTGATTTACAAATTAACTTATCAAAACCAGCTGCTACATAGAATTAATATAGATAAATAAAAAAGGGGTGAAGTGAAAGATAATTTAATATGATATCTTTCACTTCCATTTTATAGTAGAAAACAAATATATTCTTATAAAAAATTGAGTGTAATTATGAAAATAAATAAATTTTGTTTACTTTCATAATTATACTAGAACAGGAGAATTACTATGGATATAGATATAGATTTGAATAAAATAAGCCATGATGATTTAATTTTATTATATAACAAAGTGAAAGATTTTATTTCATTTCTAGATAATGAAATAGAAACTAGTGAGGTGGAAAAGAAAACAAAATGAACGAAGATTTTAGTGTAAAAGAAAAGATAAATAGTCAAATAGATATTGACAAAGAGATACTATCTGTTCTTCCTAAAAACAACAAGAAAAACTTAAAAGCCTACAAAGACAAGGCAGCAGAGATAAAGCAAGAATACAACACTTATCTAGATGAAATACTTTCAGAAATGAAAAGAAGAATGATAAAAATCAAGTCAATAGTACCAGATCCGAAAATTGAAAAATTGACTCAAGAAATTCAATATATGGATAAAATTGAACTTTTGAACCAAAACATAACTTCATTCGAAAAAATGGAATTGGATGAGACTTTATATATTTTAAAAAGATTTTATAGAAATAATTTAGAATTAATAAATGATGCAATAGTTAAGTGTTTAGAAAAATTTAGAATAGTAGGAATAAATTTAACAGTAGAAGATTTTGAATATAGTATTTATACAAAAGAATATATGACTACATTTTTAGAAGAAATGAAAAAGGGAGATTGTAATTCTGGAAGAGTTAAAGATTTATTTGAACAAATATATTGGAAATGTCCAGATATTATAATCCATATAGAACTTAATTTTAGAAGTTTGTATTTAAAAAATGAAAAAAAAATTGACAAATATTATGATGATGCAAGAAAACAAATCACAAAAGAACTTGGACTTACAGAAGCTGAAGCAATACAAAAATATGAATCACTTCAAAATCAATTAATTGAGGCAAAAAATAAAGATACAGCTTTAATTATAGAGAAGTTCTTAAATGGAGAAGCATCTACAAAAGACTATGAAATATCTAGTATAAAGAAAAACTACAAGAAGCTTTTAGGAAAAGACTATGAAGAATTTGACAAAGAGCAACTTAATGAAATTAACAAAAATATGTCAAGATTACAAAATAGTTTATATGAATATAAAAATTACTTAAGATTTAAGTTTATATATGATAGTGTAGTTCAAATATTCAATTCAAAAGAAAAATATAAAAATATATATAATCAAAAATTAAAACAAATAAAAAAAGCTGAAGCAGGAGTAATTAAAAATAATAAAAAAATAAAGAAATATGAGAAACACAAAGGATTTTTACAAAAAATATTTGGAAGAAGCACAAACAGATTGGAAAAAATAAATCTTGATTCTAATACTCAAATTTTAGAATTAAGAAATATTTATAGAGATTTAGAGGAAAACAAAATTAAAGATATAATTTCATCAGTATTAGACGAGAGTTCTACAATTTATGATGTATTACTTTTAGTTTGTCATTTTTATAGTTTTCTTGTAAATTCTCTAATTGAAGAATTTCCAGATATTATGCAGGATGATTTACATAGCACAATAGTAAAATTTAGAAGATTTATAAAATATCCAAAAATTACAATTATAAACAATGTAAAAATGCTTGAAGACAAAGATTTGGTTTTAATGATAAAAGATAAATATAATTTATGCAATATTAATATTACAAAAGAAGATTTAGAAGAAGATAATGTATCTAATTTACTTACAATTGTAAATAATATATGTGGATATAATTATATAGTTAATAGTAAAACAACATTGGAAGATATTCAATTTGTTTTGCAAGCTAAAAAAATATTAGAAGATAATAATAAATAAGAAAGGATTTATGAGAAAGTAAAATGCTAGAAAAACATGGAGATATAAAATTTGCAATAAATTTACTTATTTATATATTATATATAATCATCATCCCAATAATTTTATATGATATGTTTTTAATAGTACAAGCAATTATAAATCCTAATAAAATTCCAGATTTTTTTGGATATAAAAGTTTTAGTATTGTATCTGGTAGTATGGAGCCTACAATAAATATAAATGACATAGTTATTATAAAAAATGCTGAAATTAACGACATTAGTATAAATGACATTATCACATTTAAAAACCAAAACGAAACAATAACACATAGAGTAATTGATATTAGAGTAGAAGATGGTAGATTAATATATACAACAAAAGGGGACAGCAATGAGGTTACAGATATAGAAAAAGTAAGATTTGAACAAATAGAAGGAAAATATATAACAAAAATTCCTAGAATTGGTAAGCTATTTTCTATTTTAAAAAATAAATTTGTGTTTAGCTTAATACTTATTCTTCTTATAATATGTTATATAATACAAAAGAAAACTTTACAAAGGAAAGAACTGAGAAAGGAAAAAAGAAAAAAATACGAAAGAGAAAAGGGGTTACAGTAATCTGTAACCTCTTTAATATTAATGTCTGCCTTTTCCTTTTTTTGTAGGTGGCACATTATATTCAATTTTGAAGCATGAGAATTTATCTAATTCATTGTCATCTAAACAATCTAAATAAATATCTAATTCATCTAAATCTTTGCATGCAGCAATAACGGCTGGGTTTAAATCTGATTGGAACATTAATTCAAAACCTAATTCAATAGCTTCTTTTAATGAACCATGTTCTTTTTTCTTAATTAATTGAAAAGCTTCTCTAAATCTGGATTTTGTAGGATTTTTGAAAGTCTCTAAAGGTAATGTATATTCATTTTTTATAACATCTTGCAAGGTTTTATATTTTTTGTTTTTTCTTAATTTTTCTTCAAGCTCAATAACTTTATATGGTAATACTACATTTTGATTTGAGTCTGAAATTATTAGAGTATTGTTATCTTTTACTTCATTTTCATCAGATTGAATTTTAATATTTGTATCTACTACAGGTTCTGCAACTTCTTTTACTGGAATAGGTTCGTAAATATGTGATTCTATTGGCTTTGAAGGTTCAACAGGTTTTGACACAATATCACTTTCCATAGTGTGTAGATTGTTTAAGTTTCCAAAAACATCGTCAACATTTTTATTTTCTACAGGTTTATGTTCTATAGATTCGTTTGCTACAGCATTATTTTCTATAGATTTGTTTTCTGAAGATTTATCTTCAAAATCAATTACATTATCTTTAATATTTAAACTCAAATTTTGGTTAGATATTTCTACTTCAAGAAAATCATCATTTTTTGAAATCTTTGAAACTTGTATAAAACGAGGCAATTCAATTTGACTGTTTGTAATAATTGTATATTTATGGTCAGAATGTGATACAAATAATATGTTGTTTGTATTTGAGTTTGATATTTGTACACCAAATGTTTTAAGTGACAAATTGAAGTCTTCGTCTTCTATATAAATATTTGCTACATCATTTTCAAATGAGATTTTGTAATTTTTTTGAACTGTGGAAATTACTAAGCTATCTGTATTACTCTTAGGAAAGAAACATAGTAAATCTGAAGATGATAAATCCATTTTTTTCTTTATAGTATTAGATGTTTTTTTAGAAGTTGATTTAGAAACAGGTTTTTCTTCTTCTTTGCTAATTTTAGATAAATCAATTTTTAATAATAATTGTTCTTTACATTCATTTAAAGTATTTACTGTTTTCTTTTTACCATTAATAGGGATGTTGTCAAAACCAGAAATAGTTTGAGCTAGAAAATTTTGCAAAAGTTCAATATCTTTGTCAACTTTAGAAAAAAGTTTGTTGTATGTATCTATGTCTGTTGGAGTAATTTCATCTTGTTTTTCTAAAATTTCTATTATATTGCTCAAAGACTGAATATTTTGAATATTGTTATCTACTTGAATAACTGCACTTGCAAAATTATTTATTAACATAGTTTTTAATATTTCATTCTCTAAAGAAACTTCTTGAAACTCTGATATATATGTTTCTAGAGATTTTTTAATATTATTTTCGAACTCATCATAATAATTTACTATTTGTTTTTCTTTTGCTAAAACGTTTTTTAAATCAGATTTTTTTGAATAATCTATCATTTTTTTTTCTTCCTTTCATTGCTAAAATAATTTTTCAAAAAAATTATAACATAAAAGAAAAAAAAATACTACAAAAATTTTAAAAAAATTAAAAAAATTTTAAGAAAAATGTAGAAAAATTTTTAGATAGTTTTTTACTATGTCACAAAAATGTAATAAAAAAATTATATAAATGTAATAAAGATGAAAAATGTTGAAACTGTAGTTAAAATCAAATATATAGATTTTTTAAAACTTGACATTAAAATATGTAATGTTATACTTATAGTAGTAAAAAAGTTTTTAAATAGAGAAAGGAAGAGTAAATTTATGAAGATTAATAAAAAATTATTTTCTGAGGAAAAAGCGATTACTTTGATCGCATTGGTTATCACTATTA
Organism: uncultured Clostridia bacterium; assembly: GCA_946529215.1. Taxonomy (GTDB): domain Bacteria; phylum Bacillota; class Clostridia; order TANB77; family CAG-508; genus CAG-269. Next base: position 82,287 of record CAMMZC010000002.1, read on the forward strand.
TAGTATTACTTATACTTGCAGGAATTAGCCTTGCAACACTTAGTGGCAATAATTCAATTATAGAACAGTCAAAAAATGCAAAAGAAAGAACAATAGATGCGCAAAATGATGAAGATGTAACTTTAAAAGAATATCAAGATGAACTTGCAAATCAAATACAAGAAAATTTTGGCGATGGAAATACAAGTGGTGAGACTTATAAGCTTGTTGGAAGTGGAGATGAATTTGGTAGAGGAAGTAACATGTTTTGGATAAAAAATTCACTTGGAGAATATGTATCAATAGAACCAGAATTTAACCCTAAAATGACTATAGAAGGAGAATCTGGTGAAATTTATTTAAGTAGTTATATAACAAATAATTCATATTTAAACGGTAAGTTATTAAATAGAATAGAGTTACCTCCTGAATATTTTGGACAATATGGAGGTAAAACTGCAACAATTACACTTAATATGAATGGAACAGATTTAACTTGGACAGGTAAAATAGGTGGATGGCAGTCTTAAAAATATGAATAGATGGAGAAACAAAAGTGAAGTATGATATTTGGAAATATAAAAAATTAATTAATAGAAAAAAAGCAAGCGGAATTACGCTTATAGCACTTGTTGTTACTATAATAGTAAATAGAGTATTTTACGACAAGAATAAAAAATATAGTGATTTAGTGGGTTCTAGCCTATGATTTATATAAACTTATAAGGAAAGCCTCGTTATGTGCAAGTTGCTTTGCAACCGCACGAATCAAAGAAGCTTAACCTTTTTACTTCGTAATAATAGAATTGTTATTGTAAAAAATAATAATTCTATTTTTTTAGTCCAAAATAAGAAAGGAAGTTTTGAAAATTGAAAATGAAGAACTAAAAGCCAAAAATCAATTAGAATGGGTGGCTCGTATGAATAACATACTTAACAGAGTAGAGGAAATTATAATTAATGAAATTATATGTACCTAAAACAATGTTTGTATTTCTTTACACAAAATTATGGAAATTTTTACAAATGTGTGGTATATTATTAGTAAATTGAACTGAAAGGAATGATGTATATGCTAGAAAATCAAGATATAGAATTTAAGTCAGTTTGGAAGGATGAATATTTAAAATGGATTTGCGGTATGGCAAATGCTAATGGTGGTATTATTTATATTGGAAAAGATGATAAAGGTAAAGTTATTGGTGTAAACAATGCCGTAAAACTTGTAAAAGAAGTACCAAATAAAATAAAAGATACAATGGGAATAATTCCAGAAGTAAAAATAGAAGAAGAAAATGATTTATTATATTTAGTTATTAAAATAGAACAATATCCGATGCCTATAAGTTATCAAGGAAAATTTTATTTAAGAAGTGGTAGCAATAATCACGAAGTTACAGGTAGCGAATTAGATAGATTTATGCTAGATAGAGTTGGAAAGCGTTGGGAAGATTTGCCTGTGAAAAATGCTACTTTTGATGATTTAAGCGAAGAAGCATTTAAAGTATTTAGAGAAAAATCTGTAAAGAGTGGTAGATTAAAATTAGAAGATGTTGAAATTGATGATGCAACCCTACTTAAAAATTTAGGATTATATGATGGAAAATATTTGAATAAAGCAGCATTATTATTATTCGGAAAAGAACCCAATAAATGGGTTATAGGTTCATATATAAAAATAGGATTTTTTGAAGATAATGATGCTGCTCAAACATTCTTTAAAGCAGGGTTTATAGAATCTTGGGGCAGAGGATTTGAAAAGATAAAGATGGAATGTGAAAAAATGTCCAAATAAATGTCCATAAAAATGTCCAAATAAAAGATTATGAAAAATTAACAAAAATTGAAATAAAAATACTAGATGCAATATTAGAAGATGCACAAATTACACAATTAAATATAGCTGAAAGAATAAATACTACACCAAAAACAGTACAAAGAGGAATTGCAACATTAAAAGAAAAAGGTATAATTGAAAGGGTTGGCTCAAACAAAAAAGGATATTGGAATATAATAAACAAATAATATGGTAAACTCAAAAATGTCATAGTAGTGTCATAGTAATGTCATAGTTAAAAAATAACATTAGATTTTTAAAGAAGTCTAGTGTTATTTTTTCTAAAAATTTTAAAAAAATTTCGACAAAATTGTAGAAAATTTTTTTTTATATGATATAATATAAACAGGATTTTGAGAGTTGATTTTAAAATTTATAAAAATACAGCAAAACGTAGGAAAATACAACAAAATATAACTTAAGAGGAGTAATTATGAATTCAAAAAAACAAAAATATGAGAAACAATTAATAAGAAAAAAAATGATTACATTAATAATATATGGAATAATATTTTTAATTTCTACAATAGCATTTTACTTTGTAAACACATCAAAGGCAAAAAATGTAGTAAAAATTAATGTGTCTGTTGTTGATAAAGATGCCAATATAGATATTTCAAATATTGATCTAAAGGCTCAAGAAGAAAATGGTAAATATAAAGTAAATCTTTATCCTATTCAAAGAGGTTTTATTGTAAAAAAATATAAGCTTGCAACACAGGAAGAATATGAAGAAATAAAGAAGAAATTTGACGAAAAAAACGGTAAAACAGAGACAAAACAAGAAGAAAATAATAAAGAAGAAACAAAAGTTGAAGAGGCAAAAACCGAAGAACCTAAAAATAAAAAAGAAGATGCAAAAACTGAAGAAGTGCAAAAGGAAGAAGATAAAGAAGATGAAAAAAGCGATGAAGAGTTAGAACAAGAAGAAAGAGCAAGAAGGACTTTAGAGCAATCTTCAAAAGAAATAGAATTAACCGAAGAACAGGTTAAGAACAAAAAAATCTATCTTATAGCTGAATATGATTTAAAAGAAAAAGATAAAGAAAAATTATACAACAAAATTATATCTGGTACAGAAGACACTACTCAAATTAGTGTTTCTGGATATATGCCAAAAGATACTGAATTATCTGTGAAAAATAAAGATATAGAAGAAGTAAAAAATATTATAAAAAATAATTTTCAAGATGTAAATAGAAATGTTAATATAATTTCTGCTTATGATATTAAAATTATTAATAATAAAAAAGAATTTGAGCCAGAAGATTTTGACGAAAAAGCAGAAGTTGCAATAACAGGAATAGAGGGAAAAAAGTTCAATATTTGGCATATAAAAAATGACAATTCAATTGAACTTATAGAGCCTAAAAAAGAACAACCAAAAATTGAGTTTGAAACAGAAGGATTTTCTACTTATGCTATAGAAATTATAGAAGAAGAAAAAACTCAAGAAGACTTAAAATCACAAAAAGAGCAAAATGTTCAAGAAACTTCAAACACTCAAGAAGGACAGAAAATGCAAGAAGAACAGAATGCTCAAGAAGTACCAAATACAGATGCAAGTCAAGAGACAGTACAAGAGCAAAACAATACACAAACTGATCCTGCAAATGTAAATGAAGCAAATAATCAAGAAGCTGATAAGTCACAAGAGAATTCATCAGTTCAAAATAGTGCTAAAGCAAAGTCAATAAAAAAAGCTCCTAGAAAAGCTGCAGCAAGAAATTTACCAGATAGCACTCTAGAAATAGATGATTATGAATCAGATTACTATTATTACATGGGGCAAAATTATACAGATAATGTTACAGGAACAAATAGTAATACATATTCAGATAGTAATTTAGTAAAAGTTACTCTTAATTATTATGGATTTGCGCAAGGTGAAACAAATAACGAGAAAAAGGGAAGAATTTCTTTAGACTCTGGAGAAGAGCAAGATATAGTAAAAAATATTAGATGTGCACCTGTAAAAAATGGAACAGTAAGCATAGAACTTATGGAAAACCCATTTATGGATAAACCTACAGGTTTCGGATTTGGAGGGTGGACTGCAAGTACAGGAACAGTTACAAAAAATTCAAATACTCTAACATATACACTTTCAATTTCTACCACGAGTGATGTAACAGTTAATTTATATGCGAAGTGGGAATCTGCTTCTGTTGTGTATGTAAATGGAGAAACAGGAAGTGATAATTTAGGTGATGGACTTACAGAAGAAACAGCATTTGGTTCTTGGGAGTCAGCATTCCAATATTTATCAAATTCTTCTCATAACAAAGGTGATAGGGAAAGAAATATAATAGTTGTTACTGGCAATATGGATACAAGTATAAATTATACAAGACCTGTTACTAAAACAGTTACAAGACCAGTTAAATCTATAACTTATCATTCTAGTACAAGTATAAATACAAACACAACATACATAATGTCAACTTCGCAAGGAGTAGGAGGAAACGCATTAACTGCAAGTGGTACTTCGATTTCAAATACAGAGCTAACAAACGAATCTGCACCACCTGCTGGAGCACAATGGAGATTTACAGAAAGCAGGCGTGGATATTATATTCAAAATGTTCAAACAGGCCAGTATTTATCATGTGACAATAATGGAAATCTTTCTATGAGTAATAGTGCACTTGAATGGAGATATGACAGTGGTGACAGAACCTTTTATTACTATGGAAGAAGATATGACTTTTATTTAAGATATACTAATGGAAATTGGACAACAAGTACAGCATATTATTATGGAACAGAATTCTATTTTGTAACTTATGAGGCAGAATATGATGATGAAGGAGAAGATATTATAACATACTCAAAAGGAAGCGTTGAAGACAACAGCTATTATTATAGTACATCTGCTAGCATTCCTGTTACTGTAACAAGTTTATACAATCACACAGATTATAGACAAAATGCAACAATAGATTTAACAGATTCAGATTATGATGATTTCGAAATTTATAAACAATTCCAAATGAATCATGTTAAGATAAATGCAGAAGGATATACATCAAATGCAAATGGTACAAATTTCTCTGCAAATTATCCTTGGCTTATAGGTTATATAAATTCTGTTAGACTTGGAAGAGGGATCACCTGTGCAAATACCAGTACAACTGGATGTACTTTTGCAAATATTATAGGTGGAGCAAAATCAGATACAACATCTAGAAATGAATATAAACTAATTGTAGAGTCCGGAAAATACTCAAATATACAAGGATTTAACAGAAATGGACAAAATTATTCATATTATGGAACAGTTTATCTAACACTTGGAAGTGATATAGACAGAAAATTAAAAAATAATAATGATTTATCAGTTTATTATAGAACAACAATAAATTCAGGTGGAGGATATAATGGGACAAACACAAATGATAAAGCGTTTTTAATAAATGTAAAAAGTGGAAAATTTGGAGTAGACTTTTTTGAAACATACATTAATTCTACTGATAGTGATTTAAGAGAAGACTGTGCATACTCAGGAATTTATATGGGTGGATATGGTACAGGAGCAACTAACAATATAAGAGATAGAAGCCATAGATACATGATAGTAGAAGGTGGACTTATTGCTAATGCAATTGGAGGACTTAAAGTTACAAATGGTTCTAATGTAAATACCAAGCTATATGTAAAAGGTGGAGAACTATACAATATAGTTGGTGGAGCCGGTGTTTCTACAACTTATGAAGATAGATATATACAAATAACAGGAGGAACTGTAAGATACAGTGTAAGTGGTGGCTCAAATGGTGTTTACTCAACTGGTAGTGGTCAAGATGGTAGAATTACAAATTGTGATACATTAGTATATATTGGTGGAACTGCACAAATAGGAACAACAACAACAGTGACAAAACCAGAGCCTGCAACACTTTATGAGGTTCATGCAGGATGCGTATTAGGAGCAGGAAATGGAAATGATGATGTTGCAAATTCAGGTCAGGTTGATAATACTCATATTATAATAAATGATAAAGCACATATTTTAAATAGTGTTTATGGTGGAGGAAACTACGGAATTGTAGGTTCATCTGGAAGTACTAGTGCAAAAACAAAAATTGAAATACTTGGTGGAACAGTAGATAAAAATGTTTATGGAGGAGCAAACCAAAATAATATATATGGTTCAACAATAATTAATGTTAAAGGTGGACAAGTAAAAGGTGCTATATATGGTGGTTCAAACACATCAGGAACAATTTCAACAACAACAACTATAAATGTAACAGGTGGAACATTAGGACAAGAATCAAATACAACAGATAATGAAGTTTTATTTGGTGGAGGATTTGGTTCAAGTACTACAGTTACAGGAAATGCAATAGTAAATATTAAAGAAACAGATGGAAATGTAAAAATATATGGAAGCGCTTATGGTGGAAGTTCACAAGGTAGAATGAATTCAAATGTTACTGTAAATATACAAGACTTACCTTCAACAGAAAATACAATAAGTATTGTAGGTAATGTTTTTGCAGGAGGTAAAGGTACAGAAGAAACAGCAGCAATAGTAAATGGAAATGCTACAATGAATGTAGATGGAAGTAATTTACCACAAGGAAGTGTTTTTGGTGGAAATGATATAAATGGTACTACAAATGGAAATATTACAGTAAATTTAGGACAAAATTATGAAACAAAACTTTTAAATGCTTATGGTGGCGGAAACTTAGACCCAACAGAATCTGAATCTGATACAGTAAAAGTACATATATTAACACATGCAAATATTACAAATGCTTTTAATGGAGGAAAATCTGCAGATTTAGATACAGGAGGAGAAACAGATACAACAAGAGCAATATATCTTCAAGGAGGACATGCTGAAAACATATTTGGTGGATCAGATACAGATGGAACAGTTAATGCAAGCCATGTATATATTGAATCAGGAACAGCAACAAATGTTTATGGCGGAAACAATAAAGGTGGAGAAACAACAGAATCATTTGTTTATGTTACAGGAGGAACAACAGAAAATGTATATGGAGGAGGATACAAGGCTACTACACCAACAACAAATGTAAGTTTAACAGCAGGAACAATTACAAATGGATTTGGTGGTGGAAATGCTGCGAATGTAACAACAGCAAATATCACCTTAAATGGAACTACAGCTACAAATATTTATGGTGGTTCAAATTCATCAGGAACAGTTTCAACCTCAAATGTAAATATTACATCAGGAACAGTTACAAATGTTTATGGAGGAAACAATGCAGGTGGAAACACAGTAAACACAAATGTTAATATAAATTCAAAAGCAACAAATGTATATGGTGGAGGAAATGAGGCAGAAACAAGTGAAAACACAAATGTACTTGTAAATTCAGAAGTTGCAAAGGTTTATGGTGGAGGAAACGAAGCCATAACATCAGGAAATACTTATTTAAGACTAACTAATGCAAAAGTTACAGTAGATGCTTATGGCGGAGGAAACGGAACAGCTGCTGTAGTTATAGGAAATAGTACAACTTTAGTTGAAGGCACAACTACAATTGAAGGAGATTTATTTGGAGGAGGAAATGCTGCTCCAAATGGAACAACATCAAATAATAATTCTGTAGTAACAACTTTAATTACAGGTGGAAACATAGCAGGAGATGTATATGGTGCAGCAAATACTTCTGTTGTTAATGGCAATACAAGTGTTAAAATAGGAAAAAATGCTGTAAATGATAGTAATATGCTAGATGGAAATATCCATATAGGTGGAACTGTATTTGGTGGAGGTAAATCAAATACAGCTGGTTCAGAAACTTATGACTTTACATTCGAAAGTGTTACAGGAGATGCCTATATAGATATTGATGCAGATGGATATAATGGAAATGGACAAAATACTTTAGATATAGATAAAAGTATATTTGGTTCAGGAAATGCAGCAAAAATTTCTGGATATGGAATAGTTAATATTAAAAACTATGGTACAGCAGATAATATAAAAGAAAATATTTCGATCCAAAGAGCTGCAAGAGTTACACTAGACAATTGCCATATGTATTTAAAAGGAACAACAGATACAACAAACGAAATAGCAACAGCTGTTTACACATTTAACAGAATTGATGATTTAATTTTAAAGAATAATACAGTACTTTATCTAGAAAATGGTGTAAACATAGTTTCTAAAATGCAAAGTCAAGATGCATCTGGTGCTAAAGAAACAGTTACAATTGGAGAAAATGGAGTTACTAACCAAAATGTAAATAACAAAATTTATTTATTACAAGGTAGAAATATAGTATTAAGAACAGAAGCGGGAACAGATGGTGAAGTAAATGGAATGGCATTTGTAGGAATTTTTAAAGGAACAACAAATAGAAACTTTGGTATCTATTCTGATGATTATACACAAGGTACAACAATACCTTCAGATGTTGCAAATACATTTTCAAGAAACTCATTTGTACAAGGTAAACACTATACAAATCACGATATATATGTAAATGGTTTCTATACAAACTATAATAAAGATGGAAAAGTAAAAGTAGATTACATAGTTCCAACTCCAGAAGATGCAACATATTATCAATGGCTAATTGGTGAAGTAACAACAGACATTTATTACGAAAATATTGAATTAATTGCAACAAAATATGCAACAACAGCGACTTATGTGCTTAACTTAAATGGTTTAAGTTATCCAAATATGACATTATATGTAAGAGGAATAGATGTAAGTGATTTAACAGAAGATATTACTTTAAATGACCCAGATACAATAGCAAATATCGCTCCTACTGCAGAAGAAGCAGATTCAAGATTTGGACTTACGATGACAGCTGGAAATAGTGGATGGCAAACAAAAGGAACAACATACTTTTTAAATAATGATGAAGTAAATGCAGGATTTACAGGAAAAACACAATACCAAAGTGATAACTCAACAACAACTCCAACATTTAGCTTTTATATGGCACACTCAAAAAATATAAGTTCTACAAAAGAACTTGGAACAGTTACAATAAACTTAGAAGCTATATATGAAGAAGATGGAGAAATGAAAATTAAAAATGCACATGTAGTTTTAAAACTTACTACAAACAACTCAATGCAAGGTTCAGACTATTATGAAGGTGCAATTACACCTGGTAAGAATTACAAAATATTCCCAACAACTACAACAACAATCACTTCAAAGAGTTCATTCTCAGCATATTATTCACTATATGTAAATGACTATACAAAAACAGAATATTATGATGGATTTGTTGGACAATATTATCATACATTTGAATCATCATGTGTATTACCAGAAAAAACAAAAATAACAATGATAGATATGTCTGGAAGTAGTGTTAGATATTATTACTATATAGTAAGTGCCCAAGATGTTACAAATAATAAGAAAGTATATAGGTTTACAGATTTCTATTGTATGGATAGTAAAGAAGAACACTATAGTGCAGATGGAAGCTACTACAATCCATCAACAGATTTGCTATATGAAGAATACATAATTCACGTAGATTTTGAAGATACTACTTTAACAGGTAACTTAGAGTCTAAGAATATGCTTGTACAACTAAGAGATGCCTATGATAATACAGTTTGCTTAACAGTAAATACAGCATTATATCCAATGCTATTTAGTGTATATAATGATATAGATGTAAATAAAAAAGTTACTTTAAAAACTGATAGATCTGTAATATATATGGGAGCACCACTTAGCTTAAATATAGAAACAGAATATAGTTTTAACAAAAATGAAAATTCAGATATAGTATATGAGACAACACATATTGAGGACCAATTAGGGATAAGAATTTCTATTTCTTCTGGTAGTGATGTACTAACAGCTGCAAACTTAGAAGGAATATATATAACATATAAAGGAAATAACTATTTCCCAAGGTCTGATGGATCATATAGAATAAAAATTGCAGATGCAGTTTCAAACGTACTGGCAGATATGGTTCTAAATACCGAAAATGGTAATTTAGAAACCGGAACATATACAATTACAGCACAGTCATTTGGCTCAATAGATGGAACATATTTCTCATCTGAGATTGCATCAGACAGTAAAGATGTGCAAGTAGTAAGTACAGATTATGGATTCTCTGTTGATTTAGATGATAAATCAGTTCTAATAGATAAAGCAACAGGAAAAAATAAAAATAATACAAATGACCTAAACTTTACAATAGGATATTCAGGAGGATTTGAACATCCAAAAATTGCAGTAGCATTATATAGAAGAAAATATGACAGAATTTATAGTTATGACTACGAATTGGTAGATTTAAGAAACTATATTTCACATGCTCTACCTACAACAGGCAATGAAAACGAATATTTAGTAACAGACCTGGTAAAAGCATCACAGAATTTTACATTAACACTAAAAAACGGAAATCTTAGAACAGGAACATACAAAATTGTATTTATATTGTATGATGGAAATAACAGAATATGTGATGTAGATAAAGCTGTGATTATAAAATAAATTGAAATTAGGGGGAAATTTATAAATGAATATAAATAAAAAATATTTTTCTAATCAAAAAGGTATAACATTATTGGCATTAGTTATAACAGTTATAGTATTAATAATATTAGCAAGTATATCACTTAGAAAATTAAATGAGCGAAATGGAGTGATAAAACAAGCAACATTTGCAAAAGATTCTGCAAGAGGATCAGAAGTACAAGAAACAATAGATACAGAAGTAGTAAATAATGAGCATAGAGAATTTGCAGGAAAAGATAAAAAAACAAGAGAACAAGTAATAAATGAGTTACACCAAAAAAGAAAATTAACAGATGATGAAGTAGAACAATTACAAGAAACCAATACAATTAAGATAGGTGGAGTCACAGTAGATTTTAGTGAATTAGGAACAGTATCTTCTCCAAATACATTATTAGTTACAATGTTTAAAAAGGCTTTAGAAGATAATTGCACAAATGCAGATGGCTCATGCACAAGAGAAGACCATTTGCACATAGGAGATTATGTAGATTATAAAAACCCAACAGGTGGTGAATATACAGTTCCAGAAAATGAGTTAGGATATGAGCAAGCACAAAAATATTTAGTTTCACAAAACCAACTAAATTGGAGAGTACTTGGAATGGAAGGAACAGGAGATAATGAATATATAAAACTAATAGCAGGAAGTCCAATGAAACAATCAAAGCCAGATGGAAGTGGAACAATTGAAGAAGGAGATGGTCCATATTTATTTATGAGAGGTGCAAAGGCATATATAAATGCTGTAAAACAATTAAACAACATTTGCGCATTATATAAAACAGATTTAGCAACAAAAGCAGAAAGTGTTAATGTAAAAGATATAGATAAATTAACAGGAATTGCATCAGATAATGAGGAAACATATAAAACTAATATAAGAAAGTATAATTTTGACGCTTACGATATTAATGGTAATATATTAAAAAACTATGGAGATCAATATAGTTTAACTGATCAATATACACCTGAAAATCCTACAACAAGAACAACAATAGAAGGAACAATTAATGGATATAGTTATAGAATAAATAGTTCATTTGAAGTATGCGAAAGTGTGACTATGGAAAATAATAGAGTATTTAAGATGTTATTTGATAAAACTCAGTCCAACGAAAGAAAATATTGGCTCGATTCGGTTGGAGTTTTATATGACGGAAGCTCTGAGAACCATTTTCTTGTATATGGACTAATGGCAGTTGACGGCGGTCGGTAGAGTTTATACATTTGGTATGTTTTATTCAGATGTTGGTAATAATGGGATATCTATAGGGTGCGCTGTTCGACCTGTAGTTTATCTAAAATCTGGAGTTACAAGTTCACAGTGCCCTAAAATAGATGATAAAACAGAAGAAATATGGAAGTATGGTGAGGGAGGAAAGTGATAACTCAATTCCAACTCCAACATTTAGCTGTTATATGATAAAAAACTGATTGAAGAATAAATATAAGCTCAATAAAATAGCTACGAACATTTAATATTAATATAGGGGGAATTTATAAATGAATATAAATAAAAAATATTTTTCTAACCAAAAAGGTATAACATTATTGGCATTAGTTATAACAATTATAGTATTAATAATATTAGCAAGTATATCACTTAGAAAATTAAATGAGCGAAATGGAGTGATAAAACAAGCAACATTTGCAAAAGATTCTGCAAGAGGATCAGAAGTACAAGAAACAATAGATACAGAAGTAGTAAATAATGAGCATAGAGAATTTGCAGGAAAAGATAAAAAAACAAGAGAACAAGTAATAAATGAGTTACACCAAAAAAGAAAATTAACAGATGATGAAGTAGAACAATTACAAGAAACCAATACAATTAAGATAGGTGGAGTCACAGTAGATTTTAGTGAATTAGGCACAGTATCAGGAGGAGATTCGTCAGAAGGAGGAGATTCAAGTGACAAATGGACACAAGATAGTGAAGGAAAAATAGTAAGCCCTGATGGAAAAGTAAAATTGCAAATAGGAGATTATGTGAATTATAATGCATTAGCAGGAGTTGATACAACAGATTCTAATAATACAACAATAAAATCAAATGGAACAGATAATGGATATGGAGATCAAACATTTGACTTAACTAAGTATACAGGAGACAATAAATGGAGAGTACTAGGTGTAAAAGATGGTAAAGTAGAACTTATATCTGCTAATTTAGTACCGTTAAGTGATAATAGTGTATACTTTTATCTAAAAGGAAGAACAGGATTCCAAAATGCAGAAACAGAATTAACTAAAATAGCAGGTCTATATGGTCATGGAACATATGCAACAGGAGCAAGAAGTGTTAATGTAAATGATATAAACAAAATAACAGGATATAATCCAAAGGCAGAGGGAATAAAAAATCCAACAGCAGAACAAATAACAAGTGGAAATAAATATGGAAAAAATGAATTAAATGAATATGGAAATGAAGTAACATTTTCATGGGTTGGCTCGGATAAACCTAAATATGAAGCAACAAATGGAAAAACAGGAAATTTAAGTCAATCACATAATGAATTTTTTTGGTATGATTTTAATACAAATAATTGGAAAAAATCAACATATACAACAAATGCAACTGAAACATCACCAGTAGAGATAACAAATTTAACAAGTTCGTATTATCGCTACTTTCCTGAAACATTATCCACAAGCTATGATACAAATGCAACAACAGGAATAGCAAATAGTTCAACTGAAAGAAAAATGCTTTTTATAAATGATAGATATTGGCTTGCATCTAGGTGCTTGAGTCAAACGTCTTACTGGACGTCTTACTTCGTTCGCTATGTTGATGTTGGTAGTGTGAACGTCTATGGCTTGGTGGATTCGCGAGGCTATGAGATGACCAGCTACGTTGGTGTGCGCCCCGTAGTGTCCTTATCATCTGATATCCAATTGGAACCAAATGGAACTAATGCATGGAAATTTAAACAATAGAAACTGAAAAACTTTTTAAAAAATTGTCCAGATATGAGAGATTGTGACTAATATTGATATGCTTTGACATAATCTAAGCACTTGTAAAACAGAAATGTTCGAGTGAGATAATCAGAAAATAGCAAGAATTCTTAAAGAGAAAATTACAAGCAAAAAAATTTTCAAAAACACTTGCAATTATTGGAAAAAAGAGGTATAATAATAAAAGCATAATATAAGAGAGAGGGCGGGAACAAAAATCCCGCTCTTAAGTTTTGGATTGGAGGTATTATGGCAAATATAGAAGAAAGAGTAGAAAGCCTTATTAAACCTAAGGTAGAGGGAGCAGGCTATGAACTTTATGATGTACTATACTTAAAAGAAGGTAAAAACTATATTTTAAGAATAGTAATAGATAATGAAAAAGGAATTAGCTTAGAAGACTGCGAAAAGGTAAATAACGAAATTACAGATTTATTAGATGAAGCAGACTATATTAAAGATCAATACTTTTTAGAAGTTTCATCACCAGGAATTGAAAGAGTTCTTAGAAAGGATTGGCAGTTAAAAAAATATTTAGAAAGCAAAGTACAAATTAATCTTTTCAAAAAAGATGAAAATGGATTTAAAGAATACATAGGTATTTTAAAAGAAGTAGAAGATGAAAGCTTGAAGCTAGAGCAAGATGGCACAGAATATGAGGTGCAAAGAAAAAATATTGCACAAGTTAAAACTATTTTTGAGGAGGTAGAAAATGAAAGCAATAGATAACAAAGAATTAATAAAAGCATTAGAAGATTTAGAAAAAGAAAAAGGAATAAAAAAAGAATATTTATTAGAATCAATAGAAACAGCACTAGTTACAGCATATAAAAGAAATTTTGATTCATCAGAAAATGTAAAAGTAGTTATGGACGAAAAAACAGGAGCAACTTATGTATATTCTGTAAAAGAAATAGTAGAGGCCGTTGAAAATCCTGTTCAACAAATAGATTTAGCTTCTGCAAAAAAAATAAACAAAACTTTAAAAATTGGAGATCAGGTAGATATAGAAATTGTTCCAAAAAATTTTGGAAGAATTGCAGCTCAAACAGCAAAACAAGTTATAGTTCAAAAAATAAGAGAAGCTGAAAGAGAAGTTTTATATACAGAATATAGTGACAAAAAAGGAGAAATAGTATCTGGCTTAATCCAAAAAGCAGACAGAGGTATTGTTATAATGGACCTTGGCAAGCTTGAAGGAGTTATGCCTGCAAAGGAGCAAATTCCAACAGAAAAATATAGAGTAAATGACAAAATAAAAGCCTATGTAGTAGATGTAGATAGAGGAGAAAAAGGAGCACCACAAGTAATAATTTCTAGAAGTCATCCAGATTTTGTTAGAAAAATGCTTGAAATAGAAATTCCAGAAATTTATGAAGGAATAATAGAGGTGAAGAGTGTTTCAAGAGATCCAGGAAAAAGATGTAAAGTTGCAGTTTATTCTCAAGATGAGAATATCGATCCAGTTGGTTCATGTGTAGGACCTAAAGGAATTAGAATTCAAAACATTATAAATGAACTTCATGGTGAAAAAATAGATGTTATTGAATGGAATCCAGATATTTCTACATTTATTGCAGCAGCATTACTTCCAGCTCAAATAATGGCTGTAGATGTTAAAGAAGAAGATAAATTTGCACAAGTAATTGTCGCAGATGACCAACTTTCACTAGCTATAGGTAAAGCAGGACAAAATGCACGCTTAGCAGCAAAACTTACAAATTGGAAAATAGACATTAAATCAGAAACTCAATTTAGAGAATTTTTAGCAAATAGCCAAAATGAAAAAATTGAAGGAAATGATGAAATGCCAGAAGGAGAGGGATAAGTGAAAAATATACCACAAAGAACATGTATGGGGTGTAATACTAAAAAAGACAAAAAAGACTTAATTAGAATTGTTAAAAGAACAATTTCAATAGAAACTCAAGATATAGAAAATGTTAATGCATCTAACAGTCCGAGTCAAAATAATAAATATGAAATAACAATTGACAAAACAGGAAAACAAGAAGGCAGAGGAGCATATATTTGTAATAGTGTGCAATGTCTAGAAAAAGTAATAAAATCTAAAAGACTTGAAAGGTCTTTAGGTGTTAAGATATCAGAAGAGATCTATAGTAATTTAAAGAAATTAATTGATGGGGGTGAATTTATTGGGTAAAATGAAATTATATGAATTAGCAAAAGAATTGAATTTAGCCAGTAAAGATTTACTAAAAATAGCAAGTGAAAATGGAATAGAATTAAAAAGTCATTTAAGCAGTTTAGAAGATGAACAAGTAGAAAAACTAAGAAAAAGTGTGTCAAAAAATTCTTCTACAGAAACGAAAAAAACAACGCCAAAGAAAGATTTAAAAGAAAATGAAAAAAAGTCAACTTCAAAAAATGAGTCAGATATTAAAGATGAAAAAAATATAGACGAAAGTAAAAATTCTAAAACATCAAAAAATCAAAAAGATTCTCCTGTTATAATTAGAAGAGAAGTTATAATAGAAGATAATCAAAAAAGGGAAGCTGTAAAAAAAGAAGAAAAAAAGCCAAACAAAAATCCATTTGTTCAAAGAAATGAAAAAAAAGATTTTAAAATAGTTTATAGAAATAAACCTGAAAAGCCAATGACTGTTAGTGAACTTTTTGGTTTGAACAAAAAGAAAGAAGAACCTAAAAAAGAACCAGAAATAATACAAGAAAAAGAGGTTAATATAGAAACAAAACCTGAAAATCAAAAAGTAGAAAAAGAAGTAAACACTGAAAAACCTCAAATTCAATCAAATGTAGAAAATGAAAACAAAGAACATAAAGATGGAGAAAAAGCGCCTAACTTTAGAAATAAAGATAGAAACAATACATTTAGAGATGGAGAAAGAGGTAACAACTTTAGAGACAGAGAAAAAAATGGTAGTTTCAGAGACAGAAATGTAGAAAGAACAAATAACTTTAGAGATAGAAATGGCGACAGAAATAATAATTTTAGAGATAGAAACAATAGTGAAAGAAACAGCTCAGGATTTAATAGAGATAGAAGAAATGGATTTAATCAAAATGGAGAAAGACCTAATGGAGACAGACAAGGCTTTAACAGAAATAATAAATTTGGTGGAAGAAGACCTTTAGATGAAAGAGGAATTGAAAAAAATATTAAAGACATAATGGGTGCAGAAACTATAGAAAAAGAAAGCAGAGAATACAACAAATCTATAGATAAGCAAAAAAATAATAATAAATTTGACGAAAATAGAAATAATAAGAAAAAGTCTAGAAAAGGTCAAAATGAAGATATAAATCAAGGTAAACTTAAGAATCTTAAACAACATGATAGACTTTCAAATATGTTTGAAGATACTTCTGAAGATGGAATGCTTGAGTATTATGATTTAACAACTCAAAGAGGAAGAAAAGGCAAGAAGAAAAATGTTAAAGATGAAAACAGAAATAAGCAAAAAATCTTTAAACTAAAAGAAATAACAATTCCAGAATCTATAAGTGTAAAAGATTTAGCTCAAGAGCTTAAAAAGACAGCTGGAGAAGTTATTATGAAGCTTATGTCTTTAGGAATAATGGCAACATTAAATAATGAAGTTGATTTTGATACAGCATTTTTAGTTGCAGAAGAATTTGGCGTAACTGCAATTAAGAAGGAAGAAATAAAAGAAGAAGATATTTTATTTGACGATTCAGCAGACAAAGAAGAAGAATTAGTAGAAAGACCACCTGTAGTAGTTGTTATGGGACACGTTGACCATGGTAAAACCTCACTTCTAGATGCAATTAGAAAAACTAATGTAATAGAAGGTGAAGCAGGAGGAATTACACAAGCAATTGGTGCATATAAGGTTAAAATTAATGATAGAGAAATTACATTCTTAGATACACCAGGACACGAAGCATTTACAGCAATGCGTGCTAGAGGTGCACAAATTACAGATATTGCAATCTTAATAGTTGCTGCAAATGATGGAGTAATGCCTCAAACTGTAGAAGCTATAAATCATGCTAAATCTGCAAATATTCCAATAATAGTTGCAGTAAATAAAATAGATTTGCCAGACGCAAACCCTCAAAAAGTTAAAGAAGAATTAATGCAATATGAATTAGTTCCTGAAGAATGGGGGGGAGATACAATATTTGTAGAAATTTCTGCAAAGAAAAATATAAATATTGACCAATTACTAGAAATGGTGCTATTACAAGCAGATGTATTGGAACTAAAAGCAAATCCAAATAAACAAGCAAAAGGTGTTGTAATAGAAGCAAGACTTGACAAAGGAAAAGGTGCTATTGCTTCACTTCTAGTTCAAAGAGGAAAACTTGACGCAGGAGATACAATAGTTGTAGGTTCAACAATAGGTAGAATTCGTTCAATGACAAATGACAAGGGTAAAAAAGTAAAATCAGCTGGACCATCTACACCTGTTGAGGTTATGGGATTAACAGAAGTACCACAAGCTGGAGATACTTTCTATGAAGTAAAAGATGAAAAAATGGCAAAACATTTAATAGAAAGAAGAAAACGTCAAGAAAGAGAAAAATCTATAAATGCTATGCAAGCAGTAACTTTAGACAATTTATTTAGCCAAATGGAAAAAGGCAACTTAAAACAACTTAACTTAATTGTAAAAGCTGATGTACAAGGTTCTGTAGAAGCATTAAAACAATCATTAGAAAAATTAAGTAATGATGAAGTAAGAGTAAAGGTTATCCACGCAGCAGCAGGAGCAGTTACAGAATCAGATGTAACTCTTGCAAAAGTTTCAAATGCAATTATAATCGCATTTAATGTAAGACCTGTTGCAACTGCAAAACAAGAAGCTGAAAAAGATGAAGTAGAAATAAAACAATACTCTGTAATTTATCATGCAATAGAAGATGTTGAATCAGCTATGAAAGGAATGCTTGATCCTAAATATGAAGAAGAACTTATTGGTACTGCAGAAGTTCGCCAAGTGTTCAAGATTTCAAATGTTGGTACTATTGCAGGTTGTATGGTTCTTACAGGAAAAATCGAAAGAAATGCTGGAGTTAGAGTTATCCGTGATGATGTTGTAATTCACGAAGGTAAACTTGTTTCTCTAAAACGTTTCAAAGATGATGTTAAAGAAGTTGCAAAAGACTTTGAGTGTGGTATTCAAATTGAAAAATATAATGACTTGAAGGAAAATGATGTGATTGAGGCTTTTGTAATGAAGGAGATTAAGAGGTAGGAGAAAATAGCTATGGAAGAAAATAAAACATTTGAAGAAAGAAGAAAAACATTCTCTGGCAGACTAGGTTTGCTAACATCAAGTGAATGCCCAGGAAAAGCTGACTATGTAGAAGGCATGATTACAACAAACAGATCAAAACCTAGGAAAAATATGGATATAGCGCAAGTGAATGCTCGAGAGATAGCAAAAAATCGGAGTAATTATTAGTGACCCACAAAACAAAGACTACATTTTAACTATGTGTAATAATTATGAAGAGTGGATACAATAGATAGAAACTACTTTAATAATAAATAAAAAAGGAATATTACATTATAAAATGGAAAAGAGAAATAATTGTATTAGGAGTGATTAAAATGTCAAACACTAAATCAGATGATAATAAAGATACTAAATTCGGAACAATTGGAATAGCATGGGCTCCAACTATTTCTACGGACGTAGTAAAAAGAATAACAGATGCAGAAGAATTTCGTGAAGACATAAAGAAGAAAGCAAAAAATATACAATCACCTAATAATTATGAATATAGAAATATTGTGCATAAAGAATCACATATAGGAGGTGGTTTTATACCACCTACAGAATATGAATTAGGAAAAACTTTTTACGATAAAGATGAAATATTGTATAAAGGATATAGATAGGAGGGCTTATGCAAAAAAAAGCAACTAATAGAATGCAAAAAGTTGATGAAGAGTTTAAAAGAGAATTAAGTAAAATTATAGACCAAGACTTAAAGAATCCAAATATAACTGGATTAATAAGTGTAACAAAAGTAAAGACTTCTTCAGATTTAAAAAGTGCAAGAGTATATATAAGTATTTTAGGCAGTAAATCTAAAAAAAATACTATGGAGGGCTTAAAAAATGCAAGTGGTTTTATAAGAACAGAACTTGCTAAAAGAGTTAATTTAAGATATACTCCAGAACTTGTATTTGAATTAGATGAGACATTAGAATATGGAGCTAAAATAGATAGTATTTTGAAGGAGCTAAATAATAAGTAATGTATTAGATTTGAATATATAAGTATTTTTCGAATAATCTTAGCTAACTTTCATTTAACGCTAAAAAATTCTAACTAATTTTCTCAAAATGCTTATATATTCAAACACGAAAATTATAAAAAAATAGGAGGAAGTAATGACTCTAGATAATATATTAGAAGAAATAAAAAAAGCAGAAAAAATAGTAATTTTAACACATGAGTTGCCAGATGGAGACGCAATGGGGAGCAGTTTGGCTTTAATGCTTGCTTTAAAAAGTATTGGAAAAAATCCAGATGTAGTTATTCCTAAGTTTTCAAATTGTTTTAGTTTCTTACCGGGAATACCAGAGCTTAAGGAAGAATCTGATGTAGAAAAGTATGATTTAGCAATTGCTTTAGATTGTGCAGATGGCAAGATACTATGTGGATATGAAAAATACTTTGAAAAAGCTAAAACTAAAATTGTAATAGATCATCATGGTAGTAACAAAATGTATGGGGATATAAATTTTGTAAATCCAGTGTCTCCTGCATGTTGTGAAGTTTTAATTGGTATGTTTGATTATTTTGAAATAGAAATAACAAAAGATATCGGAACATGCCTAATTACTGGAATTATAACAGATACAGGTGGATTTGACTATAATGTAAATCCAGAAACTTTTGATTTTGCTGCAATGCTATTACGTAAAGGAATAAAAATTTCTGATGTTTACACAAAAGTTCTTAGAACTAAAACTAGAGCAAACTTTGAACTTAGAAGAATTGCAAATGACAGAATGGAATTTTTGGAAGATGGAAAAGTTGCTTTTACATACATAACAAATGCTGATGAGGAAAAATTTGGGGCAAAAACAGGAGATCATGAAGGTTTGGTAGAAATAGGAAGAGATGTAGAAGGTGTTGAAGTTTCTGTATTTTTACACGAAATTCCTGGAAAAATAAATGGTTTTAAAATTTCACTTAGATCTAAAGAATATGTTAATGTCTCTGATGTATGTATTATGTTTGGTGGTGGCGGACATATAAGAGCTGCAGGAGCTTTTTGCCTTGGAACCGCTGAACAAATAAAAGAAAAAGTTTTAGCAGAGATAAGAAAACAATTAAAATAATGAAGATAAATGCAAGGGGTTTTCTTGCATTTTTTCTATTTCTAGTGTAAAATAAATTTAACAAAAAAAGAGAAATGTGTGTGATATAGATTGCTTAAAAATTAACATTAGGTATATAATAAAAGAAGGAGGCAAGCACAATGCAAGGAATTGGAATAGGTGAAAGTGATTTCAAATTTTTAAAATCATTTTTTAGAGCCACATTTAAAGATAATCAATATATGGAAAAAACAATAGAAGAAACGATTGCTAATGCTAAAAAACAAATAGAAGATAAAAAATATGAAACTTCTTTAAGAGAAAGGGGTTTTACAAATATTACAAAAATGGTTTTTGCATTTGATGGAAAAGATGCAAGGATAGAGGAATATTAAATGGATGGTATAATTATAATAAATAAAGAACAAGGTTACACATCAAATGATGTAGTGCAAATAATAAAAAAGAAATTTAATGAGAAAGTTGGACATACTGGAACACTAGACCCAATGGCAACAGGGGTTTTGCCTATTTTAGTAGGAAAAGGAACATTGCTTTCAAAGTATTTAATAAATCATGACAAAATATATACAGCTACTTTAAAATTAGGGATAAAAACCGACACAGGAGATATTACAGGAAATGTAATAGAAGAAAAAATTGTTGATGAGAATTGTTTGAAAGAAGAGAATATTATAAAAGTGTTAGAAGAAATAAAAGGGGAGCAAGAACAAACACCACCTATGTATTCTGCAATTAAAGTTAATGGCAAAAAGCTATATGAATATGCAAGAAAGGGTCTTACAATTGATGTAGCTCCTCGAAAAATAAATATATATAATACAGAAATTTTATATATAGATAAGCAAAATAAAGAAATTAGGTTTAAAGTTAGTTGCTCAAAAGGTACATATATTAGAACTTTATGCGAAACAGTTGCAAAAAAGCTTGGAACGATTGGTACAATGAGCGCTCTAGTAAGAGAAAAAGTTGGAGATTTTGAAATAAGTGAAGCAATAAAACTAAGTGATATAAAAGCGGACTATAATGATGATAAGCTTATTTCAATAGAAAAGTTTTTTCAAAATAAAGATGAGATTTTACTTTCTCCCCGTTCTTTTGTTGCATTTATAAATGGTGTAAAACTTATGGCAGACAATATAGATGGAGTGTATAGAATATATAATTCAAACAAAGAATTTGTAGGAATTGGAATAGTAAAAAATGGAATTCTAAAAAGAGATATTGTAATTTAAAAAGTAATTTGGTAAAATAATAATAGAATACATCAAATTATATAAAACATCTATAGTAAAGGAGGAGAAACTGATGAAAAGAATAATTGGAACATTTTTTTTATTTTTAACAATGTTAGTATTAATAGCAGGATTATTATTTGTTGGTTGGGCAATATATAATGATATGTTTGTTGGGGATGTAGTACAAACGCTTCATACAGATGAAAATATGGTTGCAATTGATCAAGGGGAACATATAACAAAAGTACAAAAAAAATCTATAGTTGATACTCTTACCGACATATTTACAACAGACGAGGAAGTGGTGAAAGACTATTCGGCAGAAGGATCTGTTGGAAAATATTTTTATGAACAATTATCAAATACACAAAAAGTTATATATAATGGACTTCAAGAAAGCAAAAGCAAATTAATGACAGGAACTTACAGAATTGAGTTTGGTAATAAATTTTATAGTGTTTTAAGCCAAGAAAATGGTAGTAAAGTTCTAGGAGATGACTATCAAACAGCAATAGAAGCTTTTACACATGACAATGCAGATTTATTTTTTATAGATATTTCTAAAATGTATTTAAATATGGAGACAAAGAAAAAGGGATTTAAAACAACATATAATGTATATATAGCTCCAGATGAAGGAAAAAATTATTATGCAAAAGGCTTTAATTCTGAATATGATGTAAGGATAGCAATTCAAAAAATAGAACAAGAAAGAGATTATATAAAATCGAAACTTACAGGAAATACATACAAAGATGTAAAAAAAATACATGATTATTTAATAGATAATGTAGAATATGATGAAAAGGGTGAAAGCATTGGAACATATACAATTTATGGGGCATTAGTAGATAAAAAGTGTGTATGTGAGGGCTATACAAGAGCTTTTAAATATATTGCAGATTCTGTAGGAATAAAATGTGTAATTATGCAAGGAACAGCAACAAACACTCAAGGAAAAACGGAAAAACATGCTTGGAATGCAGTAAGAGTTGGAAAATCTTGGTATTTAATTGATTCAACATGGGATGACCCTATTATTGTTGGAAGAGGTGTTGTTTTAAGAAGCACTCACTATAAATACTTTCTAAAAGGTTCAAGTACATTTAATAAAGATCATATATTAGAAAAACAATTTACAAATGGAGGAAAAGTTTTTTCTTATCCAACTATAAGTGCAACAGACTATTAGATTTATTTTAGGTCCCTTTTGGAGACTTCCTTTTCCGTATATAAAAAGATAAAGTTTCCTATATTCGTGCGGTTGCTTTGCAACCTGCACATATGGCGAAGCCACTTTTCTTATAAAATTGCTTTTTAATAATATTGCAAAAAAAAATTGAATGAATTCACTTATAGATTAATTATTTATACAAAAATTTGTAAACGATTTTTTTAAGTAAAATGTTAACGTCAGACTATAACAATAAATATGAATAAAAGCGATTAAAAATGGGTTTGATGAGATATATCGAATTGGATATACTAAAAAAACATTTTAGTGCTTGAAATTACATAAGAATTGATCCTGAGATTACACCCAATTTTGGGGGTGCGTCGAAATTTTTTCTAAAAAATAATATATTTGTATGGATAAATATAAGGTAAATTTACTTAATCACGCTCTTTTTGTTCGGACTGAGGAAAAAAGGAACCCAAAACTTCAAAAAACTTACAATTATACTTGACTAAATGCTAAAAAAATGATATATTATTAGGTATAGAGTAAATAGACAAAAAATGGCCCCTTGGTCAAGCGGTTAAGACGCCGCCCTCTCAAGGCGGAATCATGGGTTCGATTCCCGTAGGGGTCACCAAAATATTTCGGAGAAGCTTATGAAAAAAAGTATTAGTTTAAATGTTTACAAAAATATTGTTATAGCAATTGCTATAATGATTTATTTTATTGGAATAAATTCAATGTATTACAAATTAGAAAAAAATAGTTTATTAAGTATCTTAAAAGTATTGAGTATTGTAATTTTATTTGCGGGGATAATAATTCTAGAAATAGCATATAGAAAAGATAATGGCAAATTAGGGATAAATTCACTAGAAGTTATATTTTTGGCTGGCCATACTTTATCTATAGCACATATTGTAGAACTTCATAAATTTGGATTTGCAAATTACATATTAGTGTCATCATATATATTTTCAATATATTATTTGTTTAAAGCTGTATTTATATATACAAAAGAAAGAAAAGATTATCTTAATAGTTTAAGTGATATAAAAGAAATTGTAGCTAATGAGCCAGTAAAAAAAGAAGCTACTAAGAAGGGAGAAAAGATATAATGAAACTTATTAATATAGGATTTGGCAATATTGTTGCTTTAGATAGGATAGTTTCAATTGTTAGCCCTGAGTCTGCTCCTATAAAAAGAATGGTACAAGAAGCAAAAGATAGTAAAATGGCTGTAGATGCCACTTATGGTAGAAAAACAAGGGCAGTTATTATTACGGATTCAGGTCATGTTGTTTTATCTGCAATACAACCTGAAACAATTGCTGCAAGAATCGATAAAGACATTACAGAGAAATTAGAGAAGGGTGGAGAATAAAATGATAGTTGAACCAACTGTTAATGAATTATTAAAACATGCAGAGAACAGATATGCATTAGTAATTGCTGCATCAAGAAGAGCAAGAGATATTGCAAAAGGTGATAAACCTTTAATAACTACAGACGATAAATCGCCTGTAACAATTGCTGCAGAAGAAATAGCAGATGATAAAGTATTTATTGTTTAAAAATATATGGAAAAGCGCGGACTGAGATGAGTTTATAAAACAGTTCGCTTTTTTAATATAAAGGGGAGTATAAATTATGTTAGTAATATTATCTGGAGTATCAGGATCAGGAAAAGATACAATAAAAAAAGAACTAATAAAAAGAATGGAAAATGTAGAATCATTGCCTTCATACACATCAAGAGAACAAAGGCCAGGAGAAATTTCTGGACAAACCTATATTTATGTTTCAAAAAAAGAATTTGAAGAAATGATTGAAAACGGTGAGTTTTATGAATATGATATTCACCATGACAACTATTATGGAACATCTAGAAAACTTTTAAATGAAAAGATTAATAATGGCAAGATAATTGTAAAAGATATAGATGTTAATGGAACAGAACATCTAAAAGAACTTCTTGGAAAAGACACAAAAATTGTTACAATATTTTTAAGAGTTCCAAAAGATGAGTTAAGAAGAAGATTAGAAGAAAGAGAAGAAAAGCCAAGTCCACAAGAAGTTATTCTTAGATTAAATAGATTTGACTATGAAGAATCTAAAATATCACTTTATGATTATGTTCTTAAAAATAACAATTTAGAAAAAACAGTACAAATAATTATGAGCATTATAAAAAATGAAGAAAGTGTAACAGATGAAGAGTTTTAAACTAAAAAACATTAAGAAAAAAGATGTGTAATATAATTGTAATATTTGTGTAACAAAAAAATAATATAATTATTTGCAAAAATACTTGTAATTTTAAAGAATTTGTAGTATAAAATAAATATAATATATATATTATAATTCAAAGGAGGAAACAATAATGGCAGAAATTAATGGAGAAAGTAAAGTCTTTACTAAAGTGGAAAGTGAAAGCCTTCCAACAAAACAAAGTGTATGGTCAAAAATAAGATCATTTTTATTCCAAGAAATAGATTGGACAAAACCAATTAAAGTTGAACTTACACCATATCAACAAAAAATTGAAGACGAAATTAATGAATTCTTACATCAGGAAATTACTTTTAAAGGATTATGGAATATGATTAAAGGTTAGTGAAAATGAAATATATTCTTTTTCTCAAAAACTCATAATTGACTTTAAATAGGTCAGTTATGAGATTTTTTTTGTTTTAAATCTTTACAATGAAAGAAAAATAGTATATAATAGTTAGAAATTGTTACTATATAAGACTTGAATAGTCAAGATTTAATATGTTCCGATTTGTAATGTGAATATAAAAATAGTAATAAAATCTAAAATAGAGAGGAAGATTATTATGATAGAAAATAACAATCAAGAAATAGAATTAGACGAAAATCATTTAATACAAATTAGAAAGGAAAAATTAAAAGAACTACAAGAACAAGGAAAAGACCCTTATGAGATTACAAAGTTTAATAGAACAAATACTGCTGGAGAAATAAAAGCAAATTATGAAAAATTTGAAGAAAAAGATGTAACAGTTGCAGGAAGAATTATTGCAAAAAGAATTATGGGAAAGGCATCATTTTGCACTATTCAAGATTGTGATGAAAAAATACAAAGTTATGTTAGTATAAATGATTTAGGTGAAGAAAGTTACAAAGAATTTAAAACATGGGATATTGGTGATATAATTGGAATTACAGGTTTTGTATTTAAAACAAGAACAGAAGAAATTTCTGTTCATGCAAAAGAAGTTACTTTACTTACAAAATCTTTAAGACCATTACCAGAAAAATTTCATGGTTTAAAAGACCCTGATTTAAGATATAGACAAAGATATGTAGACCTAATTGTAAATCCCGAAGTTAAGAAAACTTTTGAAATAAGAAGTAAGATTATAAGCAATATTAGAAAAATATTAGATGGAGAAGGATATTTAGAGGTAGAAACTCCAGTTTTAAACACTATTTCTGGAGGAGCTACTGCAAGACCATTTACAACACACCACAATAGTTTAAACATAGATATGTATCTTAGAATTGCTTTAGAGCTTAACTTAAAAAGACTTATTGTTGGAGGATTTGATAAAGTTTATGAAATAGGTAGAGTATTTAGAAATGAAGGAATGGATATAAGACATAACCCTGAATTTACTGAATTAGAACTATATGCTGCATATCAAGATTTTCACGATATGATGGATATAACAGAAAAAATCTTTTCAGAAACAGCTCAAGAGATTTTAGGAACAACAAAGGTTACATATCAAGGACAAGAAATAGATTTAGCACCTGGATGGAAAAGAATTACTATGATAGATTCTATTAAAGAAGCATGTGGAGTTGACTTTAACGAAATAACAACAGACGAAGAAGCAGTTGCTTTAGCTAAAGAGAGAGGTATAGAAATACCAGACAAAACAAAAGAAACAAGAGGAGATGTTATTTCTTTATTCTTTGATGAATATGTTGAACACACACTTATTCAACCAACTTTTATATATGAATATCCAGTTGAGATTTCTCCACTTGCTAAAAAATGTCCAAATAACAAGAAAATGACAGAAAGATTTGAAGCATTTATTTGTGGTAGAGAATATGGAAATGCATTCTCAGAATTAAATGACCCAATAGATCAATATGAAAGATTTAAAAAACAAGTAGAAGCAAAAGAAGCTGGAGATGAAGAAGCAGCAGATATGGATGAAGATTTTGTTCGTTCTCTTGAGATTGGACTTCCTCCAACAGGTGGACTTGGAATTGGAGTAGATAGACTTGTTATGCTTTTAACAGATTCTGATTCAATAAGAGATGTGCTATTATTCCCTACAATGAAACCTTTAAACTAAAAAAATAAGTGGAAGGAGGAATGTTACTATGAAGTATGACTATGAAGAAGTTTTAAAAGCAATGGATGCTGAAATAAGTCGTTTAAAAGATTTAAAAAAGACAAATCCAGAATTAGCTAAAAAAATAGCAATAGAAGATTTACAAAAAGCCGGAATTTTAGATAAAGATGGGAATCTAGTTCCACCATATAATGGAGAAAAAGTAAATGTAGATGATTTTACAATGGGTCCAGGAGAAATAAAATATGGACA
Source organism: uncultured Clostridia bacterium (assembly GCA_946529215.1). Lineage (GTDB taxonomy): Bacteria > Bacillota > Clostridia > TANB77 > CAG-508 > CAG-269. The sequence continues at coordinate 109,892 of CAMMZC010000002.1, forward strand.
TGGTGAAGATGAATTAAAAGGTTTTTGCCGTAGAAGAGAAGATTTATTAAAGAGATTAGAAACGGCAACAATTGGCGAATTATCACTTCTTGAAAGAGCAAAAGGTGGAATTCCAGATTATAAAAATCAAGAAGCAGAAGATTTGGAAAACTATAGAAGATTCATAAGCACAAGTTCGTATGACGATGTAAGAGACTGTGAACTAGAACCATATGAAGGAGACAGAGAGGATTAGAGAAATTATAAATATTAAATTTATATGCAACAAGGAAGTGATACAAATGGCAGAAGTAACAAAAACATTTTATAGATATTCGACGTTTTTACAAAGAATGATGGAATTATTTGATGACGGTAGTGTAATGTATAGTGAAATTGAAAGTAGAAGAAAACACGAATATCTACCAAACAGATATTACGATAAATTTGTAGAAGGTATGAATAAATTATTTGAAAGTGGCTGTATTGATATCTATACAGAAATATTTCATCATATTAAAGAAAAAGCAGAACAAGATTCAATATATAAAAAACTTCTTGAAGAATGTAGGATAAAAAATAATGAAATTGCTAAAAAATTCAAAGATAAAACCTATACAAGAAAGATGACAATTAATTCAAAATTTGAAGATAGTTCTAAAAAGTATGTAAATAAAGAAATGATTCTTCTTAAAGACGGAAAAGTAAAATATATGGAAGTAAGAGAAGATGGAGAAAACAAAGAAATACTCCCAACTGACTTTGAAAATTTTATTGCGAATATGAATGAACTTTTTGAATCAGGAAACTACGATATATATAATATAGTATTTTTACATATACAAGAAACTGCAAAAAATGATAGTTTATATGCAAGACTATATAAACATTGCGAAAACAAAATAGATGAATTAGTAAATCGATTTGAAGAAATTCCTGAAAGCAGTGAAGCTACAAAACAGCAAACTTGGAAAGATAGTCTTAAAGTAGAAACTCAATCTTTTAAGGATAATTCTCAAAACAAAGAGCTAAAGGGACAGGTTCGTGGAAGAAAAACTAATAATGGCAGAGGATAATAGCAATAAAAAAGAATAAATGAAAAAAAGTTGATTATAAAAAAGATAATCAACTTTTTTTATTTATTAAAGCGAACGTTAATATTAGAATATAAATAAAAATTAACAATAGTGTACATAAACACTTGCAATAATTAGAAAAATATGATATAATTCACCCATTAGAGGTAGAAATTATGGAAGTTTTGATTATATTAGTAGTAATTTTAGCATTAATTTTTATGTTATGTATAATAAAAATTAATTTTTTTGAAAACAAAGTAAAAAATGAAAAAAGAATTGCAAAAAAGACTGGACTTATGAGTTTAGGTGAATTACCATATAATGACCAAAATAGAAGTTTAATGATAGAAAATAATCCAAGAGCAAACATAATGAAATATATTAAAGACATAAGAGATATTTTAGCTCAGTCTAATAAAAAGGTAATTTCAATTATTAGTGCTAAAAGTGGTGAAGGAAAGAGCTATGTAGCTAATAATCTTGCAGTTTCACTTGCAAGACTAAATAAAAATGTATTATTAATTGACGCAAATTTAAGAAAAGATTCAGACAAAAGTGATATTTTTTATATAGAAAAAGGAGAAGGATTAACAGACTATATAAAGAATATAGAAATAGGAAATGATCTAGAAAATTTAAAAAATGCAAAAAAATATATAAAACAAACACAAATCCCTCACCTATATGTATTACAAAATGGAACGATTACAGAAAATTGCTATGAATTATTAAAAACTCAAAATGTAAAAGAGTTGACTGCAATATTAAAAGATGTATATGACATTATTCTAATTGATGGAACCTCGTTTTTTGAAGATGAAGATGGAATGTATATTTCAAGATTAGCAGATACTAATGTTTTAGTTGCAGAATATTGCGTAACAACATATAAAGAACTTTTAGATATTAAAGAACAATTAGAGTACAATAATGCAAATGTTTTTGGTTTTATACTAAATAAAACGGATTATAGAAAAGGAAAGTATTATTCTAAAAAGCAAAATTCAAAATATGGTATGTTTATTGAAAACATAGAAGAACAAAAAAAGGTAGGAGCTTTTGATGAAATAATTGATCCAATTACAAAAAAGCTTTATTCAAAAGAACCTTTAAAATTTGAAACACTTCATCAAGAACTTAAAGAAAATATATTGACTGAAGATTTTATAAATGATGTAGAAGTAAATTTTAATATGAGAATGGATAATATACAAAAGCAAAATGAGGTAAGTATTAATGGATTATTAGAAAGTATTCAAACATTAAGAAAAGATATAACTGAAGAAAAGGAAAATAATGATATAAGAAGAAACAAAGAAAGTAAAAGTTTTGATAGATTTGCTAAAATTATAACAGACAAATTTGAAAAAATAGAAGAACAAATTTCGCAAATAAAAAAAAAAGAGGAAATAGAAAAAGAGTATTTCGAGGAAAGAATTGATGAACAAAAAAAAGCTTTTAATAAACATTTAGAAGAAAAAGATATAAATTTTAATCAAAAGATAACAGAAGAAACAAAAATAATAAATGAACAAATGGAATCTCAAAACAATTTTTTTAGTAAAAAATTAGAACAGCAAATGAGCAAAATAGAAAATCAAATAAATATTCAAAATAATGTATTTAATGAGCAAATAGAAGAACAAAAAAATCAACGAAATGAACAATTAAGAGTGCAGCAACAAACAATAAAAGAATTTATAGAAAATCAAACTCAGTTTTTAAATGATATAATGGCAACACAAGTTCAAATTTATAATGAAAGATTAGAGGATATTGAAAAACAAGTGTCTCAATTGTCTGAAAAACAGATTATAGAGAATGAAATTTCAAAAGATGATAATAAAATAATAAATTTAGGAAAGTTTTTTAATAATAGAAGAAAAAATAATAGAATATTTTCGATTCATGAACCAATTAGTTACGAAGATTTGGAGAGACTTGCTACAGAGGTCATTTTACTAAATGAAGATGATGTAAATTATTTTAATGATTTAGCCAAATAAATGTGTATATAAGTTAAAAGTAGATTATTTTTAAATAGTCTACTTTTTGGTGAAAATTATAAACATTAATAAAAATTTTATTTTGTATGGAATAGGAGAAAAAAATGAAATTTATTGAAAGAGTGAAAAATGAATTAGTAAAAGAAAAAGAAGATGAAATTAAAAGAATAGAAGCGAAGATTAAAGGATTAGATGATGAACTTGAATTGTTAAATAATGATGTAAATAGTGCAAGCCAAAAAGTTGAAGATGCCTCAAAAAATAGGTCTTCTTTTCAGAAAAACATATTAAGTAATCAAGAAGTTGATAAATTAGATACAATATATGATTTTATTGCAAATGTTCCTATTATAGAAAGAATTCTAGACGAATTAAAAAAAATGGAGCCAATGTTTACTGTGGAAGAAGATTATTCAGAAGGAACAGCGTATATAGAGATAATAACTAGAAGAAATATTTTTTTAGATAAACTAAAATTGTTAAATGATAAGATTGATGAAATTAAAGATATGGACATAGATGAAAATGAACAACAAACAGACGATTCTAGCCAAACAATAAATGATAAAAAAGAAAGGAAAAGTTTATTTTCAAAATTATTTGGAAAAAAAGAGAAAAAAGTTGAACAAGAAAAAGAAGATATATTTAAAAAATATAGAAGAATAATTAAAGATTTTAAGGAATATTATAATTCTTTTATTGTCTTAGATGCTGACACACCAGATGTTTTAGACAAAAACAAATGTACAAAAATATATATGGATATTAATCGTTTACTTGCATTGAAAAAGAATGGTGTTGAGCTAGATGAACAAGATGAAATCTATTTAGAAATTATGCAACCTGTTGAACTTTGGGGCGAGGTTTTAAGGTATTATGATAATATAGAAAGTATAAGAAATATCATTTATTGTTTTGAAAAGAAAATAGACGAATTTGGACAGATGTATAAAGATAATCCTGATTTATTTGAAAAAGATAAACTTAAAAAAATTCTCGAAGAAAATGGTCAGATGATTGTTGAATTAAAGGGAATGAAAAAAGCGGAAACAAGAATAGATAGCGAATTATCAAAAAGAAAGCAAAAAGCAAATACAATAAAAACGCAAATTCAAGATTATAAAACAAGAAAAAATAAACTTGCTGAAAATATAAAAAAGATAAAAGAGGCTAAATCGTTTAAAGATTTAGGGTATAAAAATAAAGAAGATGCAGCTAATAAACTTTTACTAGATACAAAAGAATACATTGTAATACCTATATATAGTGGTACTAAAAATATTTCAGAATTATTTAATGATGAAAAAGATTTAAATATAAGTATTGACAACACTGAATTTAGAACTTCATATTCAAATAAAGTTGCATTTGGAAAAATTAACAGTATTCAAAATGAAGATAATATAATTGGAACACTTATGGTTCCAATAAAATATCTAGAAAGAGAAGATATTGATAGTGTTAGAACAGGAAAAATCGGATTGAGTTTTTCTGTTGTAAATCTTCCAGAATTAAGATTATTTTTAAAAAGAGATAGTGGCTTTACATTTGAAAATGATGGTAATATTGATGTAGAAATATTTAATAAAGGCTCTATATATGAACATACAAAAAAATTTTTAGGAGAAGATTTTGTCGCAGATGAAAGCGAAATAGAAAACTATGATTTATTTAGAAACAAACCAAATATTTCTTCAAATGAAAAAAGATTAAGAAGAGAGGCTGTAAAAACAAGTATATTTGAAAATACTAATAGGGATATTTCTCAAAAAGATATAATATATGTTAATGGAAAACCTTATTTTTTAATTTTAAACAGAGAAGATGAAATAGATTTACAAAGTATGCCTAAAAAACAAATAATTGATGAAGAAAAATTAATGGATATATCTGCAAGAATAGAAGATTACTTGTATAAAGACGGACGTAATAGTTTACCAATTGATAGGCTTTATGGAGAGTTATTGAAAGAATATTTTCGAATTAATAAAAAAGCAAGAGCAGATTATATTAATGAACAAGATACAAGAATTAAATTTAAAGGAGAAGAGTATTCAATTAAGCCTGTACTTCCAGTAAAAATTGACGATGTAGCTAAAAGATATACAAGACCAAATGAAGATATAGCATATAAAGTAATGAAATTAGCTAATTTGGTAAATACATTTGCTCATTTAACAGAGAATGATGATTTGCAAGAAATTCTTTTTGAACTTAAATCAGACTTGATAGAGAAGGCAATAGATTTATCTAAAAATAATCCTAATATAAATATAAGAAGAAATTTTGATGAAAATAAAATGGCTGCATCTGTTATAATGGAGATTCCAGGATATAATATGATTGCTTTACATATAATGAATAAAAAAATGTCATTAATAAGTAAATCAAATCAATTAGATAAAAATAATTTAGACGTTGTAGGCACATCTACAATTATGTATCCAGGTGTAAATAAAAAATTACTGACAGAAATGAAAAAAATGAATAGTGAAGAAAGGATGAAATTTTTATTAAATTTAGATAATCATGTTTTTTACAAATTGATTATAAGAATGGGATATTATAATCTAAATATATCTACTAATGAAGAAAAAAAGGAATTTATTAAAAGTATTATTTCAAATGAAAAAATTGATGAATTATTAAAACAATATAATGAAATTGAAAAATAGAAGTTGGTTATTTTTAAATAATCAACTTTTTTTAAAAAACCATTGATAATTTCAAAAAATATGATATAATATAGAAAAATAGGAGGACTATGTCCTTTATTTAAAAAGAACAAGAGAGGATAGTTATGTATATAGATAGAAGAATGATTTATGTTGTAATGGCTATAATGTTAATTTCAGGTTTAGCAAGTTATTTTTCAGATGTAAATAATTTATTAGGGTTACTACTTTCTATTCCTGGAATATTATTAGCTATTACTTTTCACGAGTTTGCACATGCTTTTGCAGCAGATAAATTAGGAGATGATACTCCTAGAAGTCAAGGAAGACTGACTTTAAATCCATTAGCACATTTAGATCCAATTGGTACATTAATGTTATTATTTGCAAGAGTTGGATGGGGTAAACCTGTAGAAGTAAATCCTAGAAACTATGATAGAAGATTTTCAATGGATAAGGCTGATGCAATTGTATCTATTGCAGGACCTTTAATGAATTTCTTTTTGGCAATAGTTTTAACAATGATTTATTGTTTAATTTACAAAGTATCAGGAATAGCATTTTTGCACTCACAAATTGGAACAATTATTATGCTAATGTTAAATATAGCAATTTCTATTAATGTAGGGTTAGGTGTTTTTAACTTGATTCCATTACCACCATTAGATGGTTCTAAAGTAATTAAACCATTTTTGCCATTTAATGCGAGAGAGTGGTTTGAAGGCAATGAAAAGATTTTTGAGATGATTTTTGTTGTATTATGGATTATAGGAATTCTTGGGAGAATTATTACTCCAGTAATTTCTACTCTTACAGGTGGAATTTTAAAATTAGGATTTTCAATATTTGGATTATAGATGGTATAAAGGAAATTTTATTAATAATAGTAAAACATACAGAAATAAAGAGGTGATTAAATGATAAAAGCTTATGCAAAAACAGATATAGGAAAGGCTAGAGACATAAATGAAGACAGCTTTTATATTACAGAAGACCCATTAAATAATATTCAACTTTTTATTTTAGCAGATGGAATGGGAGGATGTAATGCAGGAGAGGTTGCAAGCAAACAAGCAATTATAAGTGCAAAAAATTATATAGAAAACAATTTTGAAGATACTCCAAAAGACAAAGATAGTCTTATTCAATTAGTTGCAAGTAGTTTGGAATATGCAAATATGGTTATATATGAAGAATCAAAAAAAGATAAAAATTTAGAGGGAATGGGTACTACTTTAGAAGTTTGTTTAATATATAATAATAGAGCATTTATTGGACATATTGGAGATAGTAGAATTTATAGAATTAGAAAAGATTTTATAAGAAAACTTACTCAGGATCATAGTTATGTACAAAAACTTGTACAAGATGGAACCATAACAAAGGAAGAAGCGGAGCATCACCCAAAAAAGAATATGCTTATGAAGGCATTGGGAGTAAATGCTTTTGTAGAACCAGATGTAATGGTTAAAGGCTTTCAAAAAGGTGATATTTTAATTATTTGTTCAGATGGTCTAACAAATATGGTTGATATAAATGATATTTATAAAGCAGTTAATGATAATTTCGAAATTGCTACAAAAGAGTTAGTTGAATTAGCAAATAAAAATGGTGGAATAGATAATATTACTATTATTACTATAAAGAATTTGTAATTTGCTTATATATTCAATAAAATAAGATTTTATATATACAAGAGAGAGAAAGGAATGGAAATAATAAATGGATTTAGAAGGTAGATTGTTAGGTAATAGATATGAAATAATCGAAAAAATCGGAAATGGCGGAATGGCTATGGTATTTAAAGCTAAAGATCAAGTTTTAAATAGATTTGTGGCTATAAAGATATTAAGAGATGAATTCACAACAGATGAAGAATTTATCAAAAGATTTTCAATTGAAGCACAAGCAGCAGCAAGTATAACTCATCCAAATATAGTCTCTGTATTTGATGTAGGAAATGAAGGAAATCTATATTTTATTGTTATGGAATTAATTAAAGGAAAAACTTTAAAAGAAATAATAATAGAAGAAGGTGGAGCTCTTCCTTGGAAATGGTCTACAAATATAGCTATACAAATAGCTTCAGCACTTGAGACAGCACATAGAAATAATATAGTTCATAGAGATATTAAACCACATAATATTATTATTACAGAAGATGGAATTGCAAAAGTAACAGATTTTGGAATTGCAAAAGCGGTTTCAAATTCTACTATAACAGCATTTGGTTCTACAATCGGTTCTGTACATTATTTTTCACCTGAACATGCAAAAGGTGGATATACAGATAGCAAGTCAGATATTTATTCATTAGGTGTTGTAATGTACGAAATGCTTACAGGTAGAGTTCCTTTTGATGCAGATACTCCTGTATCTGTTGCATTAAAACATATGCAAGAAGAACCTGTAGCGCCAATAGAAATAAATAAAAAAATTCCATCATCTTTAAATGATATTATTTTAAAAGCTATGAGAAAAGACCCAACTCTTAGATATCAAAGTGCTACAGAAATGTTAAAAGATTTAAACAGAGCATTAAAAGATCCAGATGGTGATTTTGTAGATAATTCAAATTATTCGCCAAGAGATGGCGCTACTAGAGTTATACCTACTATTAATAATGAAGAAATAAGAAGCGAAAGAATCCAAACTGAAAAAAAGCAAAGTTTTTTAGTAAGACATAGTAAATTAGCTGTTTTCTTGGGGATTATAATTCTTTTCTTTTTAAGCATATTTGGAACAAATTTATTTTTAAAACTTACTAAGCCTAAAGAAACAGCAATTCCAAATTTAATTGGAATAACTAAGGAAGAAGCAGAAAAAGCAATTTTAGATAGCAATCTAGTTGTAGGTGAAGTAAAAGAAGAATTTAATACTGATGTGGAAAAAGGTAATGTTATTTCACAAGACCCTGCATATAGAGAAAACTATAATATTAAAGAGGGAACTACAATAAATTATGTAGTAAGTTTAGGAGTAGAGGAAACTACAGTTCCAAAAGTTGTTGGAAAAACAGAACAAGAAGCAATTCAAGCTTTAGAAGAAGCTAAACTTAAATATGAAATAAAAGAAGAAAATAGCAAAAAAGTTGAAGCAGGTTATGTTATAGAGCAAGAAACTGATGCAGATAAAACAGTAAATGCAGGAGATACAGTTGTTATTCATATAAGCAAAGGTGTTAAGAAAATCACTGTACCTTCAGTTCTTGGTAAATCAGAAAAAAATGCAACAAAAGAGCTTAAAAATGCTGGATTTAAAGTTATTACAACAACTGAGGAAGATACTTCTAAAGATAATGACAAAGTTCTTAAACAAAGCATAGATGCAGGAACTGAGGTGGAAGATGGAAGCACGATTACTATTACAGTAAATAATATTGTGCAAACAAAAACTGCAAATTTAACAATTAATGTAAAATCTATATTAGGTAATGATATTGTATATGAAGATGTAACTACTGGAGAAGATGAAAATGTTACAACGACAAAAGTTCCTAAAAATGTTAGAGTAAAAATAATAGTAAATGAAGAGACTCCAATATATGATAAAATGACAGATCCTACAATGACAAATTTAGCACAACCAGTTACAGGAAAGGGAACAGTTACAGTAAAAATACTAATCGATGGAATTTTATATAATACTACACAAATTAATTTAGCTGAAACAAAGAAATTAACAATTGACAAAAGAAATTAAAAAGTAATACAAGAGAGTAATTATATTTTGGGCTTACCATAAAAGGTGAGCCCTCTAAAAAAATCTTACAATGTAAAGGGATGATTTTAATGAAAAAATTAGAAGGAACATATAATCCTAAAGAATTTGAGCAAGAATTATATCAAGAATGGGAAGAAAAAGGATATTTTAAACCAAGTATGGACAAAACAAAAGAGCCATATTGCATAATGATGCCACCTCCAAATGTAACAGGAAAACTACATATGGGACATGCCCTAGATGCTACTATTCAGGACTCATTAATAAGAACAAAAAGAATGCAAGGATATGATTGTTTATGGCTTCCAGGAACAGACCATGCTGCAATTTCTACAGAAATGAAAGTTGTTCAAAAATTAAAAGAAGAAGGAAAAACAAAACAAGAAATAGGTAGAGAAAAATTCCTAGAAGAAACATGGGATTGGACACGAAAATTCGGTGGAATAATTCAAGAACAACAACGTAAGATAGGATGCTCATGTGATTGGGATAGAAATAGATTTACTTTAGATGATGGGATGAGTGAAGCTGTTTTAGAACAATTTGTTAAATTATATAATAAAGGACTAATTTACAAAGGTACTAGAATGGTAAATTATTGCCCAAGTTGCAAAACTTCTATATCTGATGCAGAAGTTGAATATAAAGAAGAAGCATCTCATTTGTGGCATATCAGGTACCAAATAGTTGGAGAACCAGGAAAATATATAGAAGTTGCCACTACAAGACCTGAAACAATGCTTGGAGATACAGCAGTTGCAGTTCATCCAGATGATGAAAGATATAAATCAATAGTTGGAAAGAAATGTATTTTACCTTTAATGAACAAAGAAATTCCAATTATAGCAGATGAATTTGTAGAAAAAGAATTTGGTACAGGTTGTGTTAAAATTACACCTGCACATGATATGAATGATTATCAAGCAGGACTAAGACACAATTTAGAAATAATAGAAGTTTTTGATGAAGATAATAATATGGGTGACTTATTACCAGAAGTAAAAGGAATGTCACAACTAGAAGCTAGAAAAGTTATTGTAGATATGCTAGAAAAATCAGGCAATTTAGTTAAAACAGAAGACTATACTCATAATGTTGCTAAATGCGAAAGATGTAAATCAACTTTAGAGCCTAAAGTTTCAATGCAATGGTTTGTATCTATGAAAGATTTGGCTAAAAGAGCAGCAGACAGTGTAAGAGCAGATAAAACAAGATTTGTACCAAAAAGATATGAAAAACAGTATTTTAATTGGCTAGATAATATTCAAGATTGGTGTATTTCAAGACAATTATGGTGGGGGCACAGAATTCCTGCATATTATTGTGACGAATGTGGACATATTAATGTATCTAGAACAGCGCCTGAAAAATGCGAAAAATGTGGATGCACACATTTAACTCAAGATGAAGATACATTAGACACATGGTTTTCTTCAGCATTATGGCCATTTTCAACACTTGGTTGGCCAAACACAGAATCTGAAGATTATAAAAGATTTTATCCAACAAATGTATTAGTTACAGGTTTTGACATTATTACATTCTGGGTTTCAAGAATGATGACACAAGGACTTGAGTTTACAGATGTTGAGCCATTTCAAGATGTTTTAATACATGGAATCATAAGAGATAGCCAAGGTAGAAAAATGTCAAAAACACTTGGAAATGGTGTTGACCCATTAGAAGTAATAGAAAAATATGGAGCAGATGCTTTAAGATTTTCTGTTCTTTCAGGAACAACAATGGGAAATGATATTAAATATATGCCTGAAAAACTTGAACAAGCTTCAAATTTTGCAAACAAAATTTGGAATGCAGCTAAATTTATTTTAAATAATTTAGTGGAAGACAAAGACATAATAGAATTTGGAGAAAAGGCATATAACAATGAAAGCGGAAAGCATATTAATGAATTATTTGACATACAAGACAAATGGATAATAAATAAAATAGATAAATTAATTGTTGAGGTTACTCAAAATATAGAAAATTATGATTTAGGAATTGCAATAGATAAAATATATAGCTTTATTAGAGATGAATTCTGCGATTGGTATATAGAAATGAGTAAGACAAAATTATATAGTGATAATTATGAAGAAAAAGTTAAAACATGTTATGTTTTAATTTGGACTTTTGGCAAAGCATTAAAATTATTACATCCATTTATGCCTTTTATAACATCAAAAATATATTCAAATTTATCTAAATTTATTGATAATAAAGAATTAATGATATCAAATTGGCCTACATGTAAAAATGCATTTGATTATGATAAAGAAGAAGAATTTGTTGAAAAAATTAAAGATATAATAGTTGAAATAAGAAATATTAGAGCCAAGATGAATGTTCATCCATCAAGAAAAGTAGAATTAGTTTTTGTAACAGAAAAATATGCAAGAGAAATTGAGATTTGTAAAGAATTTATACAAAAACTGGGTTTTGGAAGCTGTGTTAAAGTTCAAGCAAATAAAACAGGAATTGCTGAAAATGCCATTTCAATAATAAGAGATGGAATTGAATTATATATGCCACTAGAAGGTTTAGTAGATTTAGAAGAAGAGGCTAAACGTAAAGAAGAAGAACGTAAAAAAATCGAATTCGAAATTGCCAGAGCTGAAAAAATGCTTTCTAATCCAGGCTTTATAAACAAAGCTCCACAAGCTAAGATTGATGAGGAAAAAGCTAAACTTGAAAAATATAGAGAGATGTTAGAAAAACTTTAAAATACAATATAAGATATAATGCCTTACCCTCTGTTAATTTGCATGGTAAGGCTAATTTATTAAAAAAATATCAGAAAATTACTTGCCAAACTAAAAAAAATAAAGTATAATATTTTTATAGATTAAAAAAAAACCAAATTTTTCGGTTTAGTTTTAATCTATTTTTATTTTGTATAATAGACAAAATCTATTATATAAATATAATATTCTATAATTTGATATGCAAATAAATTACAGAAGGGAGTAATTGTAAAAATGAACGAAATAGGATTTGATAGTGATAAGTATTTAAAAATTCAAAGTGAAAAAATTAAAGAAAGAATAGAATTATTTGATAACAAGCTATATTTAGAGTTTGGTGGAAAAATATTTGATGATTACCATGCCTCAAGAGTTTTGCCAGGATTTAGACCAGACAACAAAATTAGATTACTAAAACAATTTAAAGATGATTTAGAAGTTATTTTTTGTATAAATGCTGCAGATATTGAAAAAAGCAAGATAAGAGCAGATTATGGAATAAGCTATGAATTGGAACTTTTAAGACTAATCGAAAAATTACAAGGTCAAGATATTTTAATAAATAGTGTTGTTGTTACAATGTATCACGAAGGAAATAATATTTCTCATTTAGAGAAATTGCTACAAGAAAGAAATATAAAAATGTATATTCATAGACCAACAAAAGGTTATCCAGATGATGTTGAAACAATTGCAAGTGAAGAAGGATATGGGAGAAATCCATATATTGAAACAACAAAAAAATTGGTTGTTGTTACTGCTCCAGGCCCAAATAGTGGTAAACTTGGAACTTGTCTTTCTCAGCTTTATCATGAATATAAAAAAGGAGTTAAAGCAGGATATGCAAAATTCGAAACTTTTCCAGTATGGAATTTAAGTTTATTAGATCCTGTAAATATTGCTTATGAAGCTGCAACTGTTGACTTAAAAGATGTGAATATGATAGATCCATTTCATTTAGAAGCTTATGGAGAATCAGCTGTAAACTACAATAGAGATATTTCTTCATTTCCTATTTTAAAAAATATTTTGATGAAAATTTCAGGTAAAGAAATATATAAATCACCTACAGATATGGGTGTTAATATGATTAAACAATGTATTATAAACTCAGAAGTTGTAAGGAGAGCTGCGATAGATGAAATAATTAGAAGATATTACAATACTTTATGTGATTACAAACAAAAGCTTTGCTCAGAAGATACAGTAGAACAATCTAAATCTTTAATGGATAAATTAGAGCTTTCTCTTTTAGATAGAGATGTTGCAAGAGTTGCAAATGAAACTGCTAAAGAAAAAGGTGCTAGTGTTCTAGCTATAAAATTAAATGATGGAAAAATTATAACAGGAAAAGAATCAAAAATTCTAAGTTGTACAAGTGCAGCATTTTTAAATGCTATTAAGGAAATTACAGGAATTCCAGATAAAGAATATTTACTTTCACCTTCAGTTTTAGATGGAATATATAAAATGAAACAAAAAACATCATATAATACAGCATATTTTTTAAATTTGTCAGAAGTATTAATAGCTTTAAGCATTTGTTCAGTAACAAATCCTATTATAGAAAAGGCAATTAATGAACTAGAAAAGCTTAGAGGTAGTGATGCTCATTGTAGTTATATATTAGACAAAAGTGAGCAAAATGCTTTAAAAAATTTAGGAATAAATTTAACATGTGAACCAAGAATGTAAGAAGGGAAGATGATCGATGAATACAAAGTACATATTTGTTACAGGTGGAGTTGTATCAGGATTAGGAAAAGGAATAACAGCGGCGTCATTGGGAAGACTTTTAAAAAATAGGGGATATAAAGTTACAATACAAAAATTTGACCCATATTTAAATGTAGACCCAGGTACGATGAGTCCTTATGAGCATGGAGAGGTTTTTGTAACTGATGATGGTGCGGAAACAGATTTAGATTTAGGACATTATGAAAGATTTATAGATGAGAATTTAACAAAAAATTCTAGTATTACTATGGGGAAAATTTATTCTAATGTAATAGAAAAAGAAAGAAAAGGAGATTATTTAGGAAAGACTGTACAAGTAATTCCACATGTTACAAACGAAATTAAAGAAAAAATTTATAGTTTTGAAAATACTGACATAGATATAGTAATAACTGAGATTGGTGGAACTATTGGAGATATTGAGGGTCTTTCTATAATAGAAGCAATAAGACAAGTTGGACTTGAAAAAAATCCCGAAGATGTGCTATATATTCATGTAACTTTGCTTCCATATATAACAGGCTCAAACGAGATAAAATCAAAACCAACACAACATTCTGTAAAAGAATTGCAGAGTCTTGGAATAAAACCTGATATTTTGGTATGTAGAAGTGAAATGGAAATTCCAGAAACAGTTAGAGAAAAATTAGCATTATTTTGTAATGTAAGAAAAACAAGTGTTATTCAAAACTTGACGGCAGATTGTTTATATGCGGTTCCTCTTATGCTAGAAAAAGAAGGACTGGGTAGAGAAGTATGTAATCATCTTAAATTAGATAGCTTTGTACCTGATAATTCTGAATGGTCAGAAATGATCGAAAAAATTAGAAACATAAAAAAAGAAGACAGAGCAACAATTGCGATAGTTGGCAAATATGTAAGATTAGAAGACTCATATATTTCTGTTATAGAAAGCTTAAGACATGCAGGTTTTGCAAATAATATAAATGTTGATATAAAACTAATTGATTGCGAAAGAATAACAAAAGATACAGTGCAAGGTATTTTAAAAAACTTAGATGGAATTATAGTTCCAGGCGGATTTGGAAATAGAGGAATAGAAGGAAAAATAGAAACAATAAAATATGCAAGAGAAAATAATATTCCTTTTTTAGGAATTTGTCTTGGAATGCAAATGGCAGTTGTTGAATTTGCAAGAAATGTTTTAGGACTTTTAGATAGTAATTCTGCTGAATTTAGTTCTACAACGCAAAATCCTGTTATTCATATTATGGAAGAGCAAAAAAAGGTTAATAAAAAAGGTGGAACGATGCGTCTTGGAAGCTATCCATGTGTTTTAAAAACAGGAACACTTGCTTCAAAAATATATGGTAGAGAAAAAATAGAAGAAAGACATAGACATAGATTTGAATATAATAATGATTATAAAGAAAGACTAGAAAAGGCTGGATTAATATGCTCAGGAACATCTCCTGATGGAAATTTGGTAGAAATAGTAGAAATAAAAAATCATCCATATTTTATAGCATCACAATTTCATCCTGAACTAAAGTCAAGACCTAATAGACCTTCACCTTTGTTTATTGGACTTGTTAAAGCAGCAAAATTAAAAAAATAATTAATAATTATGTTTCTGCTTGGAAAGGAAAAATAATGAATTTAGACTTAATTTCAAAATATTTTATATTGTTTATAATGTATTCATCAGCTGGTTGGCTAGTAGAAACTTTATGGGTTGCATGGTGCAACAAAAAAATAGTAGATAGAGGTTTTTTAATTGGACCATATTGCCCAATTTACGGCTGTGGAGCGTTACTTATAATTGTTTTTTTACAAAGATTTTCATATAGTCCATTATTATTGTTCTTAATTACTTTGATTGTTTGTGGGGGATTAGAATATTTTGCAAGCTGGATTATGGAAAAAGTTTTTAAGGCAAGATGGTGGGATTATAGTAATGAAAAATTTAATTTAAATGGTAGAATATGTTTGCGCAATTTAGTAGCTTTTGGAGTAATGGGATTAGCTGTAGTTTATATAATTAATCCATATTTTGAAAAATGGGTTGAGCTTTTAGATGAAAAATATACTATTGAATTAGGTTTTATTTTATGGACAATTTTTATTGTAGATCTAGTTGTATCAACAATTGTTGTATATGGATTTAGAAAGGTTACAGAAAAAGTAAACAAAGAAGCTGTTTCAGACAATACAGAACAAATTACAAAAATGGTTCGTGAATCTTTAGCACAAAGGTCATTTTTCCATAGAAGATTTATAGATGCATATCCAAAGTTAGAAGCAATAAAAATTAAAATGAAAGAAATAAAAACGAAAATAGAAGACGTCACAAGTGATGCAAAAGATGCTGTTATTGAAAAAGTAAATGATGCAAAAGATGCTGTAAAAGATAAAGTAAGTGATGCAAAAGAGGCAATGATAGATAAAGTTAATGGTGCAAAAGAAGTAATGGTAGAAAAAACTGGAGGATTACGAAGTTCTATAGAAAAAAATACCAAAAAAGCAAAAATGAGCATTTATCTAGGAAAGAAACATATAGTTAAGAGATTTAAGAAAAAAAGTAAAAATTAATTATAAAAGATGCTAGTTTGTGAATAAAAAGAGAGGAATGGTTTTTAATGAATATTTTGGCTGTTGGAGATATAGTTGGAAATTGTGGAATTAATAAATTAAAAGCAGAGTTGAAAAATATAAAGAACAAATACAATATAGATTTTTGCATAGTAAATGGTGAAAATGCCGCAGAAGGGATGGGACTTACTATAAAAAATTTTAAGGATATAATTTCTGCGGGAGCAAATTGTATTACTATGGGAAATCATACTTGGGGAAAGAAAGAAATTTTTCAAATAATAGATGAACCTGAGCTTTTAAGACCAATAAATTATCCTGAAGGAGTATGTGGGAAAGGATATAATATTTTTACATGTAATAGTAAAAAAATTGCTGTTATAAATGCAATGGGAAGAGCAGAGATAAATGTTCAAACAGAAAATCCATTTTTACAAGTAAAAAAAGTCGTAGATGAAATAAAGCCTAAAGTAGATATGATTTTTCTAGATTTTCATGCAGAAGCAACAGCTGAAAAGCAAGCAATGGGATATTTTTTAGATGGAGAAATAACTGCAATTTTTGGTACACATACTCATGTTCAAACTGCTGATGAAAAAATTTTAGAAAAGGGTACAGCATATATTACAGATATAGGAATGACAGGACCAAAAAATGCAATTCTTGGTATGGATATACAAGCAGCGTTAAAAAGGTTTTTGACTGCTCTTCCAGAAAAATACAAAATTGCAACAGGAGAAGCAATATTAAATGCTTGTATTTTTGAGGTAAATGATAATACAAATAAAGTAATCAAAATAGAAAGAATAAATTGCTAATGCAAAGTTTATTTACACTTTATATTGCGAAATTTCAAAGTTTCATAGCGTTTCCTATATAATAAAAATGCAAAAAACTGTAGTTAAGAAATAACTACAGTTTTTTGTTTCTGCATAATTAAATAATACCAGCTTTTGACTCTAAATTCCAAATTTGATCAGAATGTTTGTCTAATTCTTCGCTATTCAATTCAAAGTTTTTTTCTAATGAATCTAATCTTTCTAAAATACCAGAAGTTATATCTATTAGTGTATCTATTTTTTGCCCATAGTCAACTTCTAATCTAGCTATGCTTCTTGAAAGATTTTTGAATTCGTTATCATGCCCATCAAATCTTTTATCATACTCATCAAATTTAGAGTGCATAAATTTAAATTCATTATCATACTCATCAAATTTAGAGTGCATAAACTTAAATTCATTATCATACTCATCAAATTTAGAGTGCATAAATTTAAGTTCTTTTAATATTTCTGTAGCTAGTTCTTGTGACATTTTGTTTCTCCTTTCCTATTGTATAAAAAGATCTTATTTATACAACATAATATTCTTTGAAATCAAAGTAACACTATTATATTTTAAAAAAATCAAAAAGTCAACAGAATATACAAAACTTTAAAAAAAGATTTCGACAAAGTTCGATAATTATTGACAAAAAAGGAAATAAATGTCGAAACTCGCGATGAAAAAATGGAAAAAAATACCAAAAAGCTATTGACCTTTATTCTAATTTGTTGTAAAATAAAAACATAAAAGTTGCAACAAAAAATAAAATTATAGGAGGCAAAAGAGAATGGAAATTTTAAAAATTTCATCAAAATCTAATCCCAACTCAGTAGCTGGAGCTATTGCGGGATTAGTAAAAGAATCACAAAGGGCTGAAATGCAAGCGATTGGAGCTGGTGCCCTAAACCAAGCAGTTAAGGCAGTAGCTATTGCAAGAGGATTTGTAGCACCATCAGGAGTAGATTTAGTTTGTATTCCTGCATTTGCAGAAGTAGAAGTAGAGGGGGAAGATAGAACAGGAATTAAACTTATTATTGAGTCAAGAAAATAAATTAATATTTTAGGGGCACATATTTTTTGTTGTGCTCTTTTTTTAGTTAGATTAAAGTATATATAATTAAAAAGATACTTTTATAAAAAATAACTTTAAAAGAACCAAAATTTTTATAAAATCCCAAAAAAGACTTGATAAATTTTAAAAAATAATATAGTATATATATGAAGTGAGGTATATATGAAAAACAATATTTTTGGATATATATTTTTTATATTTATAGTGATTATAATGGGATTTGCAATTTATAAGGTAAGCAAAAGTAATAATTCTGAAAATACAAACAATGTTGAAGGGGTATCAAGTATAAGTACAGCAGAGAAAGGGACAGAGCTTACTCTTGCAATTTCGGGATTTGATACAATAAATCCTATTATTACTAAAAATAAACAAGTGCAAGATGTAACAAAATTAATATTTGAGTCTTTAGTTAATATTACTTCAGATGGAAAAGTTGAACCATGTCTAGCAAAAGAATGGGAAACAACAGATAATATAACATATATAGTAAAACTTAAAACAGGAATTAAATGGAGTGATGGAAGCTACTTTTCAAGTAATGATGTAAAATACACTATTGATAGATTGTTGCAAGATAAAGAAGCAAAAAATGCGGTATATGCAGAAAACATTAAACATTTAAAAGAGGTAGATATAATAGACAATACAACACTTAGGATTATATTATCTCAAAAAATTCCATTTTATGAATACTTTTTAACTTTTCCTATTTTAAGTAGTAATTATTATGGAAAAGACAATTTTTGGGATACGAACAAAAATGATGCGCCAATTACAACTGGTAGGTTTAAAATTTCAGAACATATTGGAAATAAAGTAATTCTTACAAAAAACGAGAATTGGTGGAATGTACAGGAGGATAATTCTATAATTAATAAAGTTACTATTAATTTTTATTCCAGTATAGCAGAATTATATAATGCGTTTAGACAAGGAAATATAGATTTAATAACTACACAAAATAAAGACTATAAGCAATATATCGGAAAAATAGGATATAATGTAACCGAAATTGAAGGAAGAGATTTCTCAGTTTTAGCTTTAAATAATGATAGTGATATTCTCTCAGATGTACAAGTAAGAAAAGCTTTAAAATATGCTATAAATAAAGATGAAATAGTAGCTAAAGCTTATAGTGGTTCATATTTTAAAGCAAATTTTCCGTTACCAATAAGTAGTTATTTAGTCGAAGATAAAAATGAAAATTATTTTAATTTAGGAAAAATGGAAAATAAATTAAAAGATTCAGGTTGGTATTTTAGAAGAAAACAATGGCAAAAAACTGTAAACTATAAAACTAAAGTACTAGAATTAAGTTTAGTAGTTAGAAAAAAATCAAATAGAACAAAAGTGGCAGAATATATTAAAGAAAAATTAGCTGAACAAGGAATAATAATAAATATTATTTATACATCAGATAATGAGTACCAAGATTATATTAACAAAAAGAATTATGATATAATTTTGTGTGAAATGACTAATCCAATTTCACCAGATCTTACATCTTATTTTGGAAATGGAAATTTAGCTAATTTTAATAATGATGAATCTAAGAAAATTCTTAATGAATTAAATAGTATAACAGATAAGGAAGAACAAAAATCTAGATTTAAAAGGTTATACGATATTTATAACAGTGAAGTTCCTTTTATAGGTATTGGAAGAAACAAAATATATGTGATTACAAATTCATATTTAAATGGAGAAGTTGAGGCAAGGTGGTATAATTTGTTCTTTAAATTCAAGGGCTGGTATAAGAATTAGGAGTAATTTTTTAAGACAAAATATTTGAATATATAAGTATTTTTCAGATAATCTTAGCTAACTTTCATTTAACACTAAGAAAATCTAAATAATTTTAAAAAAAGTATTGACAAAATAAATGTTTGGTGTATAATATATATTAACAAACAAAGTTTTGTGAAATGAAGGAGGAAATAAATATGTCAGAAAATTCAGAAAAAAAGAAAGCGTTAGATGCAGCTTTAAGTCAAATTGAAAAACAATTTGGTAAAGGTTCAGTAATGAAATTAGGAGAATATAAAGCAATGGAGATAGAAGCTATATCTACAGGAGCACTTAGTTTAGATATGGCATTAGGAATTGGAGGGCTTCCACGTGGAAGAATTATAGAGGTATATGGACCTGAATCTTCAGGTAAAACAACTTTAGCATTACATGTTATAGCAGAAGCACAAAAATTAGGAGGAGAAGCGGCATTTATAGATGCAGAGCATGCTTTAGATCCTGTTTATGCAAAAAAATTAGGAGTTAATATAGATGAACTAATAGTATCTCAGCCAGATACGGGTGAGCAAGCATTGGAAATTACAGAAAGCTTAGTTAGAAGTGGTGCATTAGATGTAATAGTTGTAGACTCAGTTGCAGCACTTGTTCCAAAAGCAGAAATAGATGGAGATATGGGAGATTCTCATATGGGACTTCAAGCAAGACTTATGTCTCAAGCATTAAGAAAACTTGCAGGAGCTATTAATAAAACAAAAACAGTAATAATTTTCATAAATCAATTAAGAGAAAAAATAGGAGTTATGTTTGGAAATCCTGAAACAACAACAGGAGGTAGAGCGCTTAAATTCTATGCATCTGTAAGACTAGATATTAGAAAAATAGAGAATATTAAACAAGATGGTAATGTTATAGGAAATAGAGCTAGAGTTAAAATAGTTAAAAATAAAGTTGCTCCACCTTTTAGAGAAGCAGAATTTGATATAATGTATGGAGAAGGTATTTCAAAAGTTGGCAATATATTCGATATGGCAGTAAATCTAGATATTATAGAAAAGAGTGGTTCTTGGTTTAGTTATAATGGAAATAGAATTGGACAAGGTAGGGAAAATGTTAAAAAATATCTTCAAGATAATCCTGAGTTATTAGCTGAAGTTGAGAAAAAAGTAAGAGGTAATACTGAAAAAGCTTTTGAAGAAAGTCTTGGAGAAGAAAGAAAATCTGAAGAAGAGGATAATGACGAAGAATAAATTTTAATTAAGAGGCGGTTAAAATAGCCGTCTCTATGCAAATATATTATAGGAGAAGAAAATGTATTCAATTGAAGAATTTGATTCACAAAAAACAAAAGTAATGAAATTTATAGTTTTCAAAAAAAGAACTGAACAAGAGGTAAGAAACAAATTTACAGGTTCAATTGAAGAAAATATGTTAGAAGACATAATAGAGTACTTAAAAGATGCAAAATATCTTGATGACAAAGAATATATAGATAGAGCTATAAATAATTTTATTATTTTAAAAAACTTATCTTTAAAAGAAGTAAAATACAAATTAATTGCAAAAGGTTTAAATAGAGATGATATAGAAGATTATTTTTATGAAAACAAAGATAAGTTAGATGAATATGAGAAACAATCTGCAAGAAATATTTTTTATAAAAAACAAAAAGATATGGATATAGAAGAGATAAAGCAATATCTTTTAAAAAAAGGTTATAGATATGACAATATAAAATTTGACGAATAAAAGAGTTAGAAAAATTGAGGGGAAGGATAACAAGAAATGCCAAATGTACTAACATTAGAAACAAATAAATATGCAATTAAATTAGAGAATTTTCAAGGACCACTTGATTTACTTTGTACTTTAATTGAAAAGAACAAAATGAATATATATGATATTAATCTTAATGAAATCACAGATCAATATATTGCATTTATTAATCAGATGGAAGAACTTAACTTAGAGGTTACAAGTGAATTTTTATCAATGGCTTCAACTTTGCTATATCTTAAATCTAAAAAGCTTTTACCAAGTAAACAAGAAGAGGAAGAAGAGATAACTGAAGAAGAACTTATAAGAAGAATAGTTGAATATAAAAAATATAAAGATATTACGGCTAAATTGCAAGAAAATTTTAAATTGTTTTCAAATAGAATATATAAAGCAATGGAAAATATTCCATTACCTCAGCAAACATTAGATACAGAGTATGAGAGTTCTCTAATACCTCAAATATATTCTAATTTAGTAATAAGAAATGAAGAAAAAATTAATCACAATGCTAAAAATATCGAAAAAATAGCTATAACAGAAAATTTTACAGTTGTAAGTAAATTAAAAGATATGTTTAGAGAATTAATCAAACATAAAAATTTTAATTTTAATAGATTATTTTCTGTAAAAAAACATAGTAAAAATGAGGTAGTAACTGCTTTTTCAGGATTATTAGAACTTTCGAGAAGAAGCAAAGTTACAACATATCAAGATGAGCTATTTGGAGATATAAATGTAGAAAAAAAGCTAAAATTAAGGGGCTAGTTACATAGCCCCTTTTAAGTTAATTGATTATTATATTATTAACATATCCATTTTCATTATATTCAACTTTAATTGTATAAGTTTTATTTTTATCTAGCTCATTTGGCGCTGATGCAGGTAACTCATTATTAATTTTTACAAGACGATTTGTATTATTATTTTTTTCTGCGGCATTATTTGATATAATCATATAATATAATGTTTTTACTTCACTTGAAGTTTTATTAGGGCCAGAATACTCTGTAAATTTAATATTAAATGCTTCTTTTTCTACTTTTGACATTTGATCATTATTTATTATATTTCTGGCATTATTAACTACCATAATTCCACTTGAAATTACTGCAATTCCTATTGGTGGCATAAAATATGGAATTTGACTTGGATTTTGCATTACATAAGTTGCACCAATTGGAACAATTGAAGGTAAGTAATACATAAATGGATTTTGTTCTGCTGTAAGTCCTATTGCTTTTAATTTTGCATCATTGATCTGAGCGGTTCTATTAGCAATACTATTATATAAATTTTCAATATTTTTAAGTGCTGGAGCAGTGTTTATAAGTAATATTTGTGAATTTTGTATTTCATCTTTTTGAATAGCTCCAAAAGTTTTTGTATTTTTGTATGAAGACACGAATTTTGTTTTAGCATTTGTTATAGTAGAATTACCTAGATTATAATCAAAGGTTAATTCTGAGTTTTCATGTACTGAATCAGTATCTAATCCTGAAAAACCAATGGTTAAATTAAAAATTTCAGAATTATTTTGTGAAAAAGCAAATTCATATTTAGTTTCATTAGGTGATTTTAATTTTTGCATATATGCTGATATAGTAGTCACTCCATTACTTATTGATTCAAATTTAACTCCATCATCAGATTTAGAAAAAACAAAATCAGCATTATCACTTAATATTATTTCTGTTTTTGTAAGATTTCGTTTATTAGCATATACTTTTATAGTTATATAGTTATCTGAATTTTGTGGATTATCAACATTGATTTCAGTATTTTGTGTAGAATTTAATTCAGATGTAGTACTATCTTCGGTATTAGTATTTAAATCAAATTGTGATTGTGCAGGAGAAGTAGTATTTTTTTCTTGTATAGCTGAATTAATGCCATCAATTGCTTTTTGCAATGTTTCTTTATATTGTGTTTCAAAAGTTTGAATATTTTCCTCAGTTAAATTAAAGTTGTTTATTGCATAATTTTTAATTTTTTCTATAATAATTTCATCTTCTTTTAATGTCTCCAATATTTTAAGTATTATATTAGTAGCCTGAGTATTATTTATTGTTAAAATATATACATTATCTTCAGAGTTATTTTCCTTAGAAAACATCTCATCTGTTAAATTATCTGTGATAATTTTAAAGTATTTTTCTTTTAAAACAGATTTATCTTCATCTGTAAATATGTTTGAAACATTTGACAAGCTTGCTAAATCAATTTTATTTGGAATTGAAGATGTAACTTGTTCAGGTAGTTGCATTTTAGTAGCAAATTCTTTAAGATTGTTATTATCAAATCCAATGTATTTTACAAGAACTTCATTAATTTTAGCAGCATAAATGTCACCGTTTCTATATAAATCAAATTGCATTGATTGAGTATCCGAATAATTTGCTTTAAACGTTTGGTGCATATATTTGCTTTGATTATCTGTTTTACCAGTAAATGTTATATTACAATTTTGCAATGCATTTGCTACTTTTGCTTCTGAACTATCTGGGAAAGTAACATTTGTTTTTATTGTACCTTCTGATGTATAAGCTGTATTTTTTTGTTTTGCTGAATATGCTTTTACATCTTCATCTTTGAAGATGTCTACGATTTCTGAATTTTGAAAAATATATTTAGAAAATAGTTGTTTATTGCTTTTAAATATATCTGTGAAAAAGTATGCAAAAGCAAATCCTGCACCTAAAACTATTACTAAAACTATTGCTATTATAAGCATTATTAAATATCTTTTTTTCATTATTTTATTCTTCCTCTCTTAATTATAATAAATTATTATTCCCAATTGTGATATACATTCATTACATCATCTAATTCCTCAAGCCTTTCAATCATTTTTTCCATTTTTTCTGCAGCTTGGTCATCAAGAGCAACTGTAGTAGAAGGTACCATTTGAACTGAAGCTTCTAAGAAATTAATTCCTTCTGCTTGAATTTTTTCAGATACTTCTGAAAATGTGCTTGGTTCTGTAGTTATTTCATAAACTTCATCTGAAGTATTAAAATCTTCTGCTCCTGCATCTAAAACTAGCATCATAAGTTCTTCTTCGTCAATAGGGCAATTTTCTTTTTCTATAACTATAACACCTTTTTTGCTAAACATATATGATACACAACCAGTTGTTCCAAGATTTCCACCTGATTTATCAAAAGCATGTCTGACTTCAGCTGCTGTTCTATTTTTATTGTCTGTACTTGCTTCTACAATTATAGCAACACCATTTGGTCCATATCCTTCATAAATTATTTCTTCATAATTTGTGTTACTTCCTTCTCCTGAAGCTTTTTTAATTGCATTATTTATTGTATCATTTGGCATATTTGCAGCTTTACATTTAGCAATAACTGCTTTTAAAGAAGAGTTGCCCTCTGGATCCGGTCCTCCTGCTTTAACTGCAACTAATAATTCCCTTCCTAATTTTGTGAATATTTTTCCTCTTGCTGCATCAGCCTTTCCTTTTTTAGCTTGAATGTTGTGCCATTTACTATGTCCTGACATTTTAAATTCCTCCTTTATTTTTAATTATAATTCACATTGATTTGTTCAGATTAATATATAATTATATAATAGAATTTAAGAAACTAAACACAACAACACTAAAATTATATATTAATTAAATAGTGAATTTTAACAATCTTTCAATATTTTATCACATTTTTTTTAGTTTGTGTAGTGTTTTTGCAATATTTCTTTAAAAAAATGTAAAAATCAATTAAAAAACATAAGACTTTTAAAATAGTAATATTAACATTTAAAAACTAATGTGTAAAAAGTTCTAAAATAATTTATAGAGCATATAATATAATGAAAATTATGTTACAAGGTTTATTTATTAGGCTTTATACAATAGACAGGCTTTAAAGGAAGGATTTTTAAATAATGGAAGAAGTTTTAGATTATTTAGCTGAAAGTGTAAAAAATGAAATAAAAAAATACTTTTTAAATAAACAAGATATTGAAGAAATACGACTTAGAATTAATAAACCAATAATTATAAAAAATTCTAATGGAAATAAAATATTAGTTCATATTGTTTCAAAAGAAGAATTATTAGAAACATTTCAAAAAGTATGTGAACATTCTATTTATTCCTATCAAAAACAAATATGCGAAGGCTTTATAACAATAAAGGGTGGTCATAGAGTAGGAATTACTGGTAGTGCTGTGGAAGAAAATGGAGAAATTAAAAATATAAATTATATTTCAAGTTTAAATTTTAGAATTGCTAAAGAAAAAAAAGATGTATCAAATAAATTATTGAAATTCGTTATATGTAATAGTGAAATTAAAAATACATTAATTGTTTCAAAACCTGGTTGTGGAAAAACTACAATTTTAAGAGATTTAGTAAGAAGGATAAGTACAGGTATAGAAGAACTAGGTTTTAAAGCTAAAACATGCGGAATTGTAGATGAAAGAGGAGAGATTGCTGCAATGTATAAAGGAGCACCACAAAATGATATAGGAATTCTTAGTGATGTAATGGATAATGTTTCTAAATCTAAAGGTATGAGAATGCTTATAAGATCTATGTCTCCAGAAATTATCGTGTGTGATGAAATTGGAAGCAAAGAAGATGTACAAGCAATAAATTATGCAGTTACATCTGGAGTAACAGGAATTTTTACTGCACATGGAAATTCTTTAGAAGATATTATGATAAATGAGGAAATAAAAAAATTGTTGGACAAGAATTTAATTGAAACTATTATTTTTTTAGATGATAAAAAGAGGGGAGAAGTAAAGAGTGTATATGTTTTAGATAAGAATAATAAAGATTATAAAAATTATTTGATATAAAAGTGTTCTAAAATTTTATTTTGTGAATATATTTAATAAAGGGGACAAGTTTATGGTATTTGTAAAATATACGATTTTATTTTTTATATTTCTATTGACAGCTTGTATAGGAAATCTTATTTCAAAAAAATACAAAAATAGAGTAGATGAATTAAAAACTTTTAAAGAGGCATTTAATATTCTCGAATCAAAAATAAAGTTTACTTATGAGCCTTTAGGAGATATATTTGAAGAAATTTCAAATTTATCTTATAAAAATAGTATTAATTCTATTTTTATGAATGCAAAGAATAATATGAAAAAATTAGGGTTAAAAAAATCGTGGGATAAAGCGATAGAAAATAATAAGCAGAATCTAAGTCTTAAAACAGAAGATATAGATATTATAAAGAATCTAGGAAATATGCTTGGTAAAACCGATGTGGAAGGGCAATTAAGTGAAATTAAACTAAATATGAGTTTTTTAGATACTCAAATTGCTATAGCGGAAGAAGAATGTATGAAAAATGAAAAGATGTATAGAACTATGGGAACAATTTTTGGACTAGCTATTATAATTATTTTAATTTAAAGGAAGGAAAAGTAAAAATGGATGTAGATTTATTGTTTAAAATAGCAGCCATAGGTATATTAGTTGCAGTTTTACATCAAGTTTTATGTAGAGCTGGACGTGAAGAACAGGCTATGATGACAACACTCGCTGGAGTGGTAATTGTTCTTACATTAGTTATAAAAGAAATTAGTGCACTTTTTAATACAGTAAGGACATTGTTTAATATATAATGTACAGGATATATATGTTGTGAAGCTAATTTGGAAGCTTCATAGAGTTTCCTAATATAATAAAAGAGGTATAAAATGTATGGATGAAGTAATTAAAATAATTGGAATAGGATTAATTTCTTTAATAATTATTATAGTTGTTAAACAATATAAACCTGAATTTGCAATATATGTTTCTATAATTGTAGGTGTGTTAATTCTATACATAATAATGGACAAACTTAGAGGAATAATAAATTTGCTTAAAACTATAAGTTCTAAATCTGGCATAAATAATCAATTTTTAGAACTTTTATTAAAAATTACTGGAATTGCTTTTCTTGCTGAGTTTGCAATAAATCTTTGCAAAGACTCAGGAGAAGGTGCAATTGCGAGTAAAATTGAAATGGGAAGCAAGGTGATAATTGTGTCTATGTCAATTCCTATAATTTCAAGTTTGCTAGAAGTTATTTTGAAATTAATTTAATTTTATATATATTTTTTAGAAAAATTTCTAAAGCATTTTTGCAACCAAATAAAGTCTCTGAGACATACAGAAAAAAACTATATAATTCTTTTGAGTATGGCATTTAAAGATTCTTTTGAAAGAATGAAGATTTTTTGAGTAAAATTATGACTAAAATGGATTGTGGGTAATCCTCATGCTAGTGCCAAAAAGTGGGGGTCGTAGAAATTTTTTTTAAAAATTTAATATATTTCTTGAAAAAAGGTTTATAGGTATATCCTTTTTTTAAAAATCTAAATATATCAAATAAGGAATTATCGTAAATGTGAAAAAAGTTTTATTACATTTTTTCATAATATTTTTTTTAGTAATTTTTCCTGTTTCGAAAGTAAATGCAGAAAACCTAACTACTCAAATGATACAACAAGAAAAAGAAACATTTGGAATAAGTAATTTTATAGATGAGACAAAAAAATATACAAATGATTTTTTCGAAGATACTAATATTTCAGATGTTTTAAATTCAGCAATTACAGGAAAGATTGATAATAATAGAATATTAAAAAAAATATTAAAGATTTTTGGGAAAGAAATAGTTTCAAGTTTAAAAACAATAATTGCAGTTCTTGTAATTGTATTAATACATAGCATAATAAAGGCAATTGCAGATAATTTAGAAACAAGTAGCATTTCAAAAATGATTTATTATGTACAATATATATTAATAGTAACAATTATAATGAGTAACTTTTCAAACCTAATATTATCAATAACAATCACTATACAAAATTTAGTAGGATTTATGAATTCATTAGTTCCGCTTCTAATAACTCTTATGATATATACAGGAAGTATTGCAACAAGTAGTTTACTAGAACCAATAATTTTGCTAATAATAGAATTTGTTTCAAATATTATACTAACACTAATTTTACCAGGAGTTTCTATAATAACTGCATTAATGATTGTATCAAAACTCTCTGATAGAGTACAAATAGGGAAGCTTACAAAATTTTTAAAATCATCTATAGTATGGTTTTTAGGAGTTATTCTTACTATTTTTGTGGGAGTAGTTTCACTAGAGGGAACATTAGCAAGTAGTGTAGATGGAATAACTGCAAAAACAGCGAAAGCTGCAGTTTCAAGTATGATTCCTGTCGTAGGAAAAATTTTAGGAGATTCAGTAGATAGTGTATTGGGGTGTGGACTGGTTTTAAAAAATGCATTAGGAGTTGTTGGAGTAATTATAATAATTGGAATATGTGCAACTCCAATAATTAAACTTTCTATTTTAACAATAATTTATTCTTTATCTTCTGCTATTATAGAGCCATTAGCAGATGAGAAAATTGTAAAATTATTAGAAGAATTTAGCGGTATTTTTAAATTACTCCTTGGAATACTTTGTGCAGTAGCAGTTCTTTTAATAATTGGAACAACACTAGTAATTAAAATTTCTAATAGTGGGATGATGTACAGATGATTGAGTTTTTTAGTAAGTGGGTTGAAGGAATTGCAATTGCTGTTATAATAGCAAGTATTTTTGAAATGATACTTCCAAGTGGAAATATAAAAAAATACGTGAAAGTGATTTTGAGTATATATATTATTTTTAGTATAATATCACCTTTTACAGATAATAAGGTAAAAGGAGATTTTGATCTATCCAAAAAAGTTGATGATTATTCAGAAAATATTACAAATAAAGATTATTCTAAAGATGAAAATTCTACAGATAAAAAATTAAACAAAATTTATGAAAATACTTTTGAAAAAGAGTTAATTAAAACTATAGAAAAAGAAGGATTTGTTGTATATAAATGTATCGTAAAAGGTAATTTTAATGCAGAAGAGGAAAATGCGGGAATAAGTAAGATAAGTATAACTCTTGAATCTAAAAAAATTTTAAAAAAGAAAGATGAAGAAAGTGAAAAAGAAGATGACGAAATAAAGATTAAAAGTATAGATGAAGTTAAAAAAGTTGAAATAAATGTTGGTAAAAATAAGGATTTAAGTTCCGAAGAAGATGTGGAGGCAAAAGATATTGATACTTTGAAGAAATTTTTAAGTAAGCATTATGAGATTGATAAAGCTGTTTTTGAAATACATATAAGGTGATGTAATAGGAGGTTATGTATGTTTATAGATAAATTAAAAAAATTTACGACTGCCGAAGGTAACAATAAGAAAAAAATTGAAAACCTTGTTTTTTTAATTGTGATTTTGGTTGTAACAATTTTGATTATAAATTTTATCCTAAAATCAGATAAATCCTCTATTAAAGAAGAAAAAAATACCAATAAAGTATTGGCGCTATCCGAATCTTCAAATGAAGAAAACTCTAATAATGAAATGCAAAATGAATTGGAAAAAATTCTAGGCACAATAAAAGGAGTAGGAAAAGTTAAAGTTTATATAAGCTATTCTGAAAGTAGTAAAACTATTGCAATGTATGATGAGAAAACTACAACTAGTTCTACAGAAGAAACAGATTCAGGAGGAGGTTTAAGAAATACTACTTCTACTCAAACTCAAAAAGACGTTATATTTTCAGAAAAAGATGGGAGTCAAGTACCTATGACTCAAAAAGTTATAATGCCTACTATAGAAGGTGCAATTATAACTGCACAAGGAGCAAAAAATGCAAATGTTAAAACCAATATTGTCAATGCAGTTAAATCTGCTACTGGATTATCTATTGATAAAATTCAGGTATTTGAAATGGAGGGATAATTTTGAAGAGAGATAAAAATTCAAAAAGTTTAGAAATATTTAAAAAGGGGTTTAGAAAAAACGAAGTAGTAATTTATGCTATTGCGCTTATGTTAGTAACTGCGGGATATTTTAACTATACTGCAAATGTAGACAATACTTCTATAGAGACTTATTCGGAAGAGGCTCTAAATGAATCAAAAAATGCTGAGAATGAAACTAAAGAAAATAAAGATAAAAATATAGATGAAGCAAAAACAGATGAAAGCATAGAGAATAGGGAAACTGTTGCTAAGAATGCTAATAATATTAATGAACAAAATCAAAATAATGAGAGTAAAAGTGAAAATATAGATGACGAAAATATAGGAGATGCAAAACTTGTAGATAGCAAAAGTGTTGTAGAAAGTAATGCTGCAGTAAATGACTCTTCAGATTATTTTGTTTCTACTAAACTTCAAAGAGATACAAATTATGCAGACACATTATCTACATATACAAAAATATTAGAAGATGGCTCAGTTTCGGAAACACAAAAATCTATTGCTATGAAAGAAATTACAAAAATAAATGATACAAAAAATGCTATATCTATTTGCGAAAATCTCTTATCTACAAAAGGCTTTGAACATTATGTAGTTTTGGTAAATAACGAAAGCATTAATGTTGTGGTAAAGACGGAAGGAGGGCTTACAAAACAAAAAGTTGCTCAAATACAAAATATTATTTCAAGGGAATTTAAGTGTGAGATTGTAAATATTCATATTTCGGAGAAATAGTTATGAATGCAAGATTTCTTCTTGCATTTTTCTTATATCTGTAGTAGAATTGTTTTGTAATATTTTAAACTTTACAAGTAATGTTTGTTTAAACAGCAAAAATATTCACAAGTATAAAAATTATATAATAAACTAATAAGAGGTGTTGAACTTGAAAAATGAAAAATTAGAACAATTTGAAAAAAATATAAAATCTAAAAAAGTTGCAATTATTGGCTTAGGAGTGAGTAATATTCCATTAATAGATTATATGTATAAATTAGGAGCTTATGTAACTATTTTTGATAATAGAAATGAAGAAGAGTTATCAGAAGAAATTATTTCTAAAATAGAAGATTACAATTTTAAATACATAGGCGGAGAAAATAATTTAAAAGAATTAAAAGGGTTTGATATAATCTTTCGCTCACCAAGTTGTTTGCCTACAAGGCCTGAGCTTGAAGTAGAGAAGAAAAGAGGAGCAATTATTACTTCAGAAATTGAGATGCTAATGAAACTTGCACCATGCAAAATAATAGGTGTTACAGGAACAGAGGGAAAAACAACTACAAGTTCTATAATTTATGCTATTTTAAAGCAAGCTGGATTAACGTGTTATTTAGGTGGAAATATTGGAAATCCTATTTTTACAAAGCTTTCAGATGTAAACGAAAATGATATTATTGTTTTAGAGATGAGCAGTTTTCAGTTAATGGATATGGAAGTAAGCCCTAATATTTCTCTTGTTACAAATATTTATCCAGATCACTTAAATGTTCATAAAGATATGGATGAATATGTATATTCTAAGAAAAATATATTTTTGCATCAAAATGCAGATGATTTAGTAGTATTAAATTATGATAATGAAATTACAAGATTTTTTGAAAAAGATGCAAAAGGAAATGTAACATTTTTCAGCAGTAAAGAAAAATTGAAAGACGGATATATTTATGATAAAGATAGTGGAAATATTATATTTTGCAAAAATGGTGTTAAGACAAATATTATTAATAAATCAGAGATAAAACTTAGAGGAATACATAATTACGAAAATATTTGTGCAGCACTTGCTGTTACCGCTTCTTTAGTAAATACAGAAACTCAAGTAAAAGCAATAAAAGAATTTATAGGTGTAGAACATAGGCTTGAATTTGTAAGAGAAATAGATGGTGTAAAATATTATAATGATTCAATTGGAACAAGTCCGGCAAGTACAATTGCAGGTTTAAATGCTTTTGACGAAAATATTGTTTTACTTGCAGGTGGTTCTGACAAAGGCTTAGACTATACAGAAATTGGAGAAAAAATTGCAGAAAAGGTAGGAACTTTAATTTTATGTGGTCCTACTTCAAAGATTATAGAAGAGGCTGTAAATAAGGCTTTGAGTAAAAATTTGAATGGTAATGAAGAAATAAATGACAAAAGCCAGTTTAATGGTGATTTAAAAAAGCAAATTAATATTATTTATGTAAATAATATGCAAGAAGCGGTTTTGAAAGCTAAAGAAAATGCAAAATCTGGAGACATTGTTTTACTTTCTCCTGCAAGTGCAAGTTTTGATTTGTATAAAAATTTTGCAGAGAGGGGAAAGGTGTTTAAGGAATGCATTTCTAAAATTTAAGAATTCGTTTATAATTAAAATAAATTTATTGATAATTAAAAAAATCTTACTAATTTTGTAAGTGCCCCAAAAATATTTGAGGTTTCATTGTAAAACTAGTAAGATTTTTGCTTATATAAACTGACAATCTAAACAACAAAATTTTTATAAGTTTCGATTTATTCTATTAGAATATACAGTTATTAATATTTTATCTGTCAAGGTCTGAATCTATAGTATCAGCGGAATTATCTTTTACAGTTTCTCTTGGAGGACATAATTCTTCTGGAATTTCACTAATATCAATTCCATGTTTAGATGCTATTTCAATTTGTTGCTTTAAACTATTAAATTTCATTTTTGGAAATAATTGCTTTATTGTTTCGAAATCTATAGTAACTTTTCCTGGAAAGTTATCACTTCTATTACGTTCTACTGACAAACTTGCTTTATTTCTAGATATTTTTAAATTACAATATATGTGTAAACCTGTGGAATGAATTTCATAACTAAATCTATATAGTGCTCCTAAGTTTTCAACATGAGCGCTTTCAAGAGCAAAACATTGTAATCTTTTGCTTTTAGTTAAATTAAGACATTTAAATGGGAATAATCTTAAACGTGTATTGTTAGTTTTTGTTAATGCACCTGATAATTTTTTTATAAATGCTTCTGTTATGGGTTTTGCTTTAGGTTTCTTAGATTTACAGTATTTTGAATATGTTTCTTTATCAATTACACAATTTTCAAAAGGAGAAATCAGATCTTTACATTTCAACATATAATCAGCAAAAGCTTCTCTATCGAAAACATCATCTTTAATTATAAAAAAGTTTTTTAATAGCTCTTCTAATAGTTTTTCTCGTTCTTCTGACTTTTCTTGAGAGTTATCATTTGTATATCGTAAATAATCATACCAACCATTCATAGTTAACCTCCTTAAAAGTCATTATAACATATATAAGTAGCATTTGTAAAGATTTATGTCGTTTTTAATCTATTTCTAATTCTATTTAGTGTTGAATTTACACTAGTTTTATATAAAAATATGAAGAGAATTAAAGTAACACAATATTAGCACAACCTATTGAGCTTTTTTTGTTTTTATGATAAAATACTACTATCAGATAGAAAACAGGAGGTAGTTATGGATAGAGTTGATAAAATAAATTATTATTTAGATATCGCAGAAACAATTTCAGAGAGAGGAACATGTCTTAGAAATAATTATGGAAGTGTAATAGTAAAAAATGATGAAATAATATCAACAGGATATTCAGGTGCACCTAGAGGTAGAAAGAATTGTTTAGACTTAGGATATTGTACTAGAAAAACTAAAACTGAACTAAGTGGAGCAGGATATGAAATGTGCAGATCTGTTCATAGTGAACAAAATGCTATAATAAGTGCCAATAGAAGAGATATGATAGGTTCTACTCTTTATATGGTTGGAATTAACAAAAGAAATGGAGAGTATGTAAAAGATAATTATCCATGTACTTTGTGTAAGAGAATGATTATAAATAGTGGTATTGAAAAAGTAGTGATGAGAGATACAAAAAATGACTATAGAGTTGAAAATGTTAGTAATTGGATAGAAAATGATGATACTTTGATTTAAAGGAGAAAATATGAACGAATATCAAAAATATATAAGAAACTTTAGCATTGTAGCACATATAGACCATGGAAAGTCAACACTCGCAGATAGATTAATAGAAATGACAGGTGTTTTATCTAAAAGAGAGATGGAGTCTCAAGTGCTTGACAATATGGAAATAGAAAAAGAAAGAGGCATAACTATAAAAGCCCAATCTGTAAGAATGAAATACAAAGCTAAAGATGGAAATGAATATACTTTTAATTTAATAGATACACCTGGGCATGTTGACTTTAATTATGAGGTTTCAAGAAGTTTAGCTGCTTGTGATGGAGCAATTCTTGTAGTAGATTCAACACAAGGAGTAGAAGCTCAAACTTTGGCAAATGTTTACTTAGCTATAGATAATAACTTAGAGGTTTTGCCTGTTATAAATAAAGTTGATTTAGCAAGTGCAAGACCTGAAGAAGTAAAAAAAGAAATTGAAGATATTATAGGTATTCCAGCAGAAGATGCACCTTGTATTTCTGCAAAAACTGGACTTAATGTAGATGAGGTCTTAGAAAGAATTGTTACAGATTTACCTGCTCCTAAAGGAGATGAAGAAGGAAAACTTAAATGTTTAATTTTTGATTCTTTATATGATAATTATAAAGGAGCAGTTGCATATGTAAGAGTGGTAGATGGTAAAGTAAAACCTGGTGATGAAATTAAACTTATGGCTTCAAATGATACTTTTGTAGTTACAGAAGTTGGATATTTTGCGCCTGGATCATATTTACCAAGCAATGAAATAAAAGCAGGAGAAGTTGGATATATTGCAGCAAGTATAAAGAGTTTATCTGAAATACAAGTAGGAGATACTATAACACATGCAAATAATCCAGTAGACAAGCCTCTTCCAGGATATAAAAAAGTAACACCTATGGTTTATTGTGGAATTTACCCAATAGATGGAAGCGAATATGAAAACCTTAAAATCGCTTTAGAAAAGTTAAAACTAAATGATGCAGCATTAGAATTTGAACAAGAAACATCTGCAGCTTTAGGATTTGGCTTTAGATGTGGATTTTTAGGACTTTTACATTTAGAAATAATAGAAGAAAGATTAGATAGAGAATTTGATTTAGGGTTAATTACAACAGCTCCATCAGTTATTTATAAAGTTCATAAAACAAATGGGGAAGTGCTTGATATATATAATCCTACAGATTTACCCCCACAGGCAGAGCTAGCATTTATAGAAGAACCAATAGTTACAGCAAATATTATAACACCTAAAGACTATGTAGGCGGAATAATGGAAATGTGTCAAAATAGACGTGGTATATATGTAGATATGAAATATCTTGACGAAAACAGAGTCTCTTTAATTTATGACATGCCTTTAAATGAAATAATATATGATTTTTTTGACAATTTAAAATCAAAGACAAAAGGTTATGCGTCATTTGATTATGAATTTAAGGAATATAAAGAGTCAAAATTGGTTAGATTAGATATAAGAATAAATGGTGAAAATGTAGATGCCCTTTCATTTATAGTACATAAAGATATGGCTTATGAAAGAGGAAGAAAAATGGTAGAAAAGCTTAAAACTGTTATACCAAGACATTTATTTGTAATACCTCTTCAAGCAGTAATCGGCGGAACAATAATTGCAAGAGAAACAATCTCAGCTCTTAGAAAAGATGTGCTAGCAAAATGCTATGGTGGAGATATTACAAGAAAGAAAAAGCTTCTAGAAAAGCAAAAACGTGGTAAAGAAAAAATGCGTCAAATAGGTAAAGTAGAAATGCCACAAGAAGCGTTTTTATCAGTTCTTAAATTAGATGATGAAAGTTAATTTAGGGACGGGGTAAAAATTCACTTTAATATTATTCTTAAAGTGAATTTTTACCCCGTCCCCAAAAGGAACCTAAGGAGGAGAAATGCAAAGAATTTCTAGTAAAGACAATAGTCTTATTAAACATATTAAAAGATTAAAAGAAAAGAAATATAGAGATGAGTATGGAGAATTCATAGTAGAAGGGCTAAAAGTTATAAATGAAGCCATACAAGAAAATGCAGATATTAGACAAATTGTGGTATGTGATGGATGTGATAATTCGGAAATGATTGAAAGACATCTAAAATACGAAATGGCTAGACTTGATTTTATTTATGTTCCTCAAAATATTTTTAAAATGATTTCTGATGTAGAAAATCCACAAGGAGTTTTGGCTGTAATTGGAAAGATAAAAACGAATAATGAATCTGTTTCTAATACAAATAAAAAAAATAATGAAATTGATAATAATGCAGAAGTGAAACAAACTTCAAAAACATCAAACATTAATTTAAATGAAGATATAATTCTAGCATTAGATGACATACAAGATCCCGGAAATTTAGGTACAATTTTAAGAACTGCAGATAGTGTTGGATTAAAGCAAATATTAGTCTCAAAAGGAACAGCAGATGCATATAATCCAAAGGTTGTTCGTTCTACAATGGGTGCGATTTTTAGAGTTAATGTTATAGAATGCGAAAATTTGAAAGAAACTTTAAAAGAGCTACAAAGCAAGGATTATAAAGTAATGACAACTTCTTTAAAAGCAAAAAAATCTATCTATGAAGTAGATTATAAAAAGAAAATAATAGTAATTGGAAACGAGGCAAATGGTGTTTCAAAAGAAATACTAAATTTAGCAGATGAAAAGGTTATAATTCCAATGTTAGGTAAAACAGAAAGTTTAAATGCTTCTGTTGCAACAGGGGTAATACTTTATGAGTATGTGAGACAGAAGATAAAATAATGAATTTTTTGCATTTATCTTATATTTGTAGTAAAATATTTTTAAAAGAAAGGAAGTATAGAAAAAATGAAATTAAAAAACAAAATTATTTTATTAGTATTAACATTTGTATTTGCTTTATTATTTTTATCAAATAAAACATTAGCGACAAATACAATAGATGTTAAAGTTAATGGAACAATGGATTATACAAAAGCACAAGAAGTTTTAGATTTAGTAAATAAAGAAAGGCAGGCAGCAGGAGTTAGTACATTAAAAATGGACACAGAATTACAAGAAGCAGCAATGACAAGAGCTGCTGAGTTAGCACTAAATTTTGACCATACACGTCCAGATGGAACTTCTTGTTTTACAATTAGTTCAAAATCATATGGAGAAAATATTGCTTTTGGAGATACAGGCGCAAGTGATGTAATGAAAAGATGGATGAATTCAGAAGGACATAAATCTAACATACTATATGGAAATTTTAAATCAATTGGAATTGGATGTTTTAAAAATGGTAGTGTGTATTATTGGGTTCAAAATTTTGGTATATATGATGCAACTTTAGAAACTTCAAAAACAGGAACTCAAAATATAACATATAATGTTTCAGTAGTAAATGAAAATTTAAAAATATATGCAAGAAAAACAACAAACTCTACTAGAATTTCTTTTATGAATATTGGAAATCGAGGCACATATATAGTTGGTATTAAAAATAAATCTATAGATTATTATAGTGTAGGAGATGCAAGTGATTATACATTTACTAGCAGCAATTCAAATGTAATAAAAATGAATTCAGATGGAACATTTTATGCAGTTGGAAAAGGAACATCAACAATTACAATTGCTTTAAAAGCTAATTCATCTGTAAAGTTTAGTGAAAATATCATGGTAAAACCTTTTGAACCAGAAAAAGTAACAGGGCTAAAAGCACAAAATCAAAAAACTACAACATTTGATATAACATGGAATCTACAAAGTGAGACTGCAGATAAATATGAAGTATATATGTATAATTCTAAAAAGAAAAACTACGAACGTTTAGGCACCTCATATAGTAATGCTGGAACATTTTATGGTTTACAAGCTGGAACTACATACAAGGTTAAGATAAGAGCTGTTAGAATTATAAATGGTAAAACATATTATGGACCTTATTCTGATGTTTTAAAAACAACAACTGCAACAGATAAAACTAAAATTACAAAGGTAAAAGGAGCTAAGAAAAAGTTAACTTTAAATTGGAAAAAAATATCTAAAGCTACAGGATATCAAGTTCAAGTTGCAACTGATAAAAAATTCAAAAAAATTAAAAAATCAGTAATAATAAGCAAAAATAAGACACTATCAACAACTATAAAGAAATTAAAATCTAAGAAGAAATATTACTTAAGAGTTAGAACTTACAGAAAAGTTGGTGGCAAGAAAGTATATAGCAAGTGGAGTTCTGTAAAAAATGTTAAAACTAAATAAACAAATATAATATATCCAATAATAAATTAAAACAAATTTAAAAGGCTATTTGCTATTATAAGCAATTAGCCTTTTTAAGTAGTGTAAGAGGAAAATGAATAAAATAATTTCAGTTAGTTCCTCTCGATTGTATTTATTTCAGATATTAATTTTATCTTTCTGTATCTTCTAATTGTGTTTCCTGCTCCTTTTCTTTTTGTATATAATTTCTTGCCATTAATAATGCAATTTTAGTTGGCATTGGAGCATGAAGACTATCAATATCTAAAGAATCAAAATCATACCATTGAATATCGCCAATTGTTTCTTCTTCATCAAGTTTTTTATTTCCTTGAATATAGTTTTCTGGAAGTTTTGCAAGATAGAATTCACTTAGCTCTTCTGTACCATGACTTAATAATAAGTGTTGTGATATAGGTTTAAGCCAATCAGAAGATATTTCTACACCAGCTTCTTCTTGAGCTTCATCTTTTGCTGCTTTTAATGCAGCATAATGATATAATATCTCTTTTGTTGCTAAATCTAGATTTTTGTATTCGTCACTAGTTATATCAATATTTTCATAATGCTTGTTTTCTATCATACCTGCAACAGTTTCTGTAAATACTTCCTTGATATTTTGTTTAGAGATAAATGGAGAACGATGTTGAGGAGATAGTCCTACTTGTAGTTTACCATTTTTAACTCTTGTTAATACTACTTGAACAGAATTTTTTGACATTCCATAAATGGATGTTTCTTTAGCTGTTCCATCATTGTCATATTCAATATTTTCAGCTGCATAATCAATTCTGCCAGTTCCCATTAAATCTTGAATTGGACCAGGTATTTCTTCTTTTGCTACACCAAATCTATATTTATGAGGCCAAATTACAATGTCATTATCTCTATGACCATATGCTCTTGGATTAGTCAATAATTCTTCATCAATTTCTGCTTCTGTTGATTTGTATTTAGCTATCTCATTTTTATGTTTTTCTGAAAATCGTAATAATGCATATTTTGTTTGAATAGACATAGGAATATCTCTTGATAAAATATCTTCTAAATTACTAACTGGAAACCACTGAAGTCTTTTATCTCCTTTTATATCTTTTACACCTAATTCAACTAATTTAGCTGTTTGATTAGTAAATGACTGCGATACTGGATCAAATCCTGAAGTCAAATCTTTTATTTCATTATTTGATGTATATAATTGCAACATATTAGTTAAATTAATGGTTGAATTTAAAATATCTTCTTTGGTGTAGCTTTCTTTTTGTTCTTTCATTCCAATTGATGGTAATTCAAGATATATTTGTTTTCTTGCAGGAATATATGTATATTCCATTGCAAAATATATTTGACCATCATCACCTTTTTTTACAAGTACTGGTACCAAAATGTCATTCATATCTAGGTAATTTTGCGTGATAGTAGGCTTTTCTTTTCTTTTTTCTTTATCTGGATTTTCATATGTAACAGAGATTCTACGTGATGCATATTTGGAACTTAAAGTTCCCATTGGGTCAGTACTATTAGCATTGTTTTCATCATAATTTTCATAATTTGGTAAATTTTCTTTATCTAAACTCATAATTTTTCCTCCTCTTATATAATTTAAAAAACATCTTTTAATAATATATCATAAATAAGATGTTATGTCAAGTTGATGTTTGGAGATTTTTGGGACATTTTCAAAAATATTAACAGTTAATGCTGATTCTACTAAATAAATTGTTTTAAAGATTATTTAAAAAAATTAAGTTTCAAAAAATTTCTCAAAATAGTTGATATTTTCCTAAATTAATGATATACTTTGCATATAAATTATAAGGGAGGGAAAATAATGTCATTTATTGAAAAAATAAAACAAAGAGCAAAGCAAGATATTAAAACAATTATTTTACCAGAAGCGGAAGATAAAAGAGTTTTAGAAGCAGCAAGTAAAGTAATTGCACAAGGATTTGCTAAAGTAATTTTACTTGGAAATAAAGCACAAATAGAAAATGATAGCAAAGAAAATAATATAGATTTAACAGGAGTAGAAATAATTGATATTCCATCATCTAACAAAAAACAAGAATATGCTCAAAAGTTATTTGAATTAAGACAAGCTAAAGGTATGACTCTAGAGGAAGCTTCAAAATTGATAGAAGAGCCTATTTATTATGGTATGATGATGTTAAAACTTGGCGAAGCAGATGGCTTAGTTTCTGGTGCAGCACACTCTACATCAAACACTTTAAGACCTGCACTTCAAATTCTTAAAACAGCGCCAAATACCAAATTAGTTTCTGCTTTTTTTGTTATGTGTGTGCCTAATTGCGAATATGGAGAAAATGGTACATTTATATATGGAGATAGTGGATTAGTTGAAAATCCTAATGCAGATGAATTATCAGAAATTGCAATTTCTTCTGCAAAAAGTTTTGAAAATTTAGTAGGTAGTGAGCCAAAAGTAGCAATGCTTTCATATTCTACTTATGGAAGTGCAAAATCTGAATTAACAGAAAAAGTAATAGAAGCGACTAAACTTGTAAAAGAAAAAAATCCAGATTTATTAGTAGATGGAGAATTGCAAGTAGATGCCGCAATAATTCCAGAAGTTTCAAAATCAAAAGCTCCAGGAAGCCCATTAGAAGGAAATGCAAATGTTCTTATATTCCCAGACTTAAATGCAGGAAATATTGGATATAAACTAACACAAAGACTTGCTAAAGCAGAAGCTTATGGTCCTTTATGCCAAGGAATTGCAAAACCTGTAAATGATTTGTCTAGAGGATGTAGTGCAGATGATATTGTTGGAGTTGTAGGAATTACAGCTGTTCAAGCACAATAAGGTTCCTTTTTGGGACGGAGGAAAAAGAAACCTAGTATTAATTATATAATGTAGCAAATAGTTTTCCAAAATTAAGTTATTAAATTTTAAAAAAATATATATAAATAATTTATCAAAAACGAGTATTGCAAGACAAAATTACTTTAAAAGGCAAGAGAGTATACTTGGTGTATGTGACCGCGATTTAAAGCAATTTTAACATCGCAAGACGAAGTTTTTCATAAATTAAAAGGGAGGAATTTTAAATGAAAATTTTAGTACTAAACAGTGGAAGCTCATCATTAAAATATCAAGTAATTGATATGGAAACAGAAGAAACACTTTGCTCAGGATATTTTGAAAGAATAGGAAACGAAAAAGCTTTTTTAACACACAAAGTAAATGGAGAAAAAATAAAAATTGAAAAATCTGTAAAAGATCATTCAGAAGCTTTAAAAGTAGTTATGGAACAATTATTAGATGAAAATTATGGAGTTATAAAATCACTAGATGAAATAGACGCAATAGGACATAGAATGGTTCATGGAGGAGAAAAATTCAACTCTTCTGTACTTATTAATGAAGATGTTTTAGCAGCAGTTGAAGAATGTGTTCCACTAGCACCATTACATAATCCTGCAGGAATTTTAGGTGTTAGAGCTTGTCAAAAAGAAATGCCTGGTAAACCAAATGTAGGAGTATTTGACACAGCATTTCATCAAACTTTACCAAAAGAAAGATATATTTATCCAATTCCTTATGAATATTATGAAAAATATGGAGTTAGAAAATACGGATTCCACGGAACATCACATATGTTTGTTTCAAGAAGAATTGCAGAAATTTTAAATAAGCCAATTGAAGACTTAAAAATAATAAATTGCCACATTGGTCAAGGAGCAAG
The DNA here is from genome assembly GCA_946529215.1 of uncultured Clostridia bacterium. Taxonomy (GTDB): domain Bacteria; phylum Bacillota; class Clostridia; order TANB77; family CAG-508; genus CAG-269. Next base: position 152,498 of record CAMMZC010000002.1, read on the forward strand.
TATTTGTGCTATTCAAAATGGAAAATCAGTTGAAACTTCAATGGGACTTACACCAGTTGCAGGAATTCCAATGGGTTCTAGAACAGGTGATTTAGATCCATCAGTTGTAACATTTATAATGAAAAAAGAAAATATGACACCAGAAGAAGCAGATACAATGCTTAATAAAAAATCAGGATTGTTAGGAATCTCAGGAATTTCTGCAGATAATAGAGACATTGAACAAGCTTTAGCAGAAGGAAATGAAAGAGCTAAACTTGCATTAGATCATTATCACTATGCAATTGCAGCTTATGTTGCAAAATGTGCTGTTGCTATGAATGGAGTAGATGTTATAACATTTACAGCAGGAGTAGGAGAAAGAGGAAGAGAATCTAGAGCTGAAATATGTAAAAAGCTTGAATTTATGGGAGTTAAATTAGACCCTCAAGCAAACCAAGATGCATTTGCTAAAGAAGCAAAGATCTCTGCAGATGACTCAAAGGTTTTAGTTTATGTTGTTCCTACAAATGAAGAACTTATGATTGCTAAAGAGACTCAAAGAATTGTTAATGGAAATTAGTATTAAAGGGATGGTTTGTTATAAAAAGCCATCCTAAATTAAAAAGGAGAAGATTATAAATGAAAATTTTAGTTTTAAATTGTGGTAGTTCATCACTTAAATATCAATTAATAAATATGGAAACTGAAGAAGTTTTAGCTTCAGGAAAATATGAAAGAATAGGAGAACAAGAAGCTTTTATAACACACAAAGCTTGTGGTAAAAAAGTAACAATAAATCATGTTGCTTTAGATCACACAGAAGCAATAGATTTTACTTTAAAACAATTTACAAATCCAGAATACAAGGTAATAGATAGTCTTGATGAAGTAAGTGCTGTTGGACATAGATTAGTTCATGGAGGAGAAAAAATTGCAGAATCTGTTGTTATTGATGAACATGTTATAGATGTTTTGAAAGAATATACAGATTTAGCGCCATTACACAATCCAGCAGGAATAATGGGAATTGAAGCTGCAAAAAAAGTTATGCCAAATAAGCCAATGGTAGGTGTATTTGATACAGCATTTCATCAAACAATTTCAAAAGATAAATACATTTATCCAATTCCTTATGAATATTACGAAAAATATAGTGTAAGAAAATATGGATTCCACGGAACATCTCATATGTATGTTTCAAGAAGACTTGCAGAACTTAAAAATGAGAACATCGAAAATTTGAAAATTGTTACATGCCATTTAGGTCAAGGCTCTAGTATATGTGCTGTGGATGGCGGGAAATCAGTTGATACATCAATGGGACTTACTCCACTTGGAGGAATTCCAATGGTTACAAGATGTGGGGATTTAGACCCATCAGTTGTTACATATATTATGAAAAAAGAAAATATGACAGTTGAAGAAGTTGATAGCCTTTTAAATAAAGAGTCAGGAGTTATGGGAGTTTCAGGTTTGGCACCTGATTTTAGAGTAATAGAACAGGCTTCAAATGAAGGAAATGAAAAGGCAGAACTTGCAATGAAAATGTTTAAATATTCTATTGCAAGTTATGTTGCAAAATATGCCGCTGCTATGGGTGGAATAGATGCAATTGTTTTCACAGGTGGAGTTGGAGAAAATCAAATCAATATCCGTAAAGATGTATGCAAACAACTTGAATTTATGGGTGTTTATATTGACGAAGAAGCAAATAATATGCGTGGAGAAGAAAAGAAAGTTTCTAAATTTGATTCTAAAGTTGAAGTTTGGGTTGTTCCAACAAACGAGGAGCTTATGATTGCAAAGGAAACAGAAAGATTAGTTGGCTAAAAAAAGGAGGAATATGCAAGCTCAAAAAAGTCATGGTAATGGGTAACAAATTTTTATATAAGAAAGAGAGAAGCAATAAATGAAAATAGGAATAGATATAGATGACACAACTTTTTTAACAGTAAAATCAATGCTTAAATATGCAGATATTTTTGAAGAAGAAATTTCAGGAGTGCCAACTAATAGAGATAGCTTTGGATTAATAGAAAATAGATATTATTTAAAAGCTTTGTATGGATGGGATGATGAAACTAAATTTGCATTTTTTAATAAATATTACAAAAATGTATTAGAAGAATGTACAATGTTACCAAATGCAGATAGAGTAATTCGCAAATTAAAACAAAATGGAGATACAATTCATTTTATTACAGCAAGATTGATGAATATTGAAGGATGCGATACTGAGGCTATTACAAGAAAAAGTCTATCAGATTTTGGTATTCCTTATGATACTTTAAGTTTACATGTTAGTGATAAATTAACATTTTTTAAAGAAAATAGTATAGATATTTGTATTGAAGATAGTTTTGAGACTTGCAAGCAATTAACTGATAATGGAATTAAGTCAATTCTTATGACAACAAAGATGAATAGCAAAATAGATAGCGGGGAGATTGTAAGAGTCAATAGTTGGGAAGAGATTTATGAAGAAATTGAAAAATTTAGAAAGTCAAGGTAGAGTTTTCTCTACCTTTTATATAATTATTTTTAAAGAAAAATCCGAAGAAATCAAATTATTTAGCATAAATCTTTACATTGTTTCCATAATATGGTATAATACTAAAGAAACATTATAGAAATGAAAGAGAGTGAAAAATATAATGAATGATAGATTTAGCGGAGAATATTCAACATATAGTGAAAAAGTGAAAAACTTACTAAAATCCATAGAATATTATAGAAATATATTGAGCAACTCAAATATGGAAAGTTCTAATTTAAGCGTAATTTTCAGAATTGAGCACTTTTTAGAAAGTCTTTCAAATTATCCAAATAAAATTTCAATAAAATGTCAAAGTGCTTTAAATGATATTAGAAATATACGCTCTAATAATGGTAGTGCTTTATTTAAAAAAAGAAAAAAACAGCTAAATTTAGAAGATCTTGATAAAATTAAAGGTATAATAGATGATGTTATGAAGATCATTAATGAAGAACTTCCAAAAGAGGAAGACCTTGATAAAATTGAATTATCACTTATAAATAAAGAGTATTCAAATAAACAATTAGGGGAAGCTATTAGAAATCATGCAAGAGAGATTGTATTTATATTATGTAGTGAGGATAGTGCAACAAATACAATAATTGAACCATCAATTGGAAAAAACTTAGAAGATTTATTGCGTTATATTAAAGACCAACGAGATAACTTAGCTCCTCAATATTCAACACCTCTTGATGTAGCATATCGTGTAAGTGGTCTTCTCGATAATGGTTATTTAATACCAAATGGCATTGACCATAGTGTTGTATACAAAGATTGTTCTAACACATATAATAAGATTAAAGAATTAATATGTAACTATCATTTTAGAGATCATAACAGAATCACGATAGAAATGTTGATTGAAATAATTAATCCACTTATAAATTTTATTGATTATAAGATTCCATTAGAAAAAAGAATAGATAAAATTCAAGAAATAATATTATCCGAACAATTTCCTCATTTAGGAGGTGCTATTGCACGTTGCTCTAGAAAAATTGCACAAACAATAAGCAGTGAAATGCAACTAATGGAGAATCAGAATAGTCATAATGTTGAAGCTATAAGTACAGAAGATGAAGTAAATAGATAAAAATTAAATTATTTCATTGAAAAAAAATAATCTTTGTGTTTTAATATAAGTATAAACTATTTACAAGAAATAAACGACATTAATAGACTAAGAAAAGGAGAAAATCATGTCAAAACCAATAGTAGCTATAATAGGCAAGCCAAATGTTGGAAAGTCAACATTTTTTAATTACATAGTTGGAAAAAGAATTTCTATAGTAGAAGATACTCCAGGAGTTACAAGAGATAGAGTATATGCAGAAACAAACTGGAGAGGAAAAAACTTTACAGTTGTTGATACTGGAGGAATTGAGCCTGAGTCAGATGATATTATAGTGTCACAAATGAGAAGGCAAGCAGAAATTGCAATCGAAATTGCAGATGTTATAATTTTTTTAACAGATGTAAAACAAGGGGTTACAGCTGCAGATAAAGAAATTTCTTTGATGCTAAAAAAGTCTAAAAAGCCAATTATACTTGTATGTAATAAAGTTGATAATATTTCAAAATATCAAAATGATATTTATGAATTTTATAACCTAGGAATAGGAGATCCAATTCCTATTTCTGCCACAAATGCACAAGGAATAGGTGATGCATTAGATGCAATTTATGAAAAATTGCCTGATTCAACATCGAATGAAGATGATGAAAGAATAAAAGTTGCAGTAATTGGAAAGCCAAATGTTGGAAAATCATCACTTATAAACAAAATTTTAGGTGAAGAAAGAAATATAGTAAGTGATATCGCAGGAACAACAAGAGATGCAATAGATTCAGAGTTTGAAAATGAAAAAGGTAAATATGTTTTTATAGATACAGCAGGAATTCGTAGAAAATCAAAAGTTACAGAATCTATTGAAAAATTTAGTGTTATGAGAAGTCTTTTGGCAATAGAAAGAGCTGACGTAGCTCTTATGCTTATAGATGCAAATGAGGGAATTACAGATCAAGATGCAAAAATTGCAGGAGAAGCACATGAAGCTGGAAAAGGTGTTATAATAGTTGTTAACAAGTGGGATGAATATGAAAAAGAAACTGGAACAATGGAAAAATACAAAAAAGATATTTACAACAAATTGTCATATTTATCTTATGCACCAATTATATTTATATCAGCCAAAACTGGTCAAAGAATAGATAAATTATTTGATATGATAAATAATGTAGCAGAGCAAAATGCAAAAAGAATTTCAACTGGAGTTTTAAATCAAGTTATAAATGAAGCAATTGCACTAGTTCAGCCACCATCAGATAAAGGGAAAAGGCTTCGAATTTATTATGGAACACAGGTTTCAACTAAACCTCCAACATTTATAATTTTTGTAAACAAAAAAGAATTATTTCATTTCTCTTATGAGAGATATATTGTTAATCAAATTCGTAAAGAGTTTGGATTAGAAGGTACACCAGTTAGAATTATTGCAAGAGAAAAACTAGATAAAGAGGTAGAGTAGAAATTGGAAATTTCTTTAATTAATATATAAATTTTTAAATATATGACTTAAGTCGCTTTGCTCCGGCGCATATATTTAAAAATTTAATATTAATAAAGTGAAAATTTTAGTTAAATACATAAGTATTTTTTGAATAATTATTGATAACTTTCGTTTAATGCTAAAAAATTCAAACAAAATACTTATATATTCAAATAAATTTAAATAAAAGGAAAAGAAAGGGGAATTAAAATGGAAGAAACAATAATTGAAAAAATTCAAGAATTAGTTAAAAGTAGAAGAATTGCACAATTACGTGAATTATTAGAAAGTATAAATAGTGCTGATTTCCCGTCCCTTTTCGAAGAATTAGATGATGAAGATATGGTAGTAATTTTTAGATTATTACCAAAAGATAAAGCTTCTGATGTTTTTGTAGAACTAGACCCAGATTTACAAGAAAAACTTATAAATAACTTTACAGATAAAGAACTTAAAGTTGTAGTAGATGACCTATTTATGGATGATACAGTTGACCTTATAGAAGAAATGCCATCAAGTGTTGTAAAAAGAATTTTAAAAAACATTAAACCTTCAGATAGAAAAATTATTAATGAATTACTTAAATTTCCTGAAGATAGTGCAGGAAGTATTATGACAACAGAGATGGTTGAGCTTAAAGAAAATATGACAGTTGACAAAGCTTTTCAAATTATAAAAGACACAGGAATAGACAAAGAGACAATATATATTTGCTATGTAGTAGATAATTCAAGAAAATTGATTGGAACAGTTGCAATTAAAGATTTGCTTATTTCTGAAAGAGATGTTTTAATAAAAGATATTTTAGAAGATAATGTAATAAGTGTTCTAACAACAGAAGATCAAGAAGCTGTTGCAAAGATGTTTGATAAATATAACTTTATGGCTATGCCTGTTGTAGACAAAGAAGATAGATTAGTTGGTATTGTTACAATAGACGATGCTATTGACGTTATGCAAGATGAGAACACAGAGGACTTTGAAAAAATGGCTGCTATGACTCCTACAGAAGATACATATTTTAAAACAAGTGTATTTAAACATGCAAAAAATAGAATTGTTTGGCTTTTATTTCTTATGTTATCATCAACATTTACAGGATTATTATTAGAAAAATTCCAAGCTGCAATATCTGCTGTTCCTTTACTTGTAGCATTTATTCCAACAATAATGGATACAGGCGGAAATTGTGGTTCTCAAAGTTCAACACTTATAATCAGAGGTTTGGCGTTAGACGAAATAAAACTTTCAGACTTATTTAAAGCTGTATGGAAAGAAATTCGTGTTTCATTTTTAATTGGAGCTGTACTTGCAATAGTTACAGGACTTAGAATATTCTTACAATATGACGGAATTCATAATGACCAAAGTATAAAAATAGCTTTTGTTGTAGGAGTCACTCTAATGGCAACTGCAATGATTGCAGAGGTTATGGGATGTGTTCTTCCTATGTTTGCAAAAAAATTAAAATTGGACCCAGCAATTATGGCTTCACCACTAATTACTACAGTTGTAGATTTATGCTCAATGCTTGTGTTCTTTAGTATTGCAACTGCGGTAATGGGATTGTAGTCAAATCTAGATTTAAAAATATATAAAAGAATAGCTTTGTTAAATTGTGTTGCTATTCTTTTTTTATGTCATATATCTACAAAAATTACCCATTTATCGTAATAACTTTAAAAAATATTGCAACTATAAATTAAAATTGATATAATAAAATCAAGAAAGGGGAAAGAAAAATGAATATTAAAGTACGTACTAATATTTCAAATGAATATGAAAATATAGAAATTGTAATAAATGCACCTGAAAAGAATAATCAAGTATTAAACATAGAAAATGATTTATTAAGAATAAGCTCAAATACAATAGAAAAAGTTATAGGAATGCAAGAAAATTATATTTTCATAATAAATGTATCAGATGTAATTACATTTTATAGTGAAGAAAAAAATAATTTCGCCAAAACAAAAGATGGTATTTTCAAAATAAAAGAAAAGTTATATTTTTTAGAAGAAAATTTACCTCAGAAAAGTTTTATTAGAATTTCAAATTCAGTAATTGTAAATATAGAAAAAGTTAAATGTTTCAACACAAGTATTATTGGAAGTATTTTAGTTAAATTGACTGATGGAACAGAGGAATATGTTTCAAAAAGAAGAGTTTCAGATGTTATGAAATTTTTGAAGAATAGGAGGGATTGATATGAAGAGTTTAAAAAAATTATTATTATGTATTATTGTATCTATATTGATTGCAAATTTTATAATAATGGGAGTAACAATTGTTGATATAATATTTGAACATCCAACTAGTAGTATTCAAATTTTTAGAGATAACAAGGACAATGAAGAATTAATTGGATATTATAAAGGATTTGAAGAACAAATGATTAAAATAAAAGAATCTGATCCAAAACAGTATACTGCTGACTTTCCAATTTTTGGTATGTTTGCTACAACTATGCCTTTAACAGTATTAGGTCCAATGCTTAGTATGTATATTTTATCAATAGTTGTAGGCATTATAGTAGGAATAATTGTATATTTAATTTTTATAGAAAATAAAAAGGGGATGGAAGCTGTTATAGCTTTTACAATATGCTTCTATATAACATTATTACTATATAGGGGATTAATGGCAATATCAGAATTAACAAGTAATTTAATATATAACCAATATGACGAATTCGAATGGTATCAATTATTTGTAGGATATGCAATTACATTTGCTGTGTTATATGTTGTAAATATGATATATCAAAAAGCCACTACTAAAAAACTTAATAAAGAATTAAATAAAAAAATGTAGCAATAAAAAAATTTAATATGGAAAAAAAAACTACCCGTTCAACGGGTAGTTTTGAATAGCCCTATAAGGGCATAT
>CAMMZC010000003.1 GCA_946529215.1 uncultured Clostridia bacterium
TTTGGACTTGTTGAATAATTATTTCCTAAATCTCCATAATACTTTTCACTATCTGCTACTTTTTCTTCTGTTATTCCAGTTTCTTGATTCCATAGGTAGTGATTTACTTCTATTATAGGTTTTTTAGAGTTTTCTATTGTTATCGTATGTTCTCCACTATTACTATATGTAAATTCTATTGTCTTTGAATTTAAAATATATCCTGCTGGTGCTTTTGTTTCATTGATTTCATATATTCCTTCATCTAGAGCAATTTTTATTTGTCCATTTTCATCTGTCTCATCAATTATTGTTTTATTTGATTCATCATATAATTTAATGCTATTTATAAATAATGAATCATCTCCAATTGATTTTTCTGCATCTTTTTTATATACAACATTTAAGAAAAATGGTTCTCTTTGTTCATATTCAAATACATCCGAAATATATATTGTATTTGCAACCTCTCCTGAAATATTCATAAATTCCCATATATTTGTATTATTACCATTATCTTTGCTAGGGCTACCTTTCGATATTGTAGCATAACCTATATCTTTTCCTTTTTCACTTGAAATTCTGGCATCAAGTTCTATATGATATTTTCCTTTCTTAGTTAATGGAATATACACATATGAATGTGCATATGAATCGTTATTGTCTTTATTATCTGAAATACATTGTTTTAGTTCATCATTATATGGAAAATAGTATTGATTAGCCCTTGATAAATTATTAATTAGGTTTTCTCCTCTTTTTCTTATTTTAAATTCCGCTTCTGATAATGATTCTCTTGTATCTTTATCTATTTTATTTATGGTAACAATTTTTTCTTCTTCTTCAAATGTAACTACTATATGTTGGTCTTCCAACATATTTTCAAATTTAGGAAGTATATATGTTCCATCTGATTTTGTTTTAAATTTATAGTTTTTATCATTTATTAGTATTTTTGCAATTCTATATCCATCATCTGGAACAATTTGTATTTCTTTAGTACTATTTTTATTATAATTTACTAATTCATATTGAAATTCATCTTCTCCTGAAATTGTTCCTCCTTTTATCCCATTAATTTCTTCTACATCTGTTGTTATTTTAAATTGTTTTAATTCATTTTTAATATGTAATTCTTTTAGATCTCTTGCTGATGATATTAGCATTTTTAAATTAGGAACATTTCCTTCTTTATATATCCAAGCATCATTTACATTTAGAGTATCATAAAATTCATGTGTTGTAAGTTGATCTACTGTTTTAGATGTTCCATATGTTTCAGAATATTTTTTTAATTTTTCTATTGTTTTGTCTAAATAATATACATTATTAGAGGCATATTTTCCTGTAGAATAAACAGAATCATATGAATAATTACTACCATTATAATATAAAGTACCAATATTTATTGCATTTTTTATTGTTCCAATATAACTAGAATTTGGTGTAACATATAATCCACCAATAAATGATGGGTCAGTAAATACAATATCTCCACTATTTATTATATCAGTAAAATTGGCACTATTAGCAGAAATTCCTCCTATATAATTTTTTCCATAAATATCACCAAAATTATATGAATTACTTATGTTTGAACTTGAATCTGTATTTCCAATAATACCTCCTATATTACTTGCTTTAAGTAAAATTATATTTCCAATATTGCCACAATATGATATATTACATTGGTTCTGATTTTTTCCAATCATACCACCTATGAATTCGATTGTTCTAAATTCTAGAGAATTATCTTCAATATATACATTACCAAAATTGTAGCAATCATACAATGTAGCGTTATTATATGCTTCACCTACCAATCCTCCGATATTATTTGCTTTATTAGAATTACTGCTATTTGGGATAATACAGATATCTCCATAATTACAATTTGATGTTATTTTAAGATGTCCACTTGAATATCCTACAATTCCTCCAATTTTTGTTGCTCCAATTATTTTTCCTTCATTATAACAATTTGTTAATTCCCATATACCATCAAATTGAGATAAACTAGAAGACGCACTTCCAAATATACCGCCAATATTTGAAACACCAGATATATGTCCTGTATTAATACAATTTGTTATTTTTATACTTCCTCTTATTTTCCCTATCAATCCACCAATTTCTATATTTCCCTTTATTTCTACATCACTCTTGCAATTTTCTATAGTATAAGAATTGATATTATTAATATATCCTATTATTCCTCCTATATAATTTGCTGTACTATAAATCTTACCTGAAATATTAATATTTTTAACTTCTCCATCATTTACATATCCAAATAAACCAGCATAATTTGTATTAGTATTTATATATAAATTCTTTATCTCAAAATTCTGTCCGTTAAATACACCATTAAATGAACTTCTACTATTTCCTATTGGTAAAAACCCTTTTCCTTTACTAAGTTCTGTTATAATAGACTCTGTTATACCATCTCCATTATAATCACCATAAGTTGAAGAGTCATAAGCATTTTTATAAGATGATTCATTTTTAAAATCTAAGTTATTTGTTAAAATAAATTTAGTATTAGAATAATTGTTTCCACCTTTTACATTATTGGATAAATCTAATAAATCTTCAATATAATTTATTTCTATTGTTTCTGTAGTTTCTTTTTTTATTTCTGCTAAAAGATTATTGTTTGATGAAATCTTAAATATTTCATCATATTTACTATTATTATATCCTTTTGGTGATTCGATTTCTATTGCTTTATAAGTCCCATTTCTTAGTGGTAAAGATACTTCGCCACTTTCATCAGTTGTAATTTCATATTTGTTATCTTTATTTAAGGTTCCAACATAATTTCCATTTGTATCTTTTGCAAAATCTAATTCAGTTCCATCATTATTTATTTCATATATTATAAACTTGGCATTTTTCAAAGCTTTTCCAGTATATTTATCTGTTTTTATCAATTTAAATAAAGGTCTGTCTTTAATGGTAAGTTTTATTGTATTTCCATCTACTTCTGTTTTTTCTATAGAAGTTAAATCATTTCTATTGTCTATATTAATTACTAAATTATCCCCATTTTTTTGTACTACAAAACTAATTTCTTCATTATTGCCTACATATCCATTAGGAGCTTTAGTCTCTGTTAATATATATCTTCCAGAAATTTCCTTTCCATTTGTAAATTGATATAAATCTTTTACCAAAATAACTCCATCTTCATTTGTTGTATATTTTTTTTGCATTTTTTCATCTTCACTTTTTAAAACAAATTCTGCATTTGGAAGTTTTTTATCTCCGTGGTTCTCCTCTATTTTTGTAATCTGTAAATCATAAGTTGGTACTTTTTCGTTTTCTAATGTTAAATTAATTTCTGGTATATAATCAACTACTTTTAAGTCAGCTTCTTTTACATTTCCATCTATTATCTGTATAGAATATGTTTCATTTTCCTTAGTTACTTTTAATTTAATTGGAGCTAATAAATAATATCCTTTATTGCTTTTTTCTGAGATAATATATTCTTCATTAATAAATAATCCATTTTTTATTAATTTACCATCAGAATTTGTATATGAAGCTATATTTATATCCTTACCTTCTATATTAAATCTGACATTTTTTTGTTTTTCTCCAGTCTTACTATCTACTTTTGTTATTTTTAATCTTGCCTTTACATCATTTTCTATAGATAATTTTATTTTATAGTCTTCGTTCTGTCCTTTAATAACTTCTGCAGATTTTAGCCATTCATATTCATCTTCAAGATTCGAATAAGTTCCATCTTCATTTTTATATGTCAATTTTAGATTATCATTTTCATCTGTATAAGTATATATTTTTATCTCTTCACTATTTAAAACATAATCATCTGTTGTCTTTATTTCATGTATAATATAACTTTTCTCAGCATAAAGTCCATCTACAGTAATGCTTCCATTAATATCTGTTGTTTTTATTCTATTATTATTATTTTCTTCTTCAGTTATGTTAAATGTTACTCCTTGTATTTTTTTAGGAGTATCTTTTTGATATTTATCTATAACTAAATCATATTGTTTTGCAATCATTAACCCTAATTTATTTGCTGCTGTAAATGTAGAGTATTTACCTGCATCTGTTAATATTGAAAAATATACTCCATGTTCACTATATGATATTTCATTATATTTTATACCTTCTGGTAAATTCACCTCATAAACAAATTTATGACTTTCACCTTTATGTAATCTATATTGTCCAAGGTCGATTAAGTATGATTTAATTTCATTCCAATTTGTAATTTCATTTGTTTTTTTCCATTTATTTGCTTCATTTGTTAAATCATTTGATGGCTTTTCTTCTGTAGAATAATAAATAGTAGCGTATTGTGTTAACTCTTCAGGTATATGAATACCAGTATTTGATATGGTTGTAGAATATGTAGAACCTAATTCATTATCTCCTATAATAAACTTGTTCCCTCTAAATGGTATTACACCTTGTAATACAACATCTGTTATGTCTTGTGAGTAATTATTTGTTATGCTTAATTCTATTTCTGCATTTCTTTGTTGTTTTCTAACTGTTGCAACTCTAGGTGCTATAGTTTCACTATTATTATTGTCATAATTAAATGCTTTTTGGCTTGTTAATAATTCGTTTGAAGATATTAATGAAATTTGAGTAGTTATATAATTGATTTTTTCATTTTGATTCAAATCTCCATCTATATCATATATATCTTTACTCTTAAATAAGTAATCTGACGCTTCTTCATTTATAGCATATAGTTCAATCTTTCTGGTAACTGTTGTGTTTCTAGGGTCTGGAGTCATATTACAATCAATTTTCAAATTATATTTTTGTTCTGTATTATTCTCTGTTAAAATATTTATAAAATAACATTCATCTTCTTCGTGTAAATCATATCCTAATATAGATACATTTTCATTATCTATTTCTACAGAATTAATTTTCATATCTATTATTTCTTTAGGTATTTTTACTAGGAATATGCCATTTTTCCATTTTTGTGTATTTTCTCCGTCATTTATATTTATATTTATTATTTGATTTTCTAATGTTTCTTGTGTTGATATCTTATCTTTTTCTATATTAATTTTTGCAACAGAAAGTGGAGCTTCATAGTATGCATTATTTGTGACTTTACTTAAATCTGTTCCATAATAACCAGACAAGGTAGTCTTTATATATTGCAATTTATTAAAACTATCTCTGTCATAATTATAAGTTATATAATTGTCATCTAATTCTTTAATATTATACACATAGAAACTTGTATTTTTATTTACACTGCTAGTTTCTACTCTTATATGTTTTACTGAATTCTTATAATTAAATGGACTTGTTGCAGTATATTGATTCCAATTGTTTTGTGTAAAAGTTTCTATTAATTCGTTTGTTTCATCATTATAAATCTTAATCCAACCATTTTCACCCAAAGCAGAGAAAGCATCTTTAAAATATATTCCTTTATTTGTAGTTAAGTTTTCCATATCTTCCTGTGATGAATCATTCTTTATAAAATTGTCTGAAATTTGCTCATTACTATTTTCAGCTTCTTTCATTATAATTTCTTTATTCTCACCTTGTGATCCTCTAGTTATTTTCCATAAAACAGTATAATAATCATCTTTTTCTTCTTCAGTCATTCCATTATAAATTTTTAATGGTTTTTCTTTTGATATATAATGTCTATAATATGGATATGCTGATTCTTTTCCTATTTCAGTAAAAAATCTATAGACAAAACCTTCTGTTTTTGTCCATCTTACAACAATTGTTGATTCATCTGTATTTGATACATAAGGATTTTGAAATCCACTATTTGTATTATTAAAGCCTTCATAATATGTCTTTAATGGAATCATTAATTCCAAAACATCATCTTTCATATTATCATAAGCTTGTTTTGGATATACTACATTAAATTTATATGTATTGCTTCTACATCCACTATCTGCAGATTTTTTTACTACTCCATTTTCATACAATTGTGCTTCTCTTTTAGCAATAAAAAATCCTGTTTCCGAATTGTACTCAGATGTAATTCCGTCTCCTGTTATGTTTACAGATATAGGTCTATATCCATTTAGTTCTGATATTACACCTTCAATATTTGAAGTTTTTAATAATAATTTTTCATCTGTCTCTTTAGTTATAATTTCAAAATCTAATTTAACTTTATCTCCTTTTAAAAGTTGATCCATATTGTCTACATTTTGGTTTATTTTATTAGTATATATTTTTGAAGTTACTGTTCCATACCAATCTACTGTAAAATTAATTGTTTTATTTATTGGAGTTTCATGACCATTATCATCAATATGTGTTCCTGTAAGTGTTACACTATTTATTTTGCTGTATTTTGTTGTATCATTTCCAATTGCTGCTTTTACAATACCTGTTATTAATTTTTGATTACCATTTTGTATATCTTTTAGTTTTATTGTTTTGGTATCTTCAGAAATATAGTTTTGTGCAATAATTTGATCTCTTACAAGTGTTGTTGCTAAGTTAAAATTGTTTGAATTTATTGTAATTACTCCATCTTTAAAATGACCATTATTTATTACTTTAAGGTCCATATATAATGTATCTTGTTTTCCTATTTCATTACATGTTCCTCTTATTGAATCTGCTTTTCCATCTCCATCTAAGTCTTTTAGGAAAAAAGCATCAAAAAGGACATAGTCAGATTCTGTTTTTTCATCTCCAGATTTAACTACATCATATTCTCTTGACCTTAAAATTTCTGGTGTGATTTTAAAACTCTCCGTTTTGCTATTTTTTTTAGTTACATAAATAGCTAGAACGACAACAATAATAGCAAAAAGAACAGCCAATATCTTTTTGGTATTTACTGTTCTTTTTTTATTTTTTTTACTATTTAATTTACTATTTTTCATCCCTATCTTCTCCTTCGAATTATGCAAATTTTTCCTTATTTCTTAAATTGTTTCCTCAATTTTTATTTAATCATACCTGTCGTTATTTGTCAATAATTTTACTAAGATTTTTTTAGGTATTTTTTACTATTTTGGGTTTAAATAAATTTTCTTGGAACCCTATCTGAAATAGTACACATAATTTCATAATTTATAGTATTACATTTATCTGCAAGTTGCTCAAGAGTAATATTTTCGTTATCCCAGATTATTACATCATCACCTAATT
This sequence comes from uncultured Clostridia bacterium, assembly GCA_946529215.1. GTDB lineage: Bacteria > Bacillota > Clostridia > TANB77 > CAG-508 > CAG-269. Next base: position 7,132 of record CAMMZC010000003.1, read on the forward strand.
TTACATTATCTATTTCTGTAACATCTGCCATAAAACTGTCCATACAAACCTTTCCTATAATAGGTGCTTTTTTGCCATTAATTAAAACTTTCCATCCATTTGAAAAATCTCTTCTAAAGCCATCTGCATAACCAATTGGAATTGTTGCAACTTTTGTTTCTTTTTCTGTTATAAAGCTTCTTCCATAACCAATACTTGTTCCTTTTTCTACAGTTTTTAGAAATGTAATCTTAGACTTTAAACTTGCAATTGGTTTTAGATTTATTTTTTCAAAAGTATTTTCTGCACCTGCATATCCATATAGAATTATCCCAGGTCTTACAAGATTAAAATGAGCTTCAGGATAATTAAGTAAAGCATTTGATGCTGCTGCATGTATATATTTTATATCTCCTAAAATTTCTTTAGCCTTTTGAACTGCAATTTTAAAAGATTTTAATTGATGCATAGAATACTCATCATCTACATCTGCTGCAGAAAAATGTGTGTAAATTCCTTCAACTTTAATATTTGAGCCTAAACTCTTTATGTATTGTTCAATTTTGTATGGATGAACTCCTGTTCTTCCCATTCCTGTTCCAACTTCAACATGGACTATAACGTTTTTGCCTGTTTCTGCCAATTTCTCCGCAAATTCGTAAGAACTTATTCCAACAACTATATTATATTGGATTATTTTTTCTATTTCACTTTCATAAGGTTGATTTAATACGAATATTTCTTTTTCATATCCTATGTTTCTTAAATTTACAGCTTCATCTACATTTGCAACTGCCACAATATTAAATTTGTTTAATACTTCTAGCCTTTTGTTAATATATGTTCCATATCCATTTGCCTTTATAACAGGCATAAGCTGAACATTTTCTCCAACATATTTTTGAATTTGTTCAATATTAAACTCTAAATTTTTTAAATTTACTTCCATATATGTAGGTCTAGTGATTTCCATAAAGTCCTCCTCTTTCTTATATATTAATCAAATGTATGCAGTTTAAGCTTCTTCTTCATATTTTTTATGTATCTTCATAATTTCGTTATCCATTTTGTTAATTATTCTCGCATATTTAACCATTTTTTTAGAATCTGCACTAGAAAGCTTATTTTTAGCCTTATATTTTAATTTATGTTCTGTACTTGACCAAAAGTCCATTGCCATTGTTTTTATTTGAATCTCTGTTTTAACATTTGCAAATGCATCCCCTATATTTACAGGTGTTTGAGCTATTATATGATATCCTGAATATCCACTTTTTTTAGGCTTTGTAAGATAGTCCTTTCTCTCCAAAATTTCTAATTTTGGATTTTCTTCTATAATTTTAACTACTTTAAATACATCACTTTTAAAAGGACAAACAACTCTTATTCCTGCAATGTCATCAACATTTTCTATAAGGTTTTTGTAGTTTAAATCATATTGCTTTCTTTTCATCTTCTTTATAATACTATCTGGGGTTTTTACTCTGCAATTAATATTGTTTATAACATCATATTGATAATAATTACTTAAGCTGTTTTTTACATTTTCTAAATCATCTTTTACTTGAGTCATTGCCATTTCGTAAATATGCATTATTTTTTGAAATTCCTGCTCTTTTACATTAATCGGGACTAATTGATTAGAAGCAAGTGTTGGCACTTCCATAGCGATCCCTCCTTGACTAAAATTTTATTAATATACTGTAATGTAATGATGATTGTTTTATGTTTTTTGTGTAAAATATTTTCTATTTGGATTATATCATATTGCAATTTTTTTTTCAATAATATATAATTATTTTTGAAAGGAAATGATAACAATGATACAAGAAGCGGAAAATCCCCCATATTTAAATGATTTTTTAGATTACATGATAACAATTCAAAATAAATCAAAAAATACTGTAAAAGAATATAATTATGATTTAGCAACATTTTTAAGATTTTTAAAAATGCATTTCAAATTAACAGATGAAGATGATTTAAAAATGATAGAATTTGATGATGTAACAATTGATACATTAAAAAAAGTAAAACTTGAAGATTTGCATGCCTTTTTAGGATATCTTACAAAAAACTATAATAGCAAGGCGACTACACGTTCTCGCAAAGTTTCAAGTTTAAGGGTATTTTTTAATTATCTATGTCAAAAAAATTTAATTGAAATAAATCCTACACAAAATTTAGAGACTCCAAAAATAGGAAAAAGATTGCCAAGATATTTGACTTTGGAAGATAGTAGAAAACTTTTAAATGTAGCTTCTAATGAAGATAATAGAAATAATGAAAGAAATTATGCTATAACTACCCTATTTTTAAATTGTGGAATGCGTTTATCTGAGCTTGTCGGAATAAACTTAACAGATATTGTTTGGGACGAATGTCAATTAAATGTAATTGGAAAAGGAAATAAAGAAAGAACAATTTATTTAAATAAAGCTTGTGTTAAGGCATTAGAAGAATATATGAGAGTTAGACCTAAAACACATATAACAGCAGACGCAGAAAAAGCCTTATTTTTAAGTGAAAGAAAACAACGTATCTCTCGCAGAATGGTTCAAGAAATCATTTATAGTGAACTAAAACAAGCAGGACTTGATACTTCAAAATTTTCTGTACATAAACTTAGACATACTGCTGCAACTCTTATGTACCAATATGGACAAGTTGATATTCGTGCTTTGCAAGAACTTTTGGGGCATGAAAGTATTTCTACTACTGAGATTTATACTCATGTAAGTAATAATCAAGTTAGAGATGCAGTTGAGAGAAATCCTTTGGCAAATATGTAAATGTGTAAAAAAACCTGTTGTAAGCTATACAACAACATGTATCAAAAACTTAATAATGATTCAAAAAAAAACGCCTAAAAAGCCATTTTAGGTGTTTTTTTCTATTTTTCTTTGTTTGCTGTACAATAATTAAATATTTCTTCTGCTATTTCTTCTTCTCTGCCAGCTCTATAATAAAATACATTATTAAAAATATTATTATTTCTAAGAATAATTGTAAAAGAATCATTTAGTGGAATGTCTATTATTTTTTCTTTAAATTCTACTCTTCTATGTAAAGTATAAGTATTAGGACTTACTTTTACTTTTTGTCTTTTATGTGATAATTTATGAAGAAAAGATTTTAAAGCAAGTTTATCATTTAACAATATTGACTTTTGATAATTATCAAATATAATAGTTTTTTCTACACGTGAATAATATTTTTTTGATTCTTCAATATTTGATCTACTATAAAACAATGTGGATTCTCTATAGAACGGAGACTCAAAATCTCTATCTCTGTAATTTATTCTTATTTTCTTAGCACTAGATGGAATTACTATTTTTGGAATTAATCCGATATAAATATATTTCTTCAACTCCTTCTTGAAATTCAATTCCAGTTGCATTATAGCTAGTAAAAGCAATCGCTTTTAGGCTTTTAGGAAATACTACATATTTACCTTTCATATCTCTAACAATTTTTCGAGAAAATTCTTCTGCTTCTGGGCAACCAAATAGAGCTCTGTTATTAGTGTTTATATACTCTATCCCTTCAGGAACATAATATACTTCTCTTTTAATTTTAAAAAAATTTTTTTCTTTAAGAAGTTTGTACAAAATTATTAAAGGTAATATTTGTTCATTATCTTCTACAATAGATAATCTATTACATATTGTTTCTATAGGTAATTGCTCCTTATAACATATTGATTCCCAAGGTGTGCGTTCTGAATCAAACCAATGTGGCCCCTGATTTCCAAAATATTTAACGTTGTTTTCTACACCTAAAAAATCTTTTCTATCAGCAATTCTTTTGAACCAGTTAATCATTTTTTCTTCTGAGTTTAGTGATACTAATAATTGTAACAAATATATATTATTTAATATATATTTTATGTCAAAATCACCTGAATCATTAGTAAAAATATTCTTTATGTAAGAAACAACATCTTTTGCATTTTCTTCACCAAATAGTTCTTGTAATGTAGAATTATTACCTCTTATAATATCTTCAATCCTTTTTTCTACTTCTTTACTATATATGTCGTATGCTTCTTCACTGTTTCCTTTTTCTAATAGCGGGCTTTTAAAAAGATTATAATCATTAGCAACAACATCAAATTTTAATTTATATAATTTAGCTTTTATGTCTTTATCTAGCAATTTTCCATATTTTTCATAGAAATTTAAATCATTTTCTAATTGATCAATTTCATTTAATAAATCTGTTAAAATGCCTGTACTTCTTTTTAAATCGATGCCTTGTAATCTTTCAGATAATATTTCTTTATATTCAGGATGTTTATAAAAATAAGATTCAACTCTTTTTTCTAGTATTGCAATTTTAGTATATAAGTCTGTAGTCATAACATCTATATCATCTATATTCAAAATATTTGAAGCATTTACTTTTAAGGTTTGATAATAATTTTCTAACTCATCTCTATTTATATTTTCAATTTTTAAATTTTGTAATATTGTTTTATAACTTTCTGTTTCAAAGAGTATTGCTTCTTTTTGATTCATACATATTAAAAAACTTGTTGTTAAATTCTCAATTTCTTGTTCTATTGTGTTACGTTTCTTTTTTGGTAGACCTATTTTTTTCTTTAACTCTGTAAGTGCAACTAATCTACACAATATATCATTTTGCTTTTTTTGTATATCACTTAAATACAGTTCAAATTTTTTTAAAAGAATCATTTTATTCATTTCAGATTTTTCTTTTAATAAATTGTCTTTTTCATTTACAAATGTTTTTGTTGTTAAAGAAATCAGCATATTTAGTTCTTTATTTAATTCTAAATTATTAAAATCTGCTGTAAAAATAATCTTCTTTTTTAGCAATTGATTAAAATCTTCTATATAATTATCTATTCTTTCATACATATCTTTGCAATTTAAAAATGCACTTTTACTAGGTATATTAAGTGTATCTGATAATCGCATTATTGTATAGTCGTGATTAATATTTAAATTTATTCCGAATATGCTCTTTATTATTTTAAGGATACTTATCATAATATTCCCCCTATTTTATATCAGGAATATTATACCATACGTCTGAGTTTATGTCAACTAGCACATTTAGGATAGGGCTTTTTGCCCATTCCGACTTGCACTAGTCCAAAAAAAGACCTTTCATCCATTTAATTGCATTCTCATAAGTTGCAACATCTTCCAAATCTACATCAACCATTTTAAGCAGTTCAACAGACTTTTTTGTACAACCTTGTTTTAGCATATCTATATATTTTTCAACATATCCAGGCTTTTTTTCTAGAATATTTTTTGCAATTACAATTGCAGCCGATACTCCTGTTGCATATTTATATACATAAAAAGGAGTATAAAAATGAGGGATTCTTGCCCATTCATATTTTATTTGCTCATCTATTACTACATTTTCTCCAAAATATTCTTTGTTTAAATCATAATAGATTTTATTTAAATCTTCAGCAGTTAACATTTCTCCAGCTTCAATTTTAGAATGAACGATTTTTTCAAATTCTGCAAACATTGCTTGTCTAAAAAATGTAGCTCTAAACATTTCCATTAGTTCATATAAAAGCTCTTTTTTCTTGTTTTCATCTTTTTCATTGTTTATTTGATACATTGCAAGTAATATTTCATTTGTAGTTGATGCAATTTCAGCTACCATAATTGTATAATTTGCATCTATTACATTTTGATTTGTATTTGAATAGTATGAATGCATTGCATGTCCTAATTCATGAGCTATTGTACTTACATCTCTTTTTTTATTTACAAAATTTGTAAGCACAAATGGATGTACTCCATAAACTCCCATACTATATGCTCCACTTCTCTTGTTTTCTTTTTCATATACATCTATCCAATTATTCTCAAAAGCTTCTTTTAGTTTAGAAACATATTCTTCACCAATTACAGAAAGCGCATCAAGTACTTGTTTTGAAGCTTCTTCATAAGAAATATTATCATCTTCTGCTTCTATTGGATTAACATATATATCATATAAATGCATTTCATCTTTTCCAAGTAAATCTTTTTTTATTTTCATAAATTCGTGATTTACATTTAGGTTTCTATGAACAGCTTCAATCAAAGCATTATACACCTTTATTGTAGCATCATCATTATCTACTGCTCTTTCTAAAGAAGAATTATATTTACGTAATTTACTCGTAATAGTTGCAGATTTAACTTTTGTAATATATAACTCACCAATTGTATTTAAAAATTCACTATATTTTTTATACATTAAATTAAATGCTTGTTTGCGAACTTCTTCATTTTTATCTTTTAAATAATATGTGTAATTACTATCTGTTAGCTCTACTTTTTCCCCATCTGCATTTTTTAGTTTTCCAAATTTAAATTCTGTATTTGTTAAAATATCAAAAGTATCTTCCATACTAGAAAAAACTTCAGAATAATTTGCTAAAAGCTCTTCTTCTTTTTCAGATAGAATATGTGCCTTTTCTTTTAAAATTTCTTCTAATTCTCTTCTATATCTTTCAAGTTTTGGTTCATTATTCATAAAAGTTAAAAGCTTCTCATTTTCAATTCTAGTAATTTCTGGAGTAATAAATGCAGTAGCTTTTTCAAATTCTGTTCCTACATTTTCTACAATCTTATATAGTTTTATATTGTTTGAATTTGCCATATCTAAATGATAAGTTAACATTCCATAACTATAAAATTTTTCATAAACTTCCAAAGTTTCTTCATAAAGTCTATAACAGTTATATAAATTATTTGCGCTTTCTCCTAGTTTTCCTTTATATTTCTCTAAATTTTTAAGATTATCTTTTATTTTTTGTTTTGCTTCTTCAAAATCCTCTTTTGTTTTATAAATATCTTTTAAATTCCAATTCATAATTACTCCTTTCCGTGTTAATCCCCAAATTAATTCTTCGCAAGCTCATATATTGCTTCTGCATATATTTTACAAGCTAAAACTATTTTTTCTATATCTACAAATTCATTTGCCTGATGACACATATCTTGGTCACCTGGAAAATTTGCGCCAAAAGATATACAATTTTCAAAAGCTCTTGCATAAGTACCTCCACCAATTGCAATAGGTTCAGCATTAGAATTTGTATTTTTGTTGTATATGCCACAAAGTAATTTTACAAGCTCATTATCTTTTGGAATATATAATGGCTCTTGGTTACCTGCAACATATGTTTCTAAATCGAATTTTTCACATTTCTTTGCAATATTATCTGTAACCTCTAAAATTGGCGTATTTACAGGAATTCTTAAGTTTATTCCTATTTGCAAAAAATCTTCATAGAATTTAAAATGTCCAACATTTAAAGTAAGTACTCCTGATTCATCTTGTAATGCCAAATCTAAAAGCCTTCCGTTATATTCCATTCCAATATATTTTTCAAAAAAATCTAAAATATTAATGTTGTAATTAAAATGCTTATAAATTCTGTTTAATAAAATAATCATTTGAGAAACTGCATTTTTACCAAGTTCAGGATGTGCTGCATGTGCTTGAACTCCTTTAGATGTAATATGAATGTCTGTATCATAAGTATCATAAGAAATATTGAAGTTTAGTTCTCTAATAACATCACTTAAATAATTAAAACAATCTCCAACATCAATTTTATCTGGGTCAAGTTTTAAAACAACTTTGCAGTATTTTGGCACAACATTTATAGCATTATTTTTGCAATCAATTTGTGCTATCTTTATTGGCAAATCTTCATATTTTGAATAATCTTCTTTTATATAAATTGTTGCAATTCCCTTTTCTGCATAAATACATGGAAAATTTGCATCAGGACTAAATCCAATGCTTGGAAGTTCTTCTTTTTCTTTGTAATGTTTAATACATTTCCAAGCTTTTTCTTCATTTACTCCTAATATTAAACGTACCCTTGAATTCACTTTTAAATTATCTTTAACAGCTTTCATTGCGTATAGTGAACTTATTACAGGACCTTTATCATCAATTGTACCTCGTCCATAGATTTTTCCATCTCTTATATTTGCCTCAAATGGTGGTGTATCCCAACCATCTCCACTTGGAACAACATCTAAATGTCCAATTATTCCAACTAATTTTTCTCCTTCGCCAAATTCTATGTATCCACAATAATTATCTATATTTTTAGTTCTAAATCCTAATCTTTCCCCTAATTTTAAAGTATAGTCTAGAACATTTTTACATCCTTCTCCAAAAGGCATTTCAGGATCATCTGTCTCTTCAGAAACACTTGAAATATTTACTAAGTTGCATATCTCTTTAACTATTTCATTTTTTTGGCTTTCTATATATTCATCTAACACTAAAAAACACCTCTTTACATTAATTATTCTATATTATAATTTATATGTTATTATATATAAAAATGACCTCGAACTCATAGGTTATCCGAGGTACGATTAATATATAATATAGCAATCATTTTTAAACTTGTCAAGTATGATTTTGAAAATAACAATTGATACAATAATAAAATTATATCATCATTAAATATTTATTTAATATTTTATTTTTTATCTCAAACCATAGCGTCCAATAAATCATATTATATAATATAATGTAAAATGAAAGGAGGAAATGTAGAATTTGGAAGTAAAAGGTAAAAAAATTGGATTTGTATTTACAGGTTCATTTTGTACATTTAAAAAAACAATACCACAAATGAAAAAATTAAAAGAATATGGGGCTGAAATTTTGCCAATAATGTCATTTAACAGTTATAATTTAGATACTAAATTTGGTAAAGCTAAAGATTTTGTAAAAGAAATTGAAGAAATTTGCAAAAAAGAAATAATTCATACAATACAAGGCGCTGAACCAATTGGCCCCAGTCACTTAACTGATATTATGATTGTTGCACCAGCAAGTGGAAATACTATGTCCAAACTTGCTAGTGATATTATAGATACACCTGCTACTATGGCAGTAAAATCACATCTAAGGAACAACTTACCTGTTGTTATTGCCCCTTCTACGAATAATGGGCTTGGAGCAAATATGGCAAGTATTGCAGCTCTTATAAATAGAAAAAATTATTATTTTGTTCCATTTAGGCAAGACAACCCAATAACTAAACCTCGCTCCATTGTTTTTGACCCTGAATATATATTGAAGACAACGGAACTTGCATTAGATGGAGAACAAATTGAGCCAATACTTTTGTAAAAAATAAAACTTTATTATTTTAAAAGAGGACTCTAAATGAAGTCCTCTATCCTCATACTCAAAATTTATCTTCCATCTGTTTGGATTTGATGTAAATCAAGTTCTTCAAAAAGTTTTATTAAATCTTGCTCAGGATTTTTTAATAATTCTTCTGCTATTTTATCTATATCTATTTGAGCCATATCTTTCCAAAATTCAAATAAAGAATCTCTTTCAAATACTTTTAATTCGCCCTCTATCCTTGTCATCACTTTTTTGATATTTTCTGGTAATTTATCAATATAATCTTGTATTTCGTATTTATCTTCAATTTCGCCTTCGAGAACACTAAAATCATTTCTTTGATTTTTTATCCATTTTTCTAAATTTTGTTTTGCTGATACATCATCAGTTTGATTTTTTATGTATTCTAATTCAGGTGCACCAAGAATCTTATCAATATCTATTAATTTATGGTAAAATAAATAATCAGTTACTAAATGTAAAAAATATCCTCTTTTTTGACTATTTTCTATACTTCTTCCATTTTCCTGTAAATATTTTGCTGGGTTTGACCAAGCTGCATGTAATCCATAATGAGTACGTCCTTTTTCACTTGAAGGAACCAGATCTGGTTCAAGTGTACCAATAATAAATTTTTCTTCATCTTCTTCTTGATGATTTTTTAAATATAATTTAGCTATTGCTAAATGCATTGCAAAACTTGCCATATTTATCTCCTGTCTTTCTTTAAAAATAATTACATTAAAACAATTTTGTGTTTTTTATTATGCAAACTTATTTACATAACATTATATCATAAATATTACCACATTTCAACAATTGCATGCAATTTGTTTTCGTCTTGGCTTTTAATTGTTACTATATGTTTACCTTCTTCCATAGTATAATATATTTTCACAATTTCACCTAATCTAATTTGATGTTTATATGTAATTCTTAAATTATCCTGTTCATCTGCAAAATACACCTCATCTGGTAAAATTTCATTTGCAAGTTTTAAATATACTAAATTATTCATATGATTATTTACATCTATATTTGCTCTTCGAACTTCATATTCAATCATTTTTTCATAAGATATAGGCTCTTTTAATTTTGTAACTTTTTCTTCAGCCTCTTGCAAATTTCCTTCAGGATTAAAGAGTTCAAGTGTTTGTGTATCTAATTTTACAATCTTTCTTTGTTCAAAATTGTAAAATAACCATTTTGATGTTGCAGTAGCAATTAACTCATCTTTCTCATCATAAATTTCAAAATTACGGTAACAATTAAAACTTGGCTTATCTGTAGGAAGCGCATAAGTTTTCACTTTAATAGTATCATTAAAACAAAGTCTTTTTTTTACTTCCAAACTCCAATCTAAAATTAAAAATGCACCATTATTTTTTTCTATGTCATTTACTCCATATCCTACCAAACCAGAATGATATGTTGCTATATCTTCTAAAAATGCCAAAATTCCATAATTTGTTAATTTATTTTTCATTCCAATTTCTCTTAATCCTAATTTATATGTTTGCTCTATTTTCATTTTTAAAATCAATTCCTCTCTTTTAAGGTTGCTTTTTGTGACGGAGAAAAAAGTAACTTTAATACCCAGGTTTTTCTAGCAACCTAAACATATTCCTCTTATACTCTTCAACTCCAGGTTGATTAAATGGATTTACACCTAAAATATTTCCAGATATTGCACAAGAAAGTTCAAAGAAATATATAAGTTCTCCAATATTTTCTTCATTTAGCTCATCAATTGTTACCATAATATTTGGAACTCCCCCTGAAACATGTGCTTCAATTGTACCTTCCATAGCTTTTTTATTTACATAGTCTAAATCTTTTCCTGCTAAATAATTTAATCCATCTAAATTATCATCATCTGCATTTAATCTAATATTCAAATTAGGATTTTTAACATTAACTACGGTTTCAAATAAATTACGTCTTCCATCTTGTACATATTGTCCCATAGAATGTAAATCTGTGGTATAATCAACTCCGGCAGGGAATATTCCACTTCTTTCCTTTCCTTCACTTTCTCCATAAAGTTGTTTCCACCATTCTGTAAAGTAGTGTAATTTTGGTTCGTAATTAACCAAAATTTCAATATTTTTTTCACTTTTATATAAAATATTTCTTGCAATTGCATATCTGTAACATTCATTATATTTTAAGTCACTATCTGAATATTTCTCTTGAGCAACTCTTGCACCATTCATTAGTCTGTCTATATCTATTCCTGCTGTAGCTATTGGAAGAAGGCCAACTGCTGACAAAACAGAATATCTACCACCAACATTGTCTGGCACAACAAATCTCTCATAACCTTCCATTTCTGATAGAGTTTTTAGAGCTCCTCTTTCTTTATCTGTTGTAACGTAAATTCTACTTCTAGCCTCATCTATTCCATATTTATTTTCTAAAATTTCTCTAAATATTCTAAAAGCAATTGCAGGCTCTGTCGTTGTTCCTGATTTTGAAATTACATTTACAGAAAAATCTTTATCTTCCAAAATTTCTATTAATTCATTAATATAATTTGGGCTTAAATTATTTCCTACATAAAAAATCATAGGATATTTTCTTTTTTCTTCTTTTTGAAGATTTACAAAAGAACTTGAAAGTGCATCTATAACAGCTCTTGAGCCTAAATATGATCCACCTATTCCAATTACTAATAAAACATCAGATTCTTTTCTAATTTTTTCTGCTGCTTTTTTTATTCTTTCAAATTCTTCTTTATCATAGTTTGTAGGAAGCTCTAACCATCCAACAAAATCTTCTTCATCTCCTGCTCTTCTGTGTAAATCTTTGTGAATATTTTCTACTTGAGATTTATATTGCATTATCTCTTTCTCATCAATTTTGGCATTTTCTAAATTTAATTTTAACATTTCTATCATCCTTTCCATTTGACATATTGTACATAGAATTTATATACAACTTTTTTTTTAATAATATGATTGTATCAAAACATAAAAAAAATAGCAAGTAATTTTTTATTTTCTTGCTACTTTTTTTATATTATTGAGCATTAGCTACTTTCTTTTCTTCTACAGGATATACACTAACTTGTTTTTTATCTTTACCTTTTCTTTCAAATTTAACTGTACCGTCAACTAATGCATAAAGTGTATCATCACTTCCAATATCTACATTAGTACCTGGATGTACCTTTGTTCCTCTTTGCCTTACTAAGATATTTCCTGCTAGAACAAATTGACCATCAGCTCTTTTTACACCAAGACGCTTAGATTCACTATCTCTACCGTTATGGCTGCTACCTTGACCTTTTTTATGAGCCATGTTTTTTCACTCCTTCCAGTTTTCGAATTTATATACTTTTAATTTAAATTCTAATTTTTAATTAAGCATTAGCAGTTGCTTTTACTTTAGCTTCTGATTTTTTTGTACTAGTTGTTTTTGTTTCAGTTTTTTTTGCTTCAGTTGCTTTAGTTTCTGCTTTTTTTGCTGTTGCTAAATTGATTGATGTAATCTCAACCTTTGTGTATGGTTGTCTGTGTCCTTGTTTCTTTCTTTCATTCTTTTTAGCTTTCATTTTGAAAACAATGATTTTTTTGTGTTTACCATGAGAAACAACTTTTCCTTCAACCTTTACACCTTTAACATAAGGATTTCCAACTTGTACTTTTCCTTCATCTGAAACTAAAACTACATTGTCGAATGTAACTTTTTTTCCTTCTTCAGCTTCTAATTTTTCGAAAAATACTACATCTCCTTCTGCTACTTTGTATTGTCTTCCACAGCTTTCAATTATTGCGTACATTTAAAATGCACCTCCCTTTTTCGTATACTCGCTAATCCTTAAAAAAGGTAGTTAAATGTTTCATAACTTTTGTGTACCTTGACTAAGCGGATTACAATTACTTATTATACAATAATTTTTACATCTTGTCAATGAATTTTTGGTATATTTTTGAAAAAATTTCATAAAATATTAAAAAAGTACTTGACAATTCATATTAAACATATTATAATTATATTTGTTTAGCACAAATATCATTTTAAACATCGCGGGGTGGAGCAGTTGGCAGCTCGTCGGGCTCATAACCCGAAGGTCGTAAGTTCGAGTCTTACCCCCGCAACCAAATAGAAACCTTGAAAACTTACGTTTTCAAGGTTTTTTATTTAATAAAATTGTTAATACATTTGCAAATTTTAGTTAAGATATATATTTATTTTCTGATGCTTTATTGATTTTTTAATTTTAATATGTTGATTGTTTCCATAGTTTCTTTAGACTTCTCGTTATCTTTGCCATATACTTTGCATTGTAATTTGTATAATTTTTCGTATAACTCTAGCGAATTATTATATTTTTTCATTTTTTTATAAATACTAGCTAAATTATTTAAATTCCTTAATGTATTTGGATGAGTTTTCCCTAATGTTTCTTCACTCTTTTTATATGCTTCTTTTCCAAATTTTATAGCATTATCATAATTTTCTATATCACTATAATAAGTTGCAAGATTGTTTAACGATGTTAATGTGTTAGGATGAGAGTCTCCCAATATTTCCTTTAATTTATTATAAACTATTTCACCTAATTTTACAGCTTTATTATAATTTCCCGTATGATTATAATAATAAGAAAGATTATTTAAGCTTCTAAATGTATCTGGATGCTCATATCCTAATGTCTCTTTTCTATTTTTGTATACCTTTTCTCCTAACCTTATTGCTTCTTTATAATCTTTTTTATAATTATAATAAATTGCAAGTCTGTTTAAACTTGTTAATGTATTTGGATGAGTTTTGCCTAATGTTTCTTTTCTTTTTTTATACACATCTTTTCCGAGTTTTATTGCCATATCATAATTTCCTATATTACTGTAACTGACAGCTAGATTATTTAAACTAGTTAATGTATCAATATGAGTTTCTCCTAAACTTTCTTCTCTTTTTCTATATACTTCTTCTCCAAGTTTTATTGCTATATCATACTTTCCAATATCATCATAACCTCTCGCTATATTATTTAAACTATCTAATGTATATAAATTATTCTCTCCTAATACTTCTTTTTGGATTTTATAGCATTCATTGTTTACTTCCAATGCTTTGTTATAATCACCTGTATTTCTATAAGCAACAGCCAATTTAGTTAAACTTATCAATGTATTTAAATGTTTTTCTCCTAATTCTTTTTTATCTTTTTCATATACCTTTTTTTGCCACTCTAAAGCTTTTTTATAATCTAATTTTGTTCCTTTACCTTCTTCATATATATATACAAGCTCTTTCATTGCTTCTTTACATTCAAGATTTCCTGATTGTTCAAGCAGTTTTATTCCTTTTTCTTTATTTACTTCAACATCAATGCCATTTAAATATGCTAATCCTATAAAGTATAAGTGTTTTGGATCATCATTTTCCCTCCATGCTTCATTTATTAAATACTTTTTTAAAGATTCACTTAAAAGCTCTGTATCATTTACTTTAATCGGAACAGGTATTTCTTTATATTTTTTTTGTAATTCTTCTTTACTTGTATCTACCGCTTCAATTGGAACTATATTTTTACATTCTTTTTTAGCATTTGGATATTCTATTTTTTCCACATAGTTTTCTTCATTTACTAGATTTGGCGTTACAACCATTGCAAATAATTTACTTTTCTTCAAAGCTTCCTCTATTGACTCATTAAAATCTTGCCCTGGCTTTAAAAACTCATCATACCAAATTGCAATATCTCTGCAAAATTCATTTTCATGAATTAAATGCATTATGTTTTCAGCATGTTTTTTGTCTTTTTTTCTATAACTTAAAAATATATATGCATCAAAAGCTTCTTGAACCTGTTTTCTCAATTCATCACTTACTAATACTGATTCTATATATTCTTTTAATTTACTTTTATATTTTTCTTCTCCAACAACTAACTTACTTAATGCTTGAAGGTTTCCACATTTTTCGTTAAAGTAGCTATCTATATTTGGCTCCATCATTATTGGCAAAATTGGAATATGATTATCCATTGCATATTGAAATTCTACTACTCTTGCATCACATTCTTCTGATATAAATTTCCATGTTACAGGTATCACAAATAAGTTTATTTGGCTCAAGTCATCTATAATTTCTCTTGAATTAATATTTTTATCAGCTTTATAATAAATTACACAATTTCTTATATCTAGAATTTCTTCAGTTATCTCTTCAAAATATTTATCAAAATCATTTTGATAGCAACAAAAATATACTCTTGATTTATCTTTTAGTTCTTTTCCTCTTGTTTTATATTTTAACTTTATTTCTTCCATAACAATACTCCTATCATAAAAATTCTCTACTATTTTGTAAATGGTAAATTATTTAAAAAAATAACAATGTTATTAATTAGTGATTGATTTACACATATAAATCCAAATATAGCTCCACAAATTCCACCGAATTAAATGAGAATCATGTGCTATATTATCTTTCTTTCTTAGATCTTTTATTTCATCTATAATATAAAATATTATTATTAATACTAGAGTTATTGGTATTTTATTTTCTGTAATATTAACAAATGCACTTAAAACAGTTAGCATAAAAGATATACAGCTTGCACCTTTAAGCCATTCTTTTCCTTTAATAAAATTGAAAATTCCAACCACAAATGCAGTTATTAATATCATAATTAATAAATTAACAGAACCGTACTTTTCTTCTATAAGAGGTCCGAGTAATAAAATTTTTAGATAATTATTTGAAAGATGACTCCAATCAGCATGTCCAAGTATATGTGTAAATAATCTTATATAAGTTAATGGGTTTAGTAAAGACGCTCTTTCTGTCGAAAATACACGTCTTGTAGATTTTCCTTTTGTAATTTTGTCTAATAGAAGCACACCAAGAGATATAAAGAACATTGTAAGAGTTACAACAGCATTATATTGAAAATAGTCCATTATATTAATTTCTTGTATATTCAATGTTATCTCTTCCCTTCTTTATTCACCTTTAATATATTTTTGTATATCTTTAACTGCTTTTTTATTTCTTCTTATTTCTCTTGCTCTATTGATATCTTCCTTATACAACTCTTTGCATCTTATTTATTCTATCTATAATATCTCTTATTTCTTCTTGGTTATATTCTTTCATAAACTACTCCTACTCATTTTCAAAATACTGACTAAACTGATTTTTTAATTCGTTTAAATCATCAAAATCTATCACATCTTCTTTAATTTTACCATACCTTATGCATAAATGGGCCATGTATATTTTATTACTTTTTTTATTATTCATTTATTTTTCTTATAACTATTTCATCTTTCTCTTTAATAACAAATTCATTCATTTCTTCTTTATCAATAAATTTATAATAATATTCTCCTAAAGGTAAATTTCTTGCACCTGCTTGGCCATTTTCATTGGTAGTTATTGTTATAATCTCATCTTTATTGCTATCAAAAATCCTTATTTTTAAACCTACCTTAGGTTTATTATTTTTATCTTTAACTTGTATTGCAAATCTCCCTTTATAACGCTCTACTTTTATAACTGGATAAAAAGTTCTATTTTCGTCATCAATAGTAACTCTATATGTTGTTTCATCCATTATATAATTTCCTGTAAGACTAATTAACTTAAATAAATACACAAATAAATAGCCATGACGCAAAGTAACATATGCTTTACCATCTCCATCTGTTACTACTTCAGTTAAATAATGTCCTTCTTTATCATAAATATAGAATGTTCCACCTTGAATTGGGTTACTTGCATCATCAACTAATGTAATAACTAGTTGATTTCTAGGATATATCAATTTAAAATTTGTTACATCTGCACCGTTAACATATACATATTTTGACATAAGTTCTTTATCCTTGTTATATTTGTCAACTAATGCGATTCTATACATTCCAACAGGAACTTTATAGTAGCTAATTTTGGCATCAGATCCAACAAATGACTGTCCTAATTTATTATCTGCACTATCATAAAGATTTACTGCATATCCTATAAGTGCATCCTCATTTAAATCAACAAATTTTGCTTGAATTTCTCCTAAATAGCCCAGGTTCTTATTTGGAACAAATTCGCTAATATTTTGCTTTTTAACATTTAAAGCTTTAGATGTTTCTTCATCTGTCAATTCTTTGGCTATTTTAATTAATTCATTTGAAGCAAGATTTTCTGAAATTTCAATTCCAATATCTTTTAAAATTTTTTTTCTTAATTCTATAGCATCTTTCAATTGTTTTGCTTTAATCATTTCTTGTAAGATTTTGAATTGAAATAACTCATAATCTCCGACATTGTATTTTTCAAACTTTATTTTCTTAAATATTGCTTGATATTCCACACATTTTTCGTAGTTTTTAATTGCGTCCTTTGGTTTATTATTTTTGCTTTCAACTTCAGCTAATTTAGCATATATTTCGCTTAAAAAATAATCTCGTATAGCTCTACCATAAATATTATTTTCACTTATAAATTCATTATTATTTTTCACATAAGAAATAGCGTTTTTATATGCACTTGTTGCTTTTTTAAAATTAGTTTCCTTTAAACTATTTTCAGCTACTTCGTAATATTTAGTTTTCAAATCTTCTATTAATTCGTTATATTTTTCTGTTTGTTTTTTGTAGTTTTCTATTGCTTGATTTTTTTTATTTATTAAATTTTCAATTTCTTTTTTTGAACTTGTATTGTCTGGTAAAATCACAACTTTATTATTAATAACATCTATTTCATCATCATAAAGCAAAATTAAATTTTTATACAAACCATATGTCTTATATATTTCTTCTAATTTATTAAAAGAATCAAACATAACCAAATTATAAAATATAGGTTTTTCAAAAAGATTCTCTTTAACATAACATAGAATTTCATTATAAATACCAACAATTTCACTATAATCTTTTTCTACAAAACCAATTTTGTTGAATTTGTAATTAGCATACTTATAATAAAGGTCTATCTTGATTTCTTGTAAATCATCAAATTTTATAGAAAATTGATGATATTTAAACCATGATTTAATTGCCTTAAAATAATTATCTACAATTTTATTAAATAAACCAATATTTGTAAAATACTTAAATATTCCATATGAACTTCTAATAATAGAATATACAGCCACATCATTTTGATTATATTTATTATTGTTTAAAGTTTTGATTATATCCGAATATATAAATATTGCTTTGTTTAAATTCTTTTTTCCCTCTTTTGTTTTTTCATCATCAAAAAATTTTTCAGCTTCACTACAAAGTAAGTCAGCTTTAGCTAAATCTATTTCGGATTTAATAACTGTTAAATCTCTATGATTTTCAATATTTAATTCTATCTCATAAATATTATATAAAGATTTAATAGTATTTTTTGCTTTTTCAAAGTCACCACTTAATTCATAAAACTTTGATAGCTTTATTGCTAAATTCATTGAGTAATCTATATGATTATATTCAGCCCAATCTAAATATTTTTGTATTAATTCTGCAGCTTTGCAATAATCTTCTTGTTTATTACAAAATTCTGCAAATATTAAAAAGGTATCTCTTTGTAAATTGTTATCTTCTTCGACTTTTATTGCTCTTTCATATGAGGCATAGATTTCTTTAACTCTATCTGGATTATTAATATCTAAATTATATGTTTCAGCTCTTGATATTAATTCTTGTACAAATTCAGATAATTTCTTTCTTCCACTCTCCTGCTCTACTTCTATATGTACAATATCATCATTAATTTCTTCAATATTAAGTATTTCTTTAGCAGATTCTAAGTCACCTCTTTCTAAGCATTTATACGCAGCAATTTGTTTCTTTGTAAGATTATTTTTCCCCGCTTCTTTAGAAAACTTTTTACTAAAATCAAATATTTGATTTTCTAAATTTTGAATATCTCTTTTATATTTATAATATTTCTCTGTAATTTCATCTAATTTATTTGCTTCTTCTTTTGTATATTTTGTTTTATCAGATGATTTTAATTCCAAATATTCATCTTCAATTTTTTCAAATTTTTCTTTTAATTCAATTAACTGCTCATTCTTAAAAAACATCGGAATTTTATCTAATACTAATATTTCCTCGCCATCTATACAAATGCTTCCATCAATTATTTCAATTGTTACATTTGATGTTTTCATGTCATCGATTTTATTATTAATTTCATATTTAATACGATAAATATCAATATATTCACCATAGTAATGTTGCAAATTATCTCCAACATATTTAATAAACTCATCTGCTTTTTTAGTTCTCTCTTTTACATCTTTTCTAACAAATGGTCTTAAATCAAGACTCTCATTTTCAATAAAATATTTATATGCATTATCAAAGTCTTTATATATTTTTTCGTCAATGTCTTTACCAACTATTAAAAATAATCCTGAACAATCTTTCAGTTGTTTTTCTGTTAGAGAAGTTATATCTTCATTAGTAATAAAATTAAAATATACACGATGCTTTTTATATTTATCATTTATGTTCCTAATAAAATTACTAATTGCATATTTATCATTTTCTATATCTTTATTTCCTTCAAGAAAAATAAAGTTATATTTTTTTAATTCTTCTTTTTCTAAATCTTCTTCATCAATTTTTTCAATACTATTATTTATTATTTCTTTAACCTTATTATATAATTCTTCTTCTTCATCATATTCTTTTATTTTATTTTTAAATCCACCATTTAATACATCATTACCAAGTTTTTCTCTAAATTTAGCTACTGAATCATCAGCATCACATTTTTTAAAGAATATAAACCTTCTTATACCTTTAACTTCTTTAGATACATCATATTCTTCAACAGTATATTCTCCTGCTCTTTTCCCAATTAGCAATATCATAACATCAGATTCTCTTAATTTTTGATTATATTGCTCTTGTTTTCTGCCTTTTACCATAGAATTATCTTCAAATTCACATTCAAACAAATTAATCCTAATACCTTTTTCTAATAAGTCATCTTGCATTCTTCTTACTAAGTCGCCAATTTTATTTCTTTCAGTTTCAAATTCATTAATAGAAGAAGCTAAAAATATTTTTATTTCATTTTTATTATAACTTGGCATTCTTATTTTCCTCACTTATCTTATTACTTTTTATATATTACCCTATTCTGTAAAATCATTTAACATCATTTTTACTATATCGTAATCACTTGATTTTAAATCTTTATTAATTCCCATACTTTGTAATTGATAAGAAACATTATCTAATTCTTCAAAAGGCACAAGAGCTGGGTGTCTTCTTCCTAAATAATCTCTGTGATCATTTAATATAGGATAATATCTTCTTACATCATCAATATTGGCTTTTATATACCCTATTGTTCTCATGTAGGCATTCCATCTATCATGTTCATTTTTTGCAAGCATTTCTTTTAATTCTTCTGTATAAATTTCTCTAAACATTTTCAAATTTTCTTTTAGATTTTTAGAATATTTTTCTCCTAATACAGAATACAATTTATATTTTACATGAAGTGCACTTGCTCTTGATGAACGTTTATTATATTCATTTAAATAATAATCTGCAGAACTTCCACGATATGCTTTATGTATTTTTTCTCCAATTTTCTCAATTTCAGAATCAACTATTTTATTATCAAAATACATATCTTTTACACTGCCAAAAGCATTTATATCATATGTTGTTTCTTTTTCATTAATAAGCTTGTTTACTTGTTCTTTTTTATATTCATTTTGAATCCAAATATTTATTATTGGCTTTCTCTCATAATTTCTAATAAATAATCTTCTTAAATCTATTGCTGTATCTAAATTTTTACTATCTGTCTCCATTGATACTAATATATAATTTATGTCATTTACCTGTTCTATAGCCTCTATTGCTTTTGGAGATTTTATATCTGCATTAACAAATGTAATATCATAATTATTTAAAATGTCAGGTGTTTCAATTTCAAAATTTTTCTTAATTTCGTCTGCTTTTATATCAATTACTAATGCTTTAAATCTATAACCTATCATCATTCCACACCATAAAGCATCTTTTAAAAATTCTTTTCCTACTTGTCCACAACCAACAATAAGCAATGATATAACATTATCAATTGCTCCTTCATAAATTGGCTTTTTATCTAATAAATTGAAAATTGCTCTTTCTTTTTCATTTACAATTTCTACATTAACAAACTCTTTATCAGATAAATCTAATTTTATAAGTTCTTGTTCGATTTTATCTTCAACTTCTGCATCTACAACATCTTTATCTGATAATCCTAATTTTGTCAGTATTTTTTTTCTTTCTTCTAATTTTATTTTATTAATAATATCTCTATTTGCCGAGTCTAAAACTATTGGCGCTTCTTCAGTATTGTTTATAACATATACTTTAATCTTTTGGTTTTTGTATTTTTCCATAATTTCTAACGCATCATTAAGATTTTGTTCTTCATTTTCAGAAATCATATATATAGTTATATTATTATCATAATTATTTAAATTAATTTCGCTCATTTTTTCGGAAAGCTTTATAGATTTAAAAGAATCTGTTTTACCATTTCTTTTATATTCTACATTAGTAAATATAACTGCATTATTATTGTTCACATAACCTTCTGCAATCATAACAGATTTCTCATTCATTTCTGAAAAAAAGTATAAATTTTTATTTTTTAATCTCTTAATTTTAATACCTTTAAATAAATCGTTTAAAATAGCAATTAAAGTACTTACAGTAAAAAAAGGCAAAGCAATTAAAAAGATATTTATCCAAATAAAATATCCAATTCCAAAAGCACTATGTGTATTAATTTTTGATAAAACATCTATATCTTCGTTTAGTGTTATACTTTTTAATGCATAATAAAATGTATTAGTTACTTTGATGGCGATATTACTATAATCTAAAAGTGGAAACACCAAAATTCCCAAACAAATAAGTCCTATTCCCATTATTATAAAAAATCTATATTTAGTGTCTATTTTGTAATTTTTTAATAATACAAATCCAATTATTGTTACCACAATACTTAAACTAAAAGTTATTACCATTTATAGTTCCTCCTTAATTATTTTAAATCCAAGTTTTTGTATTAATTTCAATGTTTCAATAGCTGTATTTCTATCATATTCTTTTTCGCTTTCTGGCAAACTTTCATAAGATACTAAACAAGGTGTAGTTTTCAATTTATCATCTCGTACTATTCCATATTTCCAACCTTCATTTATTCTTCCTATAGCCCATACTTCATGTGTATTCTTAGCTAGTTTCTCCGCTAGTTTTAAAATTTCCTCACTTAAAATAACATCCTTTGTATCTACAGGTTTTGGTTGATAGTTCATATTTTTCCTCCTTTTTTAACTTTCTTCATAAAACTTAAATTCTTCTTCATATGTGTGTAAAAAAAATTATATATGTAAGTGGATTTAAAAGTAATTCTTCATCGTCTGTTACATCTTCATCATATTTTTGTCTATTATATCATAAAATTTCATATTTGTCTTGTTTTAAAGTCAAAAAATAAGTTTTTTATCTTATACTTTCACAAACTCTCTCACAACTATTTGGCTAAAAAAAGGGCAAAATGTTTACATTCACACACCATTTATAAAAAATATATTGATATTTCAGTAAATTTTGGGTTATTTGTCTTGTCCTCATCAACCAAATAAAAGCCCTGAAAATATTAATTTTTCAAGGCTTATTTTTTTCATTTCTTTTTTGTTTCCACAAGATTAAATACAAATAAACAAATATTATTCCAATACTTATTATATCCATAATAGAAATTCTAAATTTTGTAAAATAACTCATTATCATATATGTAACAAAAACTATCATAGACAAGGTAGAAGCGTAAATTGTATTCATTAATGATTCTTTATAAGTCCATTTGCTTTTTAAGATTTTAGTAACAAGCCACAAACCTACAGAAATTAATGAAATATATATAACATACATCAGAGCTATACTTCCGAAATATACAACAAAATATTGTGCTATATAATATGAAAATGAAGTTCTTTTTCTTAAATATTCTAAAACATCTTTTTTGCCATATTCATAGTTTAAATCTTTTATAAAATTTGAAGAAATCTCAGAATATTTTTGTGATACAAGTCCTTCTTCATTTTTGTTTTCATGATTGTATTTATTTGAGATTAAAACATATTCTTCTTTTAGAAATATAATAACATTATTCCTATCTGTTGCTAGATCTTTATATTGTTCTATCGCTTCTTGTTTTTCAAGAAGCGGATTTATAACAATTACATTCCTAAAAAATTCAATTATTTTTTCATCATCTAATATAGTTGCCTCTTCGTTTTCAAGTGATAAAATATTTTCTTTAAATTTAATTTCAGGTAATTTTTCATCTAAATAATTAATTGAATTTTTTACAACATCTAATTGTAAAAAAGTTGCGATTATAGCTACAATTAAAGCTAATATACATACTACATAGAAGAAATACTTTATTGCCTTGCTAATACCTTGTTTTCTGAGTTCCTTATATTTGCTTGGTTTTGCAATTGAATACCATATTTTCTTAAAAAAATTTATTTTTATATTTTCTTCCAAATCAGATCATTCCTCTCTTAAATACTTATAGTTGTTTAATTCTTCTTTTCTTAAACTAAATCATTATTTTAAATACACATATATAATAGCACTTGAATAAAAAAAATGCAATCAAAACTTTAAAAATAAAAAGATTTTTATGTAATCAAATTTTTAAGCGCAAAAAATCCCCGCTGTAGCCGTAACTTGTGCCAAAATTTTTAACAACCTGCTCTCACAAACAGGTGGGTGCCTACCTAAATACTCATGGGCTTCTTACTACTATTATATTGCAAAAAGTGTAAGCTTGCACGCCATATTCAGAGTTCAGCCCCTCTTTAAACTTGTAGGTTCTAAAAATTCTGCAATACGCACTATGCAGGGGTTTTGTTTAATTATTTTATTGTTATATTTATATTATCATATAATAGCATTTTTTTCAAATAATTTAAGGTGCTAAATTGCTTTATTAATGTTTTTTATTATGGATTAATCTTATTCTTATTAATTTATTCTCTTTTAATCTTCATTTTTTGCCACTTTATATTTTTAATTTTTCACTAGTATTATAGCTAAGAATCTTTTATTTTGCTTGAGTTGAAAATTAAAGCATTATATGAAAATATATCTTAAATTCTACTAGAATTGCAAGAAAAATATATAACTTGATATTTTTTCGTAAATTCTTGTAAAATTTCAAGTGCTTTTGAGGTTTTTGATTCATCTAAATTTACAAATGGGTCATCAAGCACAACAAATGGTGTTTCGCCACTAAACAAAGCATCTATTAAACTAAATCTCATACAGATATAAATTAAGTCTTTGTATCCAGTGCTAAAAGTTTTTATTTCTTTTTGAGAACCATTTACTTCTATTTTTACATCTAAATTTGTATCAACAGAAGTTTTTAATTCTTTGGTATCAATCAAAGATAAATATTTATTAAATCCAATAACCATACTTTTTAGATAATTTGATGAAAAGTTTTCTTTTGATGTTTTTAAAAGTTCTTCTGTTTTGTTTAAAATTTTATATTTTTCTTCTAAATTGCTTATTTCTCCTTTTAAATTTTCTATATCACTTTCTAAATATTCACTTTCATCAATTCTATTTTCTAAAACCTCTATTTGATTTTTTATTTGATTTTTTTCGTCATTTAGCATATCAATTTTGTTATTTAAAACATCTATTTTATGCTTGATTTCTTCTTCAGAAGCGGATATTTCTTCTATATTTTTAAATTCCTCAACATTATTTTCTTTTTCATATTTTTCTTTTTTGTCAATTATATCTTTTAGTTGATTTTTAGATTCTTCAAATTGATTTATTTTTATTTTCAAATCTTGTATTAGGTCTGTATATGATTTGTCTATACTTATATAATATGTTTTAAAGTCATCTTCTATTTCATTTTTTAATTTTTCAAGATTAATTTTTAAATTTTGTAAAGACACATCTTTTGATATTTTGTTTTTTAATAGTGTTTTATAATTACTGTATTCTGTTTTTAAACTAGTTAAATCTAAAATCTTATTTGAACTTTCTGCTGAATAATATTGTTTTAAGAAATTTTCTACATTATGGTTTATTTCTTCTTTTTTATTTTGCATATCTTCTATTTCTTTTTGAAGATTTAAAATTTCTTTGCTCAAGCTAGAAATTTTACGTCTTTTGTTTTTAGATAAAAAACTGAATAAACCAAAAAGTATACCTGTAGAAATTAGACTTATTCCTGCTATTTTTTGTATATTTGTAATTATCAAACCACTGCCTATTATTATTAATAATAAAGATAATATTATTGTAATTAACACCTTTTTACGTTTTTTATTAACTATGTCTAAATCATTTTGTTTTTGTTCTTTCTCTTTTTTCTTTGTATTGACTTTTTCTTCTATATCTTGTATTTGCGAATATTCAAAAATATTTTTATCTATTTCTTCTATTGAAATATTTCCATTTTTATATTTATTTTGCAGTACTTCTAATTCTTTTGCTTCTTCATCTGTTATTTTGCAATTTGATATTTCTAATTTTGTTTTTTCTATTTCATAATTTTTATTAGCTAGATTTTCTAAAAATGAATTTGTAGGAATCCCATTTGAGAAAAATTTTTCAAAATTTTTATATTCTTCTTGGTAAGAAGAATATTTAGTTAGTATTGAGTCATAAACTTCTTTTTTGGCTTTAACTCTATCTTGTTCAATCTTTTTTTTAAGTAGTTTTTGTTCCTCAATTCTTTGATTTTCTAAGGTATGTATTTCATTTATTTTTTCTTCTAATTGATTTTTTCTTGTTTCAAAATTTTCAATATCTATTTTGCTATTTTCAAATTTTCTTTGTAAATCATATAATTTAGTCTTTTTTTCGTCTATTAGTCCACCTTGTCCTCTATCTTTTTTATATATTTTTTTTGCTTCATTGAGTTTCTTTAATGCTTCTTCTGATGTGTTTATATCATTATCACTTTCTAACATATTTGTAAGTTTAGCATTAATGCTGTCTTCCATCTCAATCTGTATTTGCCCTTGTGGTATGTATGTACTTCTTTCATAAGCACTTTTGTTTATTTTAAATATTTCTTCTCCGATATTTTCTGAATAATCTTTGCTCTCCAAATTTGTTTCTAAATTATATAATTTAAATGTATCATCAGTAGCTTTTTTTCCAAATGTTCTTTCTATTCTATATTTTTTGCTATTTATTTCAAATTCAATACTTCCGCCATATATTCCTCCTTGCCATGGAATATATCTTTTTCTATCTGATTTTTCAAATCTTGCATTTGCTTGAGTATCTAACCCATAAAACATAGATTTAATAAATGTTGCAAAAGTTGTTTTTCCAAATCCATTATCTTGTTTTATTGTATTTAATCCATCTTGAAAATCATAACTAAAATCTTGCAATTTACCAAAATTTTGTATATGGCATTTTAATAATTTCATGTTAATCCTCCATTTGTATTATAATAAATCTTCTCCTGAAAGTGCTTTAATTCCAGTGCTTATAACTTTATTTTTTTCTTCCTCTGTTAAATCTTTTTGATCTAATACAAGCCTTATAAATTCACCTTTTAAAGAAATATCATTTTGAAATTTCATATAATCTATTTTGATATTTGGCTTATCTTCGATTTTTAGAAAAAAGAAATCTGATTCAAATTTTTTTGTTAAATAATCTATATCTCTTTCTTCTCCTATCTCAATATCTCCGCCTAAAACTAATTTTACTAAGCTTGTTCCAGGAATACCCTTTAATTTTTCTGCTATGGATTGTTCAATTTCGTTATTTTCCTTTAATCCTGTTAAGTCTGCATGAACTTCATATAATGTTCTATACGAAAAAGGTATAAACTCAGTTTTTATCTTATTATCTTCTATATTTAGTAGCACGAATCCCTTTTCTCCACATTCATCAAATCCTCTTCCTTCTAGACAACCAGAATAACAATATACTCCCCTATTGTCTAATTTTTCTTTTTTGTATGAATGAATATGTCCTAATGCAAGATAATCTATATTTTTGTTTTTAAGCTCTTTTAAATTTATTATCTCAGCTTTATCTTTTATAGATGTTTCTGACTCTTGACCATGCATAACAACTATGTTTAACTTATTTTTTTCTAGAAATAAAGAATTATATATTTCATAATTTGGAGTATTTCCAAACTCTATTCCAGAAATTGTTATATTGCCATATTCATAAGTTTGCCAATTATTTCTGTTAAATGTTTTTAAATTTGATGGTAATTCTTCATCTTCATCTATAAATCCGGCTTCATCATGATTTCCTTTTAAATAGACAAAATCTATTTCAGGATTAGATATAATAGCATTTTTAACAGTCTTTTTAGCTTTAACAGTAACTGCTTTTTTATCAAATAAATCTCCTGCAATTATTATTATTTTAACATCATTTTCTTTTGCATATTGTACCATTCTATCGAATGTAAGCAAAATTTCATTTTTTCTTTCTCTTGCTTTTTCTTTATCTAAGTTTGTTTCCATTTTAGAATCAAGATGTAAATCACTACAATGAATTATTTTCATATTTACTGACATTCCTTTCCTGCAAGGCACAAAATTTGATTAAAATAACTGCTTTTTCAGTTATTTTCAAACTTGCCTTGCTTTTCTAGAAGTTGACTAAAAGAAATTCTGCCCAATTTCTTTTTCAAAATATATCCTAACAAAAAAACAAAAAAATGTCAATAGTTTTTCGAACATTTTTTTGTTTTCTTTTTTTATGGTGCCACCAAGCAGAATCGAACTGCTGGCCTACGGGTTACGAATCCGTCGCTCTACCAACTGAGCTATAGTGGCAAATACAATTTATATTATAGTAGTTAACTTTCAAAATGTCAATAAATATTTTAAATTTAATACCACTTCCTATTTACAATAAACTAAATGCACTCTACATTAACATTTACATTTTCACTTAGGTTTTATTATTTAAAAGGAAGTACTACTGAAAAAATTTAGTACTTCCTTAAAACATTACAAATGCAAAACCCTTGCCTTTATCTCTTTAGTCTTCCCTACATTCCAAAAATTCTCTCCCAAGTATCCACAAGTGCGACGTACAACTGTAAGTTTGCTATGGTCTTTGTTTCCGCAATTTGGGCATTCCCATTCTAAGTCTTTATTTATTTTAATTTCTCCATCAAATCCACATACATGACAATAATCAGATTTTGTATTTACTTCTGCATATTGAATATTCTCATATATGTATTTAATTAATGTTTCTAGTGCTGGAATGTTGTTTTTCATATTTGGAATTTCTACATAAGAAATTGCTCCACCACCAGATAATTGTTGAAATTCTGATTCAAATTTAAGCTTTTCAAATGCGTCTATTTTTTCTCTAACATCTACGTGATAAGAATTTGTGTAATATCCTTTATCTGTTACATCTTCTATAGTTCCAAATCTTTCTTTATCTATTTTTGCAAATCTATAGCACAAGCTTTCTGCAGGTGTGCCATACAAAGAAAATCCTATATTTGTTTCTTTTCTCCATTTTAAAGTTTTATCTTTCATGTATTGCATTACTTTTATTGCAAAATCGTGTCCTTCAGGTGCTGTGTGTGGAACTCCTTTCATTAATTTTGTCATTTCATATATTCCTATATATCCAAGAGAAATTGTTGAATATCCTCCATAAAGTAATTTATCTATTTTTTCTCCTTGCTCTAATCTTGCAATTGCTCCATATCTCCAATGAATTGGGCTAATATCTGCAGATGTTCCAACTAATGCATAATGTCTACACATTAATGCTTCTTTACATAGTTCTAATCTTTCATCTAGTAGCTCCCAAAATTTCTTTTCGTCTCCTTCTGCAACAATTGCAACTTGTGGCAAATTAATGCTTACTACCCCTTGATTAAATCTACCTTCAAATTTGTAGTTTCCATTTTCATCTTTCCATGGAATAAGGAAACTTCTACATCCCATTGGGCTAAATACATTTCCTTCATAATTTTCTCTCATTTTTTTAGCAGAAATATAATCCGGATACATTCTTTTTGCAGAGCATTCTACAGCAAGTTTTGTTAAATAATCATATTTTCCACCTGTTAAATTATTACATTCATCTAAAACATAAACTAATTTCGGAAATGCTGGTGTAACATAAACTCCTGCACTATTTTTAATTCCTTGTAACCTTTGACGTAATACTTCTTCTATTATCATTGCATTTTCTTCGATGTATTCGTCATTAGGGTCAATGTGCAAAAATAGTGTAACAAATGGAGCTTGACCATTTGTAGTCATTAATGTGTTTATTTGATATTGAATTGTTTGCACTCCCGCTGCTAATTCTGTTTTTAGCCTTTTTGAGACTAATTTTTCTATTATTTTTTTATCAAAATTTTCACCTAGTTCTTCTATTACTTCTTTTTTAAATTTTTCCTTACTTTTTCTTAAATATTTGCCAAGGTGAATCATATCTATAGATTGTCCGCCATATTGATTACTTGCAACTGTTGCTATAATTTGAGAAGTTACAATGCATGCAACTTGAAAGCTCTTTGGAGAATCTATCATTTTGCCATTCATAACAGTTCCATTGTCTAACATATCACCTATATTTATTAAACAACAATTAAATATTGGTTGTATAAAATAATCTGCATCATGAAAATGCAAAATTCCGTCTTCCCATGCTTTTATTATTTTTTCTGGAAGTAAAATTCTTTTTGATAAATCCTTTGAAACTTCTCCTGCAATTAAATCTCTTTGTGTAGAAGCAATTAATGCATTTTTGTTTGAATTTTCTTCCATTACATCTTTATTATTTCTTCTTATTAAACCTAAAATTGATTCATCTGTAGTATTACTTTTTCTAACCAATGCTCTTGTATATCTATATACTATGTATTTTTTTGCAAGCTCATATTTTCCAAGTTCCATCAATTTTGCTTCTATTATATCTTGAATATCTTCAACTAAAATTCTCTTTTTGCCTAATTCTTCTATATATTCTGTTATTGTTTTTATATCTTCTGTTGATGCCTTTTCTTTTTTGGTAACTTCTGTATTTGCCTTTTCTATGGCAATTTTTATTTTACTTTTGTCGTAATCTACGACTCTTCCATCTCTTTTTATTACTTTCATTTCTTTCCCTTTCTCACTAGTATTTTCGTTACAATTCACAACCGAAAATATTTTTTTATAAAAGTTAATATATAAATTATTTGTAATTAAATGTGGGGACCGTTCAATGATTTCCAAAAGTTTGAAAAACTTTTGATGAAATCATTAGAATGGGGATAATGTAAAATAATTTATATATTAACTTTAACCCGTACAACAATTAGCTGAAAATTGTAACGTATTTTTTAAAATTATATCAATAATTATTAAAAAATCTGTTGCTATTGCAACAAATATATGCTATAGTTATATATATCAAAATAAGAAAAATTTTAAAATATATCCAACAAAAAAATTAATAGAGGTGTAACAAAATGCAATCTGAAGAAGAAATTTCAAATTTTCTAAAATCCATTGAAACTAGATGCTATAAGACAACTAAGCACTCATTTTTAAAAGGAGAAACAATAACAACATATCTTGAAAAACGTAATCAACTATGCATTCTTCTAAATGGAGAGGCAGATTTAATTAGATATGATTTTAATGGTAATAAAACAATAATTGGACAATTTTCTAATAATAGTATTTTCGGAGAAGCCCTTTATCCCGCAAATACAAATAACGAACTTTTTGTGCTTGCAAAAACAAATTGTGAAGTATTATTTTTTTCTTATGATAATCTTTGGACTAAATGCAGGCAAAATTGCTCATTTCATAAAGAATTTTCCGAGCAAATAAATAAACTAATTATTAGCCAAGTAGTTGAACTTAACACTAGAATTGAGCTTCTTACTAAAAAAAATATAAGAGACAAACTTTTATCATATTTTGATATTTTGTCTAGTAAAAAATTAAGTAAAACTATATCTATTCCTTTTACTTTTACAGATTTAGCAGATTATTTGAGTGTAGATAGAAGTGCTATGACTCGTGAGCTTTCTCATCTTATTGAAGAAGGCTTTATAGAGAAAAAGGGAAAGAAAATTAAATTACTATATAATTAAAAAGCAGACATTATACATCTGCTTTTTTACTTTCTTCTATTTCTTTTTGAAAATTATTATAAGCTTCATTCCAAGCCTCAAAACTTTTGTCTTCTCTATGATCTGGAAGATCATTGTTATTTTTCAAATACTCACCAAGATAACTTGTTACTTTTAAAGCACCTGTGTAATTTAAATGCTCTCCCCTTTTTTCTTGACAATCTTTTTTCCAATTAATTTTTAATTCATCAACCTTTAAATTTAAGTCAATATATTCTATTCCTAATTTTTTTGCGATTTTTTCTATTCCATTGTGTTTATCATAATTCCAATTTGCAGGTGATGGTGAATTATACAGCATAAATTTTGCATCATTTTTTTTACATAAATCTTTAATTTCTTTTAAATGTTTTATATTATCACTAGGTACTTTTTTAGAAACTTCATTTTCCTTCATGAAGTTATCTCTTTTGCTCTTCTTTACTTTATTGGTCTTAGTGCTAAATCTATATCCTTTATCATTTACTATTTCTGTATATTCAGGTGTTTTATAAAAATCCTCTTTGGTTAAATTTTTCCATCTATCATGAAATTCCAAAACTGGAAAATATTTATCAACATATTCTTTTAAATGGCGCACATATCCATTTTTAGTATATAAAGCATTTGCTTCTAAAATAACAATTTTAGGCTTTTGTCTTTTAAAAGCTACATTTAAATAATAGTAACTATTAGAAATACGCTGTGCAGGTGTCCCACAAACATAAGAAGTAAATCCATATTGATTCCATAGTTCTAGAGGTATATATGAATTATATGATTCACTATCTCCAAGTACTATAACATCTATAGTATTTTCTGGCTCAGTATAAATTCCTGTTACAAGTTGTTTTCTTTTTCCTATTCCAGCTTCTAAAGTATTGTTTTTTGGTACAAATATTTTTGAAAGTAAAGCTAAAATTATAAAAAATATGCCTACAAAAACAATACATTTTATTGTCCTTTTCATTTTACATCTCTCTTTCTATTAAAATACTTTTTATTATTGGCATTTTAGTGTATATTTTAATAATGCGCGTAAGCAACCAAACGAGCATAGCGGGTGCGATTGGATCAACTTACAAACAAGTCATTTAGAATATGGAAGTTGCGACACACAATCATTATAAAAATATACACAAAAAAACTAAAAATTAGCATACATTGGCTGTACTGCCTCATAGTTGATTCCATAAGCTCCAAATAAAAGTATTGCAAAAATTATTAAATAGTAAATAGTCCATCTAATAACTATATTTTTCTTAGAAATTTTTTCTCTAACACTTATATCTTTTTCATGCATTATGCTAATTACAAACACTAAAATTGTAAATATAGCAATAATTATAAAATCTTGCACATCCATTCCAAGTTTTAGAATTGTTCCATCTTTAAATGAATTTAATGAGAAATTTGTAAACATCTTACCAAGCATCTCAAATCCTGATGTAACTGTTGTTGCTCTGAAGAATAACTCTCCAACAAAAACAAGTAATGTAGTTTTTATTATTTGCAATCCTTTATACCACGCTTTTTCTCTATTTATGTGTAATTTCGCACTAATCCACAAAACTGCAGGCTCAAATATTTTGCCTGATAAAATAAGTACAAAATGATACATTCCAAAAAATATAAAAGTCCAAGCTGCTCCATGCCAAAGTCCATTACAGAACCATACACAAAATAGTGCAATAGCACTTGCAATTAATGGTCCATAATATTTTCCAATTTTCTTTCTAGCATTTGTTGTTAATTTTTTTAATGGCTCAGAAAGTGATAATGGATAAAATATGTAATCTCTGAAAAATGCCCCTAAAGTTATATGCCATCTTGTCCAAAATTCTGATATGTTTTTTGAGAAAAATGGTTGTTTGAAATTTTCTGGTAATTTTATTCCAAAAATTTCTGATGTTCCAATTACCATATCCATTGTTCCTGAAAAATCCATATAAAGCTGTAATGTATAAAGAACCATACCAGCTACCATAATTCCGCCATCATATTTTGCATAATTTCGATATATTTCACCTATAAATCTGTTTAGCCTATCTGCAATAATCATTTTCTTAATCATACCATAGCTAATTCTTAATAATCCGCTTTTTAAGTTAGCATAAGTAATCTTGTTTCCTTCCCATAATTGCATTGCAGTTTCTGAATATCTGCAAATTGGGCCTTCCATAATTTGTGGGAAGAATGTTAAATATAAACTAAGTCTTGCAATATTTTTGTCTGCCTTAATTTTTTCGTGATATATGTCAACCAAATACGAAACTGCTTGTAAAGTATAGAATGATATACCTATTGGCATTAATATTTTTGGTATTTGTAGCTTGAATGGTATTTTTAAAGTTTGTAATAAAGAATTTACATTTCCACCAATAAATCCTATATATTTTACTACTAACAAAATACCAATATTTACTAAAACTCCAAATGTTAGTACTCTTCTTTGTTTTTTTAAATACTCTGCTCTTATTTTCTTTTTTTGTTCTTTTTCTGCTTCTTTTAAAATTCCATTTCTTTCATTTTGTAATAGTTCGAGCCAAATTCCTATATAATGTATTAAAAATGTAGAGCCTATTACATACACAATTAATTTTTTGCTTATAGACCAAAAAAATGCATAGCTAGCAAGCAATAGCACTTTCCATCTGTGTTTTTGTGGAACTATGCTATAAGCAATTAATGTTAAAGGAAGAAACATAAAAAGATATGCTACTCCAAAATATGTCATTTTTATCTTTCCCTTCTCTTACTTCATAATTTTGTTTTTTTATATCTCAAATTAAAAAGATTTTTGTTTTCTACCCTTCTTCTTGCAAACGTGTAATCATTTCCCACATAGCTTTTGCAGAATTAAAGTTATCTGGTATTATTTCTACTGTTGGTATTACAATGTCAAATTCATCTTCTAGCTCTGCAACAAGTGAAATGATTGCAAGTGAATCTAAATAATGCTCATCTATTAAAGTTGTGCAATTTTCGTAATCTACTCCATCTTCTATTTCTTCTAAAATTTCAATTAATCTTTCCATTTTTAACTTCCTTTCTAGGGACAGATTTCAGTTCCCATTTTACTTTAATATTTATTAACCTTTATTTATGAACTTTAGTTTATTATATATTTTATCAATAGCCAATTTCTCTTGGGGAAATACGTTCTTTTTTTTAAAAAATTTCGACGCACCCCCTTTTTTGGCACAAGCATAAGGATTAGCGGTAATCAATTTTTAGCGTTATTTTTGTTTAAAATCTCGCATTTTTTTATAAAAGTCGTTATTTTTTAATCTCATTAATTTTAGCGATATTATTATATTAGGTATGATGCGTCTTGTTTGATTACAATTTTTGCGTCCAAATTTTTTAAAAATTTTATATATTATCTATATGTTTTTAAAAATTTAAGCTTATTTAACATAATAGTTTTTCTTATTTAATGATTGAATTTTAAAGATATTTTTATTAATGAAAGTTCAGCCTGTTAAAAATAATAACTTGCCTTGTTTAAAGTATATGTTTCAAATGCCTCTCTTACTAATTTGAGTTTTCCACCTTTAAGTAAAGCAACTTCTGGCAATTCTCTACTTAAAAATAGTGAAATTCCTTCTGTCATACAATAAGCTCCTGTGTTTTTAAATATAAACACATCTCCTACTTGTAAATTACTTACAGGATATTGTTTTATAATTATATCATTTATTGTACAAAGTGAACCCATAAGATTCCAAGCTTCTGTATTGTTGTTATCTTGCTCTGTTTTTTTGTTTTCACGCTCTTCTTTATTATCGTCTTGCTCAATATTAGTGTTATCTCGCAATTGATATATTTCAAGATGTGGAAACTTCATTGCCATTGTTTGTCCATAATAAACTAAGTGATGAATTCCTCCATCTAGTATAGCATAATTTTGACACTTATTTGTCTTTTTGTCAACTACTTTTGTTAAATAATATCCACAAGAAGCCGCAATGCTTCTGCCAAGCTCAATTACAATTTTTCCTTTATATTTCATATTGTCAATTCCGTTAGAGAATTCTTTTAAAAATTCTACTTCATCAAATTCTTCTCCTTGGAAATAATGCACAGGAAAACCTGTTCCAAATTCAAGCTCTTCTACTATGTAGTTATATTTTTCTTCTAGTCTTGCTAAAAACTCATCTAAATAATCTATTTCTTTTTGAAGCCTTTTGTTTGTTCTTTTTTGAGTTCCTGAAAAATATTGAATTCCTTCAAAATTCAAGTTTGTATAAGAATCTTTTTTAGATATTATTTCTTCTATATCTTCTTCATTTATTCCAAATTGATTTCCACTTGTAAGTCTAAGTAAAACATTTAGTTTTACATTATGTTTTTTTGAAAGTTCATCTAAAAGCTTTAACTGTTCTTGCGACTCAACTGTGTATCTTCCAATTTTTTTGTTTGATGTGATCATATATTCTATTACACTTGGAGTTTTATACACTCCAGAAATAACTATTTTTTCAGGTGTAATACTTGATTCTTCACATATGCTGTATTCCCCTGGAGAACATACTTCAAATCTGTCTACATCATCATTTATTTCTTTTACAATAAATGTATTTGCTTTTATTGCATAACATAGTTCAAGCCTATTTGTTAAATTTTCTCTTAAAAATCTAATTCTTTGTTTTAGCTTGTCAATGTCAAATACATAAATTGGTGTTTCATATTTTTTTAAGATTTTTTCTATAATTTCTTGTTTCATTTTTTCTCCTTCATTATTATATTTGATTAAAAAATCTACGCACTGAAAAAAGTAATTTTTATTATTTTTTTAAGATTAGTGCCAACTCTTTCCTATCAATCTTCCCATTTTTAGTAATTGGAAATTTCTCTATTTGAGTAATTTTATTAGGGACCATAAATACCGGTAAATTTTCTTTCAAATATTTAACAACTTCATCTTTTTCTATATTTCCAACATAAAAGCCATAAAGTTTTCCTTTTTGCTCATTAAATAAGCAGCAACTTCTTTCAACTCCAGTTACTTTTTCCATTGCTCTTTCTATTTCTTCAAGCTCAATTCTATGTCCCATGTGTTTTATTTGAAAATCTTTCCTTCCCATAAAAACAATTTCGCCATCTTTGTTATATGTACCTAAATCTCCTGTTTTATATATCATATCTATATATTTGTCATTTAAAGGATTTTGCACAAAATGTGATGAAGTTTGTTCTTTGTTGTTAAAATACCCTAATGCTAAACAAGTTCCTTTTACACAAATTTCACCCTGTGTGTCTGCATCTGTAATTAGTTTATCATCTTCATCTAATAAAAGCACTTGCTCATTTGGAAATGGCTTTCCTGCTGGGATTTTTTCGTAATTTAAATTTTTGTCTACTATATGATATGTGCAATTACATGTAATTTCTGTTGGTCCATATAAATTAACATACATTGCATTTGGCAAATGTTCTATCCATTGTTTTAAATGCTTAATTGGCATTACTTCTCCACTAAACATAACTTTATTTACTGTTTCTGGTGTTTTGTAATCTAATGCATGGAAAGTTGTAATTAAGCAAAGTGCAGATACTGCCCAAATAAGAGTTGTAACTTTGTTGTTGCAAATATAGTCAAGTAATTCTGCAGGTAGAGAAAATAGCCTTTTAGGAATTATGACTAGAGTTGCACCTTGCGAAATACTTGAATATATATCTTTTACAGATACATCAAAATCAAATGGTGCTTGATTTCCTATAATATCGTTTTCTGTTATATTAAAAATCTCAGTAAAATTATCTATAAAGTCAATTACAGACCTATTTCCAACCAATACTCCTTTTGGCACACCTGTTGAACCTGAGGTAAAATTCGCATATAGTGGGTCTAAGTCAAGTGCAGCGTTTCTTATTTCTTTTAGCTTAGTTTCTCCTATTTCTGTGTTTTTTAAATCTTCTAATAATAAAATGTCTTCTTTATTTATTAACTCTGCTGCTATTTCTTCATGTGCTTTATCTGTAACAATATTTTTCGCACCTAAAACATTTATTATATGTTCTAGTCTTACTTTGGGTAAATCTGGATTTAGCAAAACATAAAAACAACCTGCATATACTGCTCCAAAAAACGTTGCTAATGTATCTTTTCCTTTTTCCATTAAAACTGGCACAGGATTTCTTGGCTCATAATATTTGCTTAATCCTGTTCCTATTTTTTTGCTTAAATTTGTTAATTCTTTGTATGTATATTTTCCTTTTTCATCTATTACTGCTATTTTCTCACTATTTTTTTGAGTACTATTTTCTAAGTATTCTAATACTGTTTTCATTTATTTTATATCCCCTTTTATCTATCTGCTAAATTTTTTTTAACTTGTTTTTATTTATGATAATACATTATTTAGATTAAATAGTTTTGTATTTGGTTCATTTATTTTAAAATAATCTTTTAATCTATCTGATTAAATCTTTTATAACTTCTCCAGCTAAAATAAGTCCTGCAACTGAAGGAACAAAAGAAATGCTTCCTGGAATTTGTTTATTTGTTTCTTCATCAAAAATATTTGTTTTTATAGGTTCTTCTTTTGAATAGACTACTTTTAAACTTTCTACTCCTCTTTGCTTTAATTCTTTTCTCATAACTTTAGCTAAAGGACATATACTTGTTTTGTAAATATCTTCTACTTCAAATTTTGTAGGATCTAATTTATTCCCTGTTCCCATACATGAAATAACAGGAATATTATGACTTTTTGCTCTTACTATAATCTCTATTTTAGCTGTTACTGTATCTACACAATCTATAATATAATCTATTTTTTCGTTAAAAAAGTCTATGCTCTCTGGCATAAAAAAATCTTTATGAATTTCAATTTTTGCATTTGGATTTATATCTAAAATTCTTTGTTTAGCTACTTCTACTTTTGACATTCCTATCGTTTGGTGAGTTGCAATTATTTGTCTATTTATATTGGTTTCATCAACCACATCTTTATCTATTAAAATAAAACTTCCAACTCCTGCTCTTACTAATCCTTCCACAACATAAGAACCGACTCCACCTATCCCAAATACTGCAACTTTTGAGTTTTGGAGTTTTTTTATAGATTCTTTTCCAATTAAAACTTCAGTTCTTGAAAATTGACTTGTCAATATTCTCACTTCTTTCTTTTATGTTATTATTCTACTACATTTACGTTATAAATGCAAGTGATTTTAATTATTCTTTTACTAGTCATAAACACTTTAATGTAAACAAAAAAATCCTCTAAGCAAATCAAAATTAATGCTTAGAGAATAAACATTATTCAGCTGTATATGGTAATACAGCGATTTGTCTAGCTCTTTTTATAGCTAGAGTAATATCTCTTTGATGTTTTGCACATGCCCCTGTTGTTCTTCTAGGTAATATTTTACCTTTATCATTAACGAACTTTTTCATACAATCGAAGTTTTTATAATCTAAAACAAAGTTTGCATCTCCACAAAGTGGGCACACTTTTTTTCTTTGTTTTCTTAATCTTGGATTGTAATCTTCATCATAATTTTTATTGTTTCTGTTATTTCTCTTATTTTTCTTATCTGCCATTTATTTCACCCCTTATACTAATTTTTTAGAATGGTAAATCATCAGTGCTAGATACTTCAAAATCCGAACCTGCTCCTGAATCTCCTTCCATTCCACCTGGCATTGTTGAACCAAAAGCATTATCAAAAGCTGCACTAACGCCTTCTCCATCTCTCTTGCTGTCTGCAAAGTATGTTTCCTCAGCTACAACTTCTGTTATATAATGTCTTCCTTTATCATCATCCCAAGTTCTTGTTTGAAGTCTTCCAATAACTCCTACTTGTTGACCTTTTTTAAAGTATTTACTGCAAAACTCTCCATTTTTTCCCCATGCTACAATATTGAAAAAATCTGCTTGTCTTTCCTCTCCCTGTCTTACAAATCTTCTATTTACTGCTAGTGCAAATGAAGCTACTAATGTATTTGAAGTTTGAGTATATCTAACTTCTGGATCCTTTGTTAATCTTCCCATTAAAATTACTTTGTTCATTTTTTATCACATACCTTTCTACTTTAAAAAAGCCCCTATTCTTTTTCTTTATTCTTTAATATTTTTAATTATCTTGTGCATTTTTTATTTGTCTTTTCTTACAACGATGAATTTTAAAACTTCATCTGTGATTCTGTAATTTCTTTCTAATTCGGCAATTGAATCAGGTTTAGCTTCGAAATTAATTAGCATATATGTAGCTTCTTTATTCTTTTTGATCTCATATGCTAATTTTTTCTTACCCATATTCTCTACAGATTCTACTTTTCCGTTTTCATTAATTAACCCTGTAAATTTACTTTCTAAAGCTTTTATAGCTTCTTCAGTACAATTTGGATTAATAATGATTACACTCTCGTATTTATTCATTATTTACACCTCCTTTTGGATTTATAACCCACAATCATAATTGTGAGTAAGGATGTTAATCATCGTTAACATTTAACAAATACTATTCTATCACAAAAATTCTCTCTTTGCAAGTTTTTTTTAATTATTGTTTGAAATTTTTTAGTTTGCTATAGCTAATTTAAGTTCTTTTATTTCATTTTCATTTGAAATAATTCTAGCTTCTAACTTAGCATCGCGTTCATAGGTTATAGAGGATACTACATTTATTGCATTAACTACATCTTCTACTATTTCTTCTTTTTGTTTCTTTAAATCTTCTTTAAATTCTGCTCTTAATTCTTTTAAATCTTCTTTAAATTCTGCTCTTAATTCTTTTAAATCTTCTTTAGTTGCAAATTTCTTTAAGTCTTCTTTAGTTGCAAATTTCTTTAAGTCTTCTTTAGTTGCAAATTTCTTTGCTTCTTCTTTTGTAACCATATTTTTCAACTCACTTCTTATTTCGTCTAAAGCTGTTTGAAAATTATTAAATCCTTTTAATAATGTAATAAGTATATCATCTCTTTCTTTATTAGTCATTTATTTCCTCCTTTCCTTGCTTCTAAATAATTTCTAGAAAACATTTTAATTGTATTTTTAAATATCCTCATATATAGTTAAATCATTTTTTATAAATTTTAGCATCTTCACACCTCCTAGTCTAAAATAATTTAGTATATTTAGCAAATAGCCTATCCAACCATTAATTAGTATTATATTTTATTTTTTTTATTTTTCTCTTTTTTTCTTTGATTTTTATAAGAATCAAATTATTTGAAATAATTATCAATAATAAAAAAATATGTCTTACTGAAAAAGAAATTATTTTATCTTGTATAAGCAATAAAAACTATTGCAATTAATATATTATCACAAAATATATAATAATGCAATAGTTTTTTAAAAAAATTACCAAATTTTTACATTTAATTATTACAATTCACATCCGAAAATATTTTTTTAGTAAATGTAAATATTTATATATTAACTTTAAACAGTACAACAATAAGCTGTGAATTATATCATTTAGCTAATATCCTCTTGGTTTTAGTTCCAAATAAATAGGTTTTTCTTCTCTAATCATAGTAGATTTTCCATGACCTGGATATACAATTGTTTCATCAGGTAATTTCATAAGTTTATTTGTAATAGAATCTATTATATCTACAAAACTAGATGTTGGTAAATCTGTTCTTCCCCAAGCACCTCTAAATAAAGTATCTCCAGATATTAATAATTTTTCAGATTCACAATAAAGTGAAGATGAACCTATTGTATGTCCAGGTGTGTGGATTACTTTAAACTCTAAATTTCCAAGATGAATTAAATCTCCGTCATCAATTCGAGAATCTGCTTCTAATTCAATCTCAGGCATATCTATTATTTGGGTTAAATTTATACTCATATCATTAAGCCCCTCCGCATCAAACCTGTGAATTAAAACTTTTCCGCCTTTTCTATTTTTTAGTTCTGTAATCCCACTAATATGATCACCATGACAATGTGTAATATAAATATATTTAAGGTTTGAATTCAAAATTTCAAGCACTTCAACTATCCTATCTACATCACCTGCAGGGTCTACTACCATAGTCTCTTTTGTTTCTTCATCACAAATCACATAACAATTCGTAGGATCTCCAATCCAAGTTTTAATTTTTAATCTTTTAAGTATCATTTATAATTTATCCTCCAATATTTTATTTAAATTAAACAATAAATTTTAAAGCGAAAAAGTTTTAACGAAACGAATTACAATTTCTATTAAGTATGAGGTGGAGGTGCTTTACTAAACTTTTTTCCTCTTTACCTCATACACACTATCAATTTTTCTTAAAGCTTTTAGCACATTATTTAAGTCATCAACTCCTTGTGTTTCAAGGGTTGCCTCAATAA
The DNA here is from genome assembly GCA_946529215.1 of uncultured Clostridia bacterium. Classification (GTDB taxonomy): domain Bacteria; phylum Bacillota; class Clostridia; order TANB77; family CAG-508; genus CAG-269. Next base: position 48,714 of record CAMMZC010000003.1, read on the forward strand.
TTGCAATTCTATCTTTATTTGCTTTTGCACTAACTGCGTCTAATTTTGCTTTAGCATTATTTAAAGCCATAATTACATCGGAAAGAAGATTATTCCTATCATTTGCATAAATTTCAATTTCTGCTTTATAAGAAATCGTTTCTTCTTCTACCCATGAAACATCAATCATTCTGTTTTCTTCTTTTATAAGTTCTTTAACATTTATGCAATCTTTTCTATGTATAGAAACTCCTCTGCCCTTTGTAATATAACCTACAATTTCATCACCAGGAAGTGGATTACAACATCTTGAAAGTTTAACTAAGCAATTATCTATTCCTTTTACAATTATACCATTACTTGATTGTTTAGATTTATTTGATTGCTTTTCTGTTGAAAGTTGTTTTATTTCTTCCTCTAAATTATTTTCTTGATGATATTTTCTATATTCAATAAGCATTCTAGCAATGACCTTATTTGCAGTATTTGCTCCAAATCCAACTGCAGCATACATTTGTTCCAAATTTTCGTATTTATATCTATCAAGCATTGGTTTAATATATTCTGGCTTGAATAGTTCTACATAATCTATACTAATTCTTTTAACTTCTTTTTCAATTAAGTCTTTTCCTTTTTCTATGTTCTCTTCTTTATTTTCTTTTCTAAACCAAGCATTAATTTTGTTTCTTGCAGATGAACTTTTTACAAATTTAAGCCAATCCATACTTGGTCCTTTAGAATTATCTGAAGTAATTATTTCTACAATATCTCCACTTTTTAACGGTGTTAAAATAGGCATCATCTTGCTGTTTATTTTGCAACCTACCATATGGTGTCCAATTTCAGCATGGATATTGTACGCAAAGTCTATAGCATTTGCTCCTTTAGGTAAAACCTTTATTTTTCCTTTTGGAGTAAACACATATACCTCATCTTCAAAAAGTTCTGTTTTTAATGTTTCTAAAAATTCTTGTGGATCTTGCATATCTTTTTGCCATTCTATTGTTTCTCTAAGCCAAGCCAAATCATCTTGTTTAACTTTAACATTTTGTTTTCCAATTCCTAGAAAATTTGCTTCTTTATATGCCCAATGTGCAGCTATACCAAATTCTGCGACTTTGTGCATATCCCATGTACGAATTTGCACCTCAAATGGAGTTCCTTTTTCCCCTAAAAGAGTTGTATGAATAGATTGATACATATTAGGTTTTGGAACAGCAATATAATCTTTAAACCTGCCTGGCATTGGATTATACATCTCATGTACAACCCCAAGTGAAGCATAACAATCTTTTACTGAATTTACAATTATTCTTATAGCAAAAAGGTCATAAATTTGGTCAAGTGTTGAGTTATCTCTTTTCATTTTTTTGTAAATACTATATAAATGTTTTGCTCTTCCTGTAACTTCTGCATCTATCCTTTGTTTTTTTAGAGCAACTCTTATATCTTCCATTATTTTATCAAGAAATTGTAATCTTTCATCTCTTTTTTTGTTTATGCCTTCTACAATTTCTCTATATTCTTCAGGATAAAGATATTTAAACGCCAAATCATCAAGCTCTGCTTTAATAGAATAAAGACCCAACCTATTTGCAAGAGGGGAATATAAATCCATAGTTTCCTTTGAATTTACAATTTGTCTTTCTCTTTTTAAATATTTTAAAGTTCTCATATTATGAAGTCGATCTGCAAGTTTAATTAAAATTACTCTTATATCTTTACCCATTGCTAAAAACATTTTTCTGTAATTTTCAACTTGATTTTCTTCAATTGAGGCAAATTGAATATTACTTAATTTTGTAACACCATCAACCATTTCAGCAACTTCTTCTCCAAATTCTTTTGCAATATCTTCATGTGTTGCATCTGTATCTTCAATTACATCATGCAAAAGAGCTGCTGCTATAGTTTGCTCATCAAGTCCCATATCTGCCAAAGTATAAGCAACTTGTAAAGGATGAACTATATATGGTTCTCCTGAATTTCTTTTTTGTTCACCATGTTTTTGCAAAGCATAATTATATGCTTTTAATATAAACTTTGTATCAACTCTACGCGAATTCTGTTTCTTTTTTGAAATTATATCTTGTATTGTTACTTCTTTTAATTCTGACATTTTTTATTCCCTCCTAAAGTTTCTTTTTGGGACGGAGGTAAAAAGTAACCTCATTACCCTAATCTACCTTTTTATCCATTTATATATTCAATAAATTATTACAAATACAAATCAAATCGCCTTCATCACATCTTTTAAATTTATCTGCACACTATCTGTGCCGTTAAATGAATTTATTTCTAAACAACCTGCAATATCTACTTTATCTCCTATAATAAATTCATTTGCCATATACCCTAAATTAAATCCAATTGCATTAATATAAGTGTTATTATTACTTTTTAAAACAAGTTTAAGATGTTTTCCTTCTGTTAAAGACCTTATAGAATCTATCTTTAAATTCTTAAAAGCAAATATCGGTGTTTTATTTCCTTCACCTAACGGTTCAAGTAAATTCAAGCTTTCTACCATTTCTTTATCTATTTTATCTATATTTATTATGCAATCTATATTTATTGTTGGATATATATCTTCTATATTTGCTTCTTTTACAATTTTTTCAAATTTCTCTTTTAATTTAGGCAAATTTTCTTTTTTTATACTTAATCCAACAGCCATACTGTGGCCACCAAAGCCTTCTAATAATTCTTTACATTTTGTTAAAGATTCATGTAAATCAAATCCTGATATACTTCTTCCTGAACCTTTCCCTATATTTTCTCCATTTTCAAAACATATAAGAAGACATGGTTTATAATATAAATCTGTTATCTTTGAAGCAACAATCCCTACAACTCCATGATGCCAATCATCTCCACCTAAAACTATGCTATTTTCGTTTTCTAAATTGTTAGCTTCAATTTGTTTAATCGCATCATCATAAATTATTTTTTCATATTCTTGTCTATCATTATTGTATTTTGCAATATTTCTAGCTTTTTCTGAAGCTTCTCTCATATTACTGCATAAAAGTAAATCTAAAGCTTCATTTGCATGTCCCATTCTACCACAGGCATTAATTCTTGGAGCAATTCCAAATGAAATTGCAGTAGAATCTATTTTTCTGTAACCCGCTAAATTAAGAAGTGAAACAAGTCCACAATTTTTGGTTTGCTTAATAAGCATCAAGCCAAGTTTTGTAATAACCCTATTTTCATCCTTTAAAGGCACTATGTCTGAAATCGTTCCCAGAGCCACTATATCTAAAAATTTCAAATATTCTTTTTCATCTAAATTAAGTTTTTGAGAAATTGCTTGGCATAATTTAAAAGCTACTCCAACTCCTGCAAGCTCTCTAAAAGGATATTTATTATCCTTTCTTTTACAATCTACAACAGCAATAGCATTTGGAAGTTCTTCACCTGGCTCATGATGATCTGTTACAATTGTTTCTATTCCTAAACTTTTGGCATATTCAATTTCTTCTATCCCTGTTATTCCACAATCAACTGTTATCATAAGATTATAACCCTGCTCTGCTATTTTTTTTATTGCTTCTTTATTTAAGCCATATCCTTCATATAATCTATTTGGAATATATTCATTTACTTCAATACCCAAATCCTTGAAAAAGCTTTTTAAAACAGTAATACTTGTAATTCCATCTACATCATAATCTCCAAAAACTATAATTTTTTCTTTATTATCTATTGCCTCTAAAATTCTTTTTACAGCTTTTTCCATATCTGGCATTTCATAAGGATTATGAAAATCATATCTTGTTGGCTCTAAATATGTTTTTATATCTTTTATTTCTCTGTTTGCTAAAATAGTCGCAAGTAAACTATTTACATTATATTTTTCTTGTATATTTTTTATTTTTTCTTCGTTTATTTTATAATATTCCCATTTTGTTTTCATACTTTTTCCTTTCATTATAACTACTTATCTGTATTTTACTACACACATAATAAAAATGCAAGGAGAATAAAAAAAAGTTGCAAATTTCTTTGCAACTTGTTTAAATATAACAGAAAAGCCATACTCACTTTTCTGTTACGTAAAATACGATTATTTAGCATAATCAACTATTCTTTTTTCTCTAATAACATTAACCTTAATTTGTCCTGGATATTCCATTTCATCTTCAATTCTCTTTGAAACATCTCTTGCTAAAACAGTCATTTGGTCATCATTTATTTTATCAGGTTTAACTATGATTCTAACTTCACGACCTGCTTGAATAGCAAATGATTTTTCAACTCCTTCAAATGAATCAGCAATTGCTTCTAAGCTTTCTAATCTTTTTATGTAAGCTTCTAATGTTTCGCGTCTTGCTCCAGGTCTTGATGCTGAAATTGCATCTGCAGCTTGAACTAAAACAGCTTCCATTGTTTGTGGCTCCACATCACCATGATGTGCTTCAACTGCATTTATAATAAGTGGATTTTCTTTATATTTTTTTAGAACATCTACACCTATCTGTACATGAGTTCCTTCCATATCGTGATCTAGAGCTTTTCCAATGTCATGAAGTAATCCTGCTCTTCTTGCTCTTTTGGCATCTAAGCCAAGTTCTTCTGCCATAATTCTTGCTAAATTTGATACCTCTATAGAATGGCTTAAAACATTTTGCCCATAACTTGTCCTATATTTAAGTTTACCTAGTAATTTTATAATATCTGGATGTAAGTTATTAACTCCTGTCTCTAAAGCTGCTCTTTCACCCTCATCTTTTATAATTTGACTTAGTTCTTCTTTTGCTTTTTCTACCATCTCTTCAATTTTTGCTGGATGAATTCTTCCATCATCAATTAATTTTTGAAGAGCAATTCTTGCAACTTCTCTTCTTAGTGGATCAAATCCTGATAAGATAACTGCTTCAGGTGTATCATCTATTATTAAATCTATTCCTGTAAGAGTTTCTAATGCTTTAATATTTCTTCCTTCTCTACCAATTATTCTTCCTTTCATATCATCACTTGGAAGGTTAACAATTGAAACTGTAGTTTCTGAAGTATGATCTGCAGCACATTTTTGTACGGCATAAGTTATAATCTCCTTAGCATTTTTATTAGATTCTTCTTTTGCTTTTTGATTTAAGTCTCTAATAATTTTAGCTTTTTCCGTGCTGATTTCCTTTTCTACTTGTGCTAATAAGAAGTTTTTAGCTTCTTCTTTACTTAAACTAGCAATTCTCTGTAATTCTTGGGATTGCTTCTCAATTAATTCATTTGCTTCCTTTTTTTGAAGTTCAATGTTTTCATACTCTTTGTCTAAGTCTTTTTCTTTTTTTTCTAAGTTGTCTGAACGTCTGTCCAAATTTTCTTCTTTTTGAATCATTCTTGATTCTTGTTTTTGTACTTCGCTTCTTCTTTCTTTAATCTCTTTATCTAATTCATTTCTATCTTTCATTATTTCTTCTTTTGCTTTAATGATTTCTTCTTTTTTCATATTTTCTGCTTCAATTTTAGCTAAATCAACTAGTCTCTTTGCTTCTTGTTCAGCTCCTTGAATTTTAGATTCAGCAATTTTCTTTCTTAAGAACATTCCTATAAAAATTCCAATTGCTATTGAGATTAAGAAAGTTGCGATTATGACTATTGGATTCATAATCATACACCTCTTTCTTATTAAATTTTCAATGTGCAAATAAATATATATATAAGATTTCGGAACATAGTTTAAATTTTGAAGAATAAATTTTAATTATGTTCCAATTTATTCTTTTATTAAATATATTTCTCTACCCTTATAGTATATAAAAATTTTGGTGAACTGTCAAGAGAAAAATGTAAAAAAATACTGCAACATTTAAATTGCAGTACTTTTATTTTGTTTAAGTGCATAAATTTCTGCACATTGGTTTTTATACTAACATTACATTTATACTTTAGTCTGTTACTTTGCTTCTTTTTCTTTATTTAAAAATTTATATGTAAATGCTGCTAATGCAGAACCTACAAATGGAGCCACTATAAATACCCAAACTTGCTTAATAGCTTCAGTTTTACCTACTATAGCCATTACTGCTGCTGGTGCTAAACTTCTTGCTGGATTAACAGATGTTCCTGTTAAAGCAATTCCAAGAATATGTACAAATGCTAACGTAAGTCCAATTACAATTCCAGCAACTGATGACTTTTTCTCATCTGAAGTAACTCCAATTATTGTATAAATGAATACAAATGTTAAAACTACTTCAACAGCAAGTGCTGCCCACATTGAAATTCCAAGTGATGAATTTGTTCCAAATCCATTTGTTCCAAGTCCTATAGCTTGAATTCCTCCAGCTTGTGCAACTGCTTCAGATTGACTTAAGATAAAGAAAAGGATTCCTGTTCCTATAAATGCACCTACTACTTGTGCTAAAACATAAAATAAAAATTCTGTAACAGTAATTTTTTTGTTAATTAGCATAGCAAGTGATACAGCTGGGTTTACATGACATCCTGATACATTACCTATTACATAAGCCATTGCAACAATTGAAAGTCCAAATGCTAAAGCTATAGCTACTGTGTTTCCTGTAATTACAGCTGTTCCACATCCAAACAATACTAATACGGCTGTTCCGATTGCCTCACAAAAATACTTTTTCATAAATTTTTCCTCCTTTAAAAAATCTGAATTTATTATATTATTTTTTTCATTTTAAGTCAATACATTTTTTTAGTTTTTTATTTATTGTAGTTACTGGTTAACGATTTTAAAAAAAAATTAAAGTAATTCGATTTTAGTATATATTTTTTTGAAAAAATTTCGACGCACCCCTTTTTTTGGCTATAACGTGAGGATTAGCTGTAATCCATTTTAAGCACATTGCAAGTCTTTAAAAAGCAGTTTCTTAATAAAATAAGTTTATTTTTAATCTTCGTAAGATATAAATACACATTTATAGTATGTTTCATATTCTTAATTTAGTCGAGATTTTTGCGTACAAATTTTTCAAAATCAATATAATATAATCACAAAATATTACTTTCTAATCTATTAATAAATTTATAACTTTAATTCGTCAATTATTTGCCTATAATCTTTCGCCATAATAATCGCAGTACCTGCAACTAAAACATTTGCACCTGCGTTTTTTACAGCTTCACAAGTTTTTAAATTTATTCCCCCATCTGCTTCTATATCTATTTCCAAATTATTTTCATCAACATATTTTTTTAAAGTCGCTATTTTATCAACCATATCAGAAAGCAAAGTTTGCCCACCTTTTCCAGGCTCAACAGTCATAACCAAACATGTATGAATATATGGCAAATATTTATAAACTTCTTCTATTGGAGTAGCTGGTTTTACAGATATTCCTACTTTACTATTATTCTGTTTTATTAAATTTATGCATTCAAAAACTTCTTTTTCATTTTTGCATGCCTCTAAATGAAATGTTATAATATTTGGCTCAACACTTGAAAAATCATCTATTCCTTTTTTTACATCTTCAACCATTAAATGCACATCTATTGGTAAATTTGAAATTCTTTTTATATATGAACTCACTTCTAACATATCATTATATGTATTATTTTTTACAAACTTTCCATCCATCACATCTATATGAAAATAATCTGTTTTTGCTTTTTCAAGCGCAAATATTGTTTCAGATTCTTTTCCTTTTATCATATTTAAAATTGAAGTTGATATTTCTGTCATTTTTATTAACATCCTTTCAAACAAGACACCACACTTATTGAAAAAATAAAATATACATTTATTTTTCAACTTTGTCTCCTCTTTTTTGTATTATATATCTTTTTACTTGTTTATGCAAGTAAAAATTATTAATTCTTTGAATCCTTGAAATTTCGCAATACAAAGTGAAAACAAATATTTTATTTTCACAAGAAAAACAGCCTTGCAAAGCAAAGCCATTTTTATATATTATCTATTCAATCCTTTTCTTCCTGCATAAATTGCTGTATCTTCTAAATCACTTTCAATATTTAAAAGTCTGTTATATTTAGCAACTCTATCTGTTCTGCATGGAGCACCAGTTTTAATTTGTCCTGCATTTGTTGCAACTGCAACATCTGCTAAAGTAGTATCTTCTGTTTCACCACTTCTGTGTGATACAACTGCTGTATATCCATTCTTTTTAGCAAGTTCTATAGCATCTAAAGTTTCTGTTAATGTTCCTATTTGGTTTAATTTTATTAAAATACTATTTGCTGTTTTGTTATCTAAACCTTTTTGTAATCTCTTAATATTTGTAACAAATAGGTCATCTCCAACTAATTGAATTTTGTCTCCTAATCTATCTGTAAGCTTTTTCCAATTATCCCAATCTTCTTCTGCTAATCCATCTTCAATTGAAACTATTGGATATTTTTCTACTAATTCTGCTAAGAAATCTATCATCTCCTCTGGAGTCTTTAATTCATCCGTTTTCCAGAAATAATAATTTCCTTCTTTTCCTATTTTCTTAGCTTCATCATACATTTCTGTACTTGCAACATCAAGGGCTAAGCAAACTTCTTCTCCTGGTTTATATCCTGCTTTTTCTATTGCTTCTACTATTAATTTTAAAGCTTCTTCATCACTTGATAAGTTTGGTGCGAAACCGCCTTCATCTCCAACTCCTGTTGCTAATCCTTTTTCTTTTAATACTTTCTTTAATGTATGATAAATTTCTGCTGCCATTCTCATACATTCTGTAAATGATTTTGCTCCTACTGGCATTATCATAAATTCTTGTGTACTTACAGTATTATCTGCATGTTTTCCACCATTTAAAATATTCATCATTGGAGTTGGTAGAACTTTAGCATTTGGTCCACCAATATATTGATATAATTCCATTCCCACAGATGCAGCTGCTGCTTTTGCAACAGCAAGTGATACTCCAAGTGTTGCATTTGCACCAAGTTTAGCTTTGTTTTCTGTTCCATCTAATTCGATTAATGTTTTGTCTAATTTAACTTGATCATACGCATTCATTCCTATGATTGCTTCTCTTATAATTGTATTAACATTTTCTACAGCTTTTAAAACACCTTTACCAAAATGTCTTGATGGATCACCATCTCTTAATTCAACTGCTTCGAAGCTTCCTGTTGAAGCTCCTGATGGAACTAGAGCTACTCCATAACTTCCATCTTCTAGCATAACCTCTACTTGTACTGTTGGATTTCCTCTAGAGTCCAACACCTCTAATGCCTTTACTTCTTCAATTTCTAAACGATTTTTCATTTTAAAACTTCCTTTCTTTTTTAATTATATAGGAAAAATCGTCAGATTTTTGTGTATATAAAAAGACAAAGTTTCCTATATTTGCGCGATTGCTTTGCAATCTGCGCAGTGGCGAAGCCACTTTTCTTATATTTTAATGAATATATAAGTATTTTAAGAAGTAATCTTAGTTAACTAAATAGCTTAAAAATTCTTAATAATTTTGCAAGGGAATCTAAAAACAAATTTTTTTAGGGTGCTTGTAAAATTAATTAGAATTTTTAGCGTTAAATGAAAGTTACCTAAGATTATTCGAAAAATACATATATATTCATTTAATTCACAAAATTAAATACATTAATTATCTAAAATCTGATTTTTAGACGTTTTCTCTTTTTCTACCTCTTCATGCATTTCCTCTTTTGTATGTTTATTTTTATCTTTGTTATAAACTACATTGCTAAAAATTTTACTTTTTATAGTACTTGCTTTACTAATAAGTTCATCTTTTTCATACATAACAAAATCACGAGCAGCAATATCTTCTTTACCAAACCCTATATTATGATTTTCTGTTTTAACATATAATCCTGTTTCATATAATTCTTTTTTTTGCTCATCATTACTGTTAAAATAGCTTTCAAGAATTTTTCTTTCTTCTTTGCTGTCTCCCCCTATTTTTAGATATTTATATTTCCAAATAATATTTCTTTCAAATACATCTTGTTCTGTATTAGGTAAAGTATCATATCTATATTCTATTCTAAATTTTAAATTTGCAATAGAAATGCTTAAATTTGTCCAAACTTCTTGGTCTGTATCTATAAAATCTTGTCTTAAACTCTTTATACATTTAAATAGTTCTTCTACAATTTTCAAGTATTGTTCTTCGTTTATATTAAACCTTCTAGGAACTTCATAAACATTAATATATTTTTTCTTTAAAATTCCTTTTGGCAAATAATAGAAAAACATTTCTCCTGACCCAGAGTTTTCCTCTTCTTTATAAACAGATGCATACAAATATATTTCTTCCCATTTTTCAGGTATAAGAGTAAATATATAATTTTGAATTTGTTCATATTTTTCTTTCATTGTTTTCGTAGTTCTTAACATTTATTTATTCCTTTTCTAATAGAGTTTCGCCTGTCATTTCCTTAGGCTGATCAATATTCATCAAATCTAATATAGTAGGTGCTAAATCCGCAAGTTTTCCTTCAGATTTTAGCTTTATATTTTGATTTTCAGATACTACAATCATTGGAACCAGATTTGTTGTATGTGCAGTATGTGGTTCTCCTGTTGCATAATCTATCATTTGTTCACAATTTCCATGGTCTGCTGTAATTATTAAATTACCATGCATTTCATTTATTGCCTTTACAACTTTTCCAAGACATTCGTCTACCGCTTCTACAGCTTTTATAGCTGCTTCTAAGCTTCCTGTATGACCTACCATATCTGGATTTGCATAATTTAAAATTATACAATCATATTTTCCACTTAAAATTGCTTCTACAACTTTTTCTGTAACTTCATATGCACTCATTTCTGGTTGTAAATCATAAGTTTCTACTTTAGGAGATGGAATCAAAATTCTATCTTCTCCTTTGTATTGCTTTTCCTCGCCACCATTAAAGAAAAATGTAACATGAGCATATTTTTCTGTTTCTGCGATTCGAAGTTGTGTTAATCCTCTATTACTAAGTACTTCTCCTAATGTATTTTTGATTTGCTCCTTTTTAAATGCTATATGAACATTTGGCATAGTTTCATCATAAGATGTAAAACATACAAAATATGTGTTTATTTTTTTTGTTTCAAATTCGTTAAAATCTTTATCAACAATTGCTCTTGTTATTTCTCTTGCTCTATCAGGTCTAAAGTTAAAGAATATAACAGAATCATTTTCCTCTATTTTAGCAATTGGAGTTTCCCCATCTGCTGAAGTAATTACAGTTGGTTCAACAAATTCATCAAAAACTTCTTTTTGATAAGAATTTTCGATTGCATTTATAACATTAGCAGATTTTATACCTTCACCATTAACTAGTGCATCATAAGCTTTTTTTACTCTTTCCCATCTTTTGTCTCTATCCATACTATAAAATCTTCCAGAAATTGAAGCTATTTTTCCAATTTCTTTTTCTTTCATTTTCTCTTGTAATTCTATAATATAGTTTTCTGCAGAAGCAGGTGGTGTATCTCTTCCATCTAAAAAGCAATGTACATAAACATTTTCAAAATCTCTTCTTTTAGCCATTTCTAAAAGACCATATAAATGTCTATTATGGCTATGAACTCCTCCGTCTGAAAGAAGTCCTAAAATATGTAATTTTGAATTATGTTTTTTACAATTCTCTATAGCATTGATAAATTCTTCATTTGAGAAAAAATCCCCATCTTCTATAGATTTTGTTATTCTTGTTAATTCTTGATATACAATTCTTCCTGCACCTATATTTGTATGACCAACTTCAGAATTACCCATTTGTCCTTCTGGCAAACCAACAGCTAACCCACTTGGCTTTATTTTTGTTGTTGGATACTTTTTCATAAGTGAATCAATATTAGGTGTATTCGATAATTTAACCGCATTTCCTTCTTCTTGCTCATTTATACCAAATCCATCTAATATCATTAGCATTGTTACTTTTTTTGGTTCCATTTTTTTTCCTCCATTTGTTTCTTTTTTTGGAAAAGAATTGGTCTTTTGGCTAGAAAAATTTATTTTCAAAAGAGAATGACGCATATATTTTGTATGTAACCGCGTTTTAAATAAATTTAAAAGACACCAAAAATCAATTATTTTTCAAAATTTACTATAGCAGAAAAATCATCAGCTTTAAGACTTGCTCCTCCAATAAGTCCTCCATCTATATCTGACATTTCAAGTAATTCTTTTGCATTACTTGGCTTCATACTTCCGCCGTATTGTATTATAACTCTTTCTGACACATTTTGTCCATAGATTTCGCAAATTTTTTCACGAATTTTTTTAATTGCTTCATTTGCATCTTCTTTAGTTGCTGTTTTTCCTGTTCCAATTGCCCATATTGGCTCATATGCAATTATAGTATTTGCAACCTGTTCGTTACTTAGTCCATCTAAAGCTTTTTGAGTCTGAGAAGTAATTACTTCAAAAGCACTTCCTGCTTCTCTTTGCTCTAAAGTTTCTCCAACACATACAATTGGTTTTAATTCATTTGCAAATGCAGCTTTTATCTTTTTATTTACTGTTTCATCTGTCTCATTAAAATATTGTCTTCTTTCAGAGTGACCTATTATCACATATTCTACTCCAATAGATTTTAGCATTTTTCCAGAAACCTCTCCAGTAAAAGCTCCTTTTTCTTCAAAATGCATATTTTGTGCACCAATTTTTATATTAGTTCCTTGAGCTATGTTTAAACAATAAAATAAATCAGTATACGGAACGCATAAAATGACTTCATTTTCAGTATCTTTTACTAATGGCTCTAGTTCTGTTATCATTGCCATTGCTTCATTTGGAAGCATATTCATTTTCCAATTTCCAGCTATCACTTTTCTTCTCATTATTATAAACCTCCTTTTTAACATTTTTTATTATGTTTATATTCTCTATGCCTATTATATTGCATTTTCTCTTCAATTATTTTATCTAAATCAATATTATATGCTCCGCAAAAATCACATATTCTAATTATAACATCTGCAAATACTGAAGGTATACCACAAGGCTTATCTCCATTTTCATAATATGTTTCATTAAAGTCCTTTCCATGTCTATATTCTTCAAATGCTTCAGATAATTCTGTGTGCATTAATGCAATTACTTCTCCAAAATCTCTTTCTTTTTCCCAAAAACCATGTTTCTTTGAATTTTCGAAAGCTTCTTTAGATATATCATTTAATGATTTCATAATCACACCTCTTCTAATTTATTTTTTACCCTTATAATATCTTCTTTTGGAGTTGATGCTCCTGCCATTATTCCAATTGTTTTTATATCTTTCATTTTTTTTATATCTAATTCATTTTCATCAGCTATAAATAAAACTTTATCACAATATTTACATGATATTTCATATAATTTATTTGTATTTGAGCTTCTCTTGTCACCTATTATTACCATCATTTCAACTTTTTTTGCTATTTCTTTAGTTTCTTTTTGTCTAATTTCAGTTGATGGACAAATTGTTTTTTTAATTTCTAAATGAACATTATTTTTTAACTGTCTTTTTAATTCCTCTGCAATTTCATCAAATTTTATTGAACTATGTGTTGTTTGAGAAATTAATAAAATATTTTTTTCATTTTGAATTTTTTTTAATACTTTATTTATTTCCTCTTTATTAGCTATAACTGCATATTTAGTCCCCGCTCTACTTTTTATTCCTATTATTTCCGGATGTTTATTATCACCAACTATAATTATAAAAAAGTCTTTTTTTGAATAATCTTCTACCATCTGTTGAATTTTTAAAACACTTGGACAAGTTAAGTCTATAAGTGCAATATTGCTTTTTCTTGCTTTTTCATATACATCTTTTGGTACGCCATGAGCCCTTATTATTGTTTTGCCTTTTGCTTGTTCTATATTATTAATAAATATTACTCCTGCTTTTTCTAACTTTTCTATCACATTTTGATTATGAACTATTTCACCTAAGCAATATGTTACACCAATTCTAGCTTCTTTTATTGCATTATCTACTGCTCTTTTAACTCCGTAGCAAAAACCTGCATTTTCACCTATTATTATCTCCATTTTCTATCATTCCTTATTATAGCATTTTCATTGCTTCTTCTTCTAGAAAATCTACTATGCCTTCTTGCGGATTTTTTTATTTTGCTATTTAAACAATATTAATTCGTTACTTATCTAATAAAGCTTCAATTCCTGGTAATTTCTTACCCTCTAAAAATTCTAATGAAGCTCCTCCACCTGTAGAAACATGTGAAATTTTATCTGCAAGACCTGCTTTTTCTACAGCTGCGGCTGAATCTCCTCCACCTACAATTGTAATTGCATCATTTAAGTTTGCTAGTTTATGAGCTATAGCATCTGTTCCAACTGCGAATTGATCAAACTCAAATAATCCTAAAGGTCCATTCCATACTATAGTTTTAGCTCCATTTAATTCTTTCCTAAACATTTCTATAGTTTTTTCTCCTATATCAAAACCTTGCCATCCATCTGGAATATCTGTCCAAGCTACAGTTTTGCTTTCTGTATCTGGCTTATATTCTTTTCCTATTTTTGTATCTATAGGAAGCACCATTTTTACACCTTTTTCTTTAGCTTTTGCCATTAATTCTAAAGCTAAGTCGCATTTATCCTCTTCACATAAAGAATCTCCAACACTATATCCTTGTGCTTTGAAAAATGTATATGCCATTGCTCCACCAATCATTAATGTATCTACTTTTTCTAATAAACTATCTATTACACCAATTTTATCAGAAACTTTAGCTCCACCTAAAATTGCAACATAAGGTCTTTTTGGATTTTCTAATGCATTTCCTAAAAATGTTAATTCTTTTTCTATCAAAAATCCTGATACAGCAGGTAAATATTTTGTTACTCCTTCTGTAGAAGCATGTGCTCTATGTGCTGTTCCAAATGCATCATTTACAAATACTTCTCCAAATTCGGCTAATTTTTTAGCAAATTCAGGATCATTATCTGTTTCTTCTCTATGAAATCTAAGATTTTCTAATAATAATATTTCTCCATTTTTTAATTTATTTGCTTTTTTAGTTGCATCTTCACCAATTACATCTTTTGCCATAACTACATCTGTTTTTAATTGTTTTGAAAGCTCTTTTGCAACAGGTGCTAAAGAAAATTCAGGTTTAAACTCTCCTTTTGGTCTTCCTAAATGTGAACATAAAACTATTTTGCAATTTTGTTCTAATAAGTATTTTATAGTTGGAAGTGCAGCTACAATTCTTCTGTTATCTGTTATATTTCTATTTTCATCCATTGGAACATTAAAGTCACATCTAACTAAAACTTTTTTATCTTTTAAATCTATATCTTTCACTGTTTTTTTATTCATAAATATCCATCCTTTCATAAATAAATGGGTAGAAAAGTTCCCCCTCCACCCATATTTTTCAACCTAATTTAATTCTGCAAAATACTTAATAGTTCTAACCATCTGACTAGTATATGAATTTTCATTATCATACCAAGCAACTACTTGTACTTGATATAAATCATCTGCAAGCTTCATACACATTGTTTGTGTACTATCAAATAATGAACCACATGTAATTCCAATAATATCTGAAGATACTAATGGCTCATCTGTATATCCAAATGAAGCACTTTCTTGAGCTTTCATTGCTGCATTTATAGAATCTGGTGTAATATCTGTTCCTTTAACAACTGCTGTTAAAATTGTTGTTGATCCTGTAGGAACTGGAACTCTTTGTGCTGATCCAATTAATTTCCCATTTAATTCAGGTATAACTAGTCCAATTGCTTTAGCAGCTCCTGTTGAGTTTGGTACAATATTTACTGCTGCAGCTCTTGCTCTTCTTAAATCACCTTTTCTGTGTGGACCATCTAATAACATTTGGTCTCCAGTATATGCATGAACTGTTGTCATTATTCCTGATTGGATTGGTGCATAATCATTTAATGCTTTTGCCATTGGTGCTAAGCAGTTTGTTGTACAAGAAGCAGCTGAAATAACTGTATCTTCTTTCTTTAATATGTTTTCATTAACTCCAAATACTACTGTTGGTAAATCACTTCCTGCAGGTGCTGATATAACAACTTTTTTAGCACCAGCTCTTATATGAGCTTCTGCTTTTTCTTTTGTTGTATAAAATCCTGTACATTCTAATACAACGTCTACATCTAATTCTCCCCATGGTAATTGAGACGCATCTGCCATTGCATATATTTTTATTGTTTTTCCATCTACTGTTATAGAGTCTTCTCCTGCTACTACTGTATCTGCCTTATCATATCTTTTTTGACATGAATCATATTTTAATAAATGAGCTAACATTTTTGGACTTGTTAAGTCGTTTATTGCAACAACCTCATATCCTTCTGCTCCAAACATTTGTCTAAATGCTAGACGTCCTATTCTTCCAAAACCATTAATGGCTACTTTTACTGCCATAAAAATTCCTCCTTTTTATTTAGCTTCATATATTTTATTATAAAGCAAAAATCGTTAGATTTTTGTGAATATAAAAAGACAAAGTTTCTTATATTCGTGCGATTGCAAAGCAATCTGTACATATGCGAAGCTACTTTTCTTATTTTGCCTTTTTAAGACAATTTTATTCTATACTATTAATAGTTTTTTTGCAAGTGTTTTTCAAAAATTTTTTTTAAATATTTAGACTCTTCATCAAAAAAAAATATACTAACACTATTAACTAGTAATCAGTATATTTTAGTTGTTATAATGACCTTTACAAGAAATAATTTTCACGCAATCATTATCTATTGTATAAACTATTCTATTTACATCATCTATTCTTCTACTCCAAAATCCCAACAAGTTATCTTTTAGAGGTTCAGGTTTTCCAATGCCTTCATAAAAATTTCTATTTATGTCTTTTATTAATAAATTGATTCTTTTTAAAGTCTTTTTGTCCTGTTTTTGCCAATAGCAATAATCTTGCCACGCTCTTTCTTCCCATAAAATTTTCATATTATTTATCATCATCCTCTATTAAATCATGCTCTTCAAATTTTGCTTTTCCTGTTTTAATATCAGATACAATTTTTTCAAGATATTCTATATTACTTTTAGAATAAAATGGGTCTATTTTTATTTCAAATGGTAATCTTCTTTCTCTTAGTACTGTTTTTATAAACATATTTATTGCTACTGATACATTCATACCTGCTTCATTACAAAATAATTCAAAATTCTTTTTATCTAATTCATTAACTCTTACACTTAAATTTGTTTGAGCCATAAAAATCACTTCCTTTTAGTATATTATATTACAAATATATTATTTTGTCAATACATTGTATTATTTTGCACTCTATAGCTCCATTTTATACTATATATAATTAAAATTATTTATTATCTATTTTACGCTACCTCTGTCACATACTCATATTCTTCATAACTTGGCATATATTTTTCTATCATATCCCAAAATTTTTTAGTATTTGCTCTATATTTTAGATGGCAAAATTCATATAAAACTACATATCTTAAAACTTCTTTATTATATTTAACTATTTCAGGATTTATAACTATAGTTTTGTCTTTTAATGTTTTTGCAAGTTTATTTGGAATTCTTTTTATGACATAGTTTTCTGGTGCAATACCTTTTAGCTTAATTCTTGTTTCTTCCATAATATTTTCTATTTCAACTCTTGCAATTTCATCATACATTTTTTCTAATGCTAATTTTAAAATATTTACATCACTATTTCTTTTATATTTAAGTGGTAAATTAATTTCTATATTTTTTCCATTTAAATCTAGTTCAGGATTTTTTATTTTTTTATATATTATTTTTATCTCATAACTTTCTCCAAATATTTTTGCGTCTTTTCCTAATACTTTTTCTAAATTTGTTTTTCTATTTAATAATTTTAACATAATACAATCCATCCCTTTCTTTTTTGCTTTCTAGGACACATACCATGTAAATCGCTTTGCATTCTTGCTTTTTATATATCTAAATTCTAAATTTATGCCCTAAATATTTATTGTGAACTCTTGTTCGCTTTGCTGATTGTATTATATATCGTATTTTTTATTTTGTCAATACTTTTTTTAAAAGTTTTTCAAATTTCTGTTCGTATTCTTGTAAATCCTTATTAAACCTATTATTGGTCATTATTTAATTATCTACGCATCTATAAATTGGTTAATAAATTATTTAATTTATTACTTAAATCACATTTAATTACCAACTCTTTTGAAGTTACTGGATGTAAAAATTTTAGTTTATAGCAATGTAGAGCCTGCCCTTCTATTAAATCACTTTTTTTACCATATAATGAATCTCCTAAAAGTGGATGACCAATATATGCAAAATGTACACGTATTTGATGTGTTCTTCCTGTTAATAATCTGCATTTTACTAAATTATTATTACTAAATTCGCTTATAACTTCATATTCTGTTATTGCCCTTTGTCCTGTTTCAGATACACATCTTTCTATAATGCTTCCTTCTTTCCTTTCAATAGGTTTATCTATTATTCCTTTTTTATATTCTAAAACTCCTGTTACAATTGCTAAATACTCTTTTGTAAAAGTTTTTGTTTGCATTTGTTTAATTAGATTTTCCTGAATATATTCATTTTTTGCAAAAATAACTAGACCTGATGTATTTAAATCTAGTCGATTTACAGGTCTAATTTTTTTATGAATTCCAATAGTTTCAAAATAGTATTTTACTCCACTTGCAATAGAATCTTCATAATGCCTAATTGAAGGATGAATTGCAATTCCTGAAGGTTTATTTATTATTAACATTGCTTCATCTTCATATACTATATCTAAATTCATTTGTTTTGAAACTATGTTTGAATTATCTTCTTCATAGTTTAGGTCTATTGTTATTACATCATTTTCAGTAACTTTAAGTCTCGTATCTATATTTACACCATTTACAAAAATTCTTTTGTCTCTTATAAGTTTTGTAAATAGCCTATTTGACAAATCAAATTTTTGATTAATTATTTCATTTATTATTTTATTTGTATCATTTTTATTTACAATATATTTAAGTATCATAAAACTCCTTTTTCAGATATTTTCACATATAAAATCTATTACACCAAAATCATTTTCTGGCAAATTTGCTTTTTCTTCGTCTGTTATTTCGGTACAGTATTTATTAAGGTTTTTATTAATTGAAATTGCACCTAAAGGGTATCCTGGATTAATTTTAGTAGATATTTTATCCACCATATAAAGATCATCTTCACTCCATATATATGTTTTTTCTTCTCCATTTTTTATTAAAGCTATTCCATATATCCATCTACAGGGTAATTTACCATCAACTCCATAATCTCTTACTAATTTAGTATAATGTTCAATCATCTCTTCGTCAGTTAATCTCTTATCATTTACTCTTCTAACATACATTCCAGGTTGTTTATCATCTGGAACTTTTTCTAAATATAAATTATCGTCCATAGCAAGTACAGGTATATCAACTAATTTTGAATAAGCTCTTGCTTTAATTAATGCATTTTCTATTGCATTCTTGCCATTTTCTTCCACCTCTATTTTAGACTTTAAATCTTTAAGTGTTAGTAGTTCTATACCTTTTTCTTTTAAACTTTGTGCAAATCTTTTTACTTTGCTTGGGTTACTCGTTGCAAATAATATTTGTTTCATCATTTTAACACCTCCAAAAACTCATTTTTATATCCTTATTGTACAACATACCTAAAAAAAATGCAATAAAATAGTCACCAAAACTTGTTTTTTGAATAGTATAATAAAAAATAGAAAGGAGCGAAAGCTTAAATATGTATGACGATTATATGCAAAACTTATTAGGAGAAAACTATTCTCCATATCAATTTACATATGAGCCAATGACAAGAAATACTAATTATTTCAATCAAATAGAGGATTGTGACCAATATAATTATGATTATAACTATGATTTTCCTTATAATTGTAGGCAGCCAAATTACTACTCTAGAAATTTAGCAATGGATATTGAAAATATGTACCCCGAAATTTATAAAATAATATATCCTATGATTCAAAAAGCTTGTATGCAAAATAATAGACCTATTACAGAAGATGTATTAGATGAAATGACTTCAGATATTTATAACAATATAGAAGCGGATAATATCATTAACTTAAATATTGATATTGTTAATAATCGAACCGAAAAAAATTCTGCACAACAAAACAGTTCTCAATCAACAGGAACAAGTGAAAATAGAAGCTCTCAAGTCAATACAAAAAATGTAACTGCATCTGTTCAAAATAGAGAATATCGTCAGATGAATAATCCAATTCGTGATTTAATTAGAATACTTTTAATTAGAGAACTTATAGGTGGAAGGCCTGGTCTAAGGCCACCAAGGCCATTTCCACCAGGATCTGGACCATTTTATCCCAAACCACCTAGGCCGCCAATACCAGGGAATCCTCCACCTAGACCACCTAGACCAAGGTTTTAATAAATATTAATATATCAAATCACAAGTACTTTAATTTAACTAAAAAATGAAGATATAGGTATTTCTCTTTATACTTATATCTTCATCCCATTTCTTTGACTTAATAATTAACTTTATAACTATTAAATTAATCATAAATATATTCTTATTTTCTTCTGCCAAATAGCTTCTTTCTTTTTGGTTTTTCTTTTTTTTCTGTTTTTTCTTCTTCATCATCTTTTTTGAAAATACTATCATCTAGCTCATCATCATCTTCTATTTGTAAAATATGATTATCTTCTTCATTGTCAATATCTTCTTCAAAATCTGTATCCTCTGAATCAAAAATTCCTAATAATTCATCAATTTCTTTATCCCTTTCGTCTTCGTCATCATTTTCATTTTGAATTTCGATTTTTTCATCGTCATCATCATTATTTTCGTCATCTTCCACTATATTACTATTTGCAAACAATACTTCATCTTCTTCATCTTCTACATCCCAATGAAATTCATCATCATCATCTTCTTCATCGTCTTCATCTTCTTGAGTTGTATCAAATTTTAATTTAATTTCTTTTGAAATATTTTCATTTTCTTGAGTTTGTTCTTCTTGAGTTTGTTCTTCTTGATCATTGTTTTCATCAGATTCAGAAACTTGTGTTTCTATTGTTTCTTCTGGTCTGTCCTCAGAATTTTCTGTTTCATTATCCATTATGTTCTTATTTACTTCAAATGTTATGTCAATTGGTTCATATTCGGATAAATCTACTTCATAAGTTTCTGTCATTATTGATTTAAATGTATCAAAAATTTTTCTCATCCCTTCTAGTCTCCAATAATCAGGATAAATTAGTGTTCCTACCATATTAAGCTTACTTATATCTTTTTCAAATTTAACTTCTTGCTCTTTCAAATCATTTAAATAATCTATATTATATAGTTGTTTGTATAATTTCTTTGTAGCTTTACCATTAATTTCTTTAATTAATAAAGAATACATATTTTGAATTTCAACTAAATCACTATTTAAATTATTACATGCTTCTGCCATTACTCTTTTATGTTCTTCTTCTCCACCAATTGTGTTCATTCTTTCATTATCTAAAAATAAAATTATATATTCGGTAATAACACCTAAAAACTCAAGCTTACTTTTTGAATCTTTAACTTGTTTTTTATGTTTTTCAATTTTTACTGTGTCATTTTTTATTTCTTCTAATAATTTAGAAGTTTTTTCATATAAAGTAAGTAAAATTTCAGCTCTTTTTTCTTCTATATATAATGAAGTATCTATTGCCTTATTTATTACATTTGTATCAAATGGTACCTTTTCTTTTTCGCCGTTTTTCATAATATTTCCGACCATTTCTAGTTTAACATTTTCTTTATCGTCTGATTTTAAAAAGCCTTTAATTTCTCTAAGCTTATCTTTTAAAATATTTGAAAAATTCTCTGATGTTACATTTAATATTTTTTGATAATCACTTTCAATTATTCTTCTTTCTCTACCACATTTACTTCTAATTTCGCTTTTTTCGTTAAATTCCTTTATTCCTGCTATGAAATTGTCAGAGTTTTCTATTATTTCATTTTCATTTTTTTTGATTTCTTCTTCATTTTTTTTAAATTTTTCTTTTAAAGATTCTTCATCTTCTTCCAGACTTTGAAATAAATTTTTTCTGTTTTCGAAATATTTTAGTGTTTTCTTATCTAAACTATCTTGCTTTTTTTGTATTTCTTTAATCTTGTTTGCTATTTTTTCAAATTCATCCATTACATTATTCTCAGTTTCTGATGCTTCTTGATACTTTTCTAAAATGCCAACTAACTCAAAATAATTATTTGAATTATTTTTTAAATTACTTTTTTTGTCATATCCAAATACACTTGAAAAATACCTATCAATTACTATTGCATTTCTTTCATACATAATTATACCTCCAAATTTAACTGCTTTTTCTTCTATCTATTGTATAACTACTTCCCATTACGGACTTTACAGCATGTTTAACTTGGGCTGCAACATCTCCTATTTCAAGAATATTTTTAAATCTATTTTTGTCTGCAACTACAACTGCTATTGAAATTGATGTTAATGGGAATTTTTCTATTATTCCTCTCCTATTTGCTATCTCGATATATCCTTTTTCTGCATCTTCTTCTGTAAAAAAATTCTTTATTTGTCTATCAAATCTTAAAATTATTCTTTGGCATAAATTTTCTACATCAGTATAAGGAACTATTGCTATGAAATCATCCCCACCAACATGTCCCACAAATCCACTTCTTTCATCTGTGTGTATTTCTTCCAAAATCGTATTTGCTGTATATTGAATAATTTTATCTCCTTTTAAAAATCCATACATATCATTATATGCTTTAAAATTATCCAAATCTAAATATAAAATAGAAAATTCTTCTTCTTTTGTTAATCTTTTTTTTAGTTCTGAATGTATTTGTACATTTCCGGGTAAACCAGTTAAAGGACTTACCCTTCTATTTGTTGTAAGAAGTCTATTAAGATTTTTTACTGTATAATATAAGTATCCTTCATCAACTGGTTTTTTTATAAAATATTCTACAGATTCGTTTAAAATACGCATTCTATGATTTCTTGAATTGTTTGATGAAACCACTATAACGGGTGTTATTGTATTATCTTCATCTTTTCTGATTTTTCGACATAACTGGATTACATCCCTATCTATTGCATCTTCATTTATTACAATTAATGAAGGAATATTTTTCAAAGCAATGTCTATTTGCTGTGTTTTTACACTTATAAATTTATAATCTGGTTCATCTCTAAACAATTCTTTAAAGATAGTAATTGAAGATTCATCATCATCTATAATATACACTTCATTTAACATCTTTTACTCCTTTGTTAATTTTTCCTATTAATGTCCCATACTTTTTCTGTAATTTTCATTCCATCTTTATTATATACTGTAATAATAAGTTTATTGCTTCCTGGCTCCCCTGGTTGTAAATCTAACTCTTTATAATAGTCATTTTTGTTTACTGTTTCTACTGTTTCTACTCCATTAAAATTAATTACAACTTTATCTATAGTTCTTGTATCTGAAGCATTTATTATAAATTTTGTATATTGTAAATTTGTTCCATTAGTTTTGATACTAAGAGTTGGGAAATATACATTTTTAGATATCTTTCCAACTGTTCCATCTGCATATCCAACTTTTATTGCTAATTTATGTTCTCCTTGAAGAGCGTCAATTACTATTGATGCTGTATTACTATTTATTTGTTCAGTTTTGTCATCACCGTCATCATAACTATATGATATAAAATTAATTAATTGAGATTCTTCACAAGTAATAGCAATTTTATTTTTGTTCTTTTTAGCTTTTGGATCATATTCAGGAGAAAATGATGTAATATTAGGTTCTTTAGCACCTACATACTCTTTACTATATTCACTCTTTTTCCCATTTTCATCTGTAACTTGAATATTAAATATATTTGTACCACTTGGTATGTCTAATGTTAATTCCATTGATTTTTTTCCATTTGAGCTTATATGTTTAGTGTCTTGTCCTTCCCAATTATATTCAATATTAGAGATTATACTTTCACAAGATATTTCTATTTCTAACTCTGTAGCATTTTGAGTAACATCTATTCTAGGTACAATAGATTGTTGATTGTTGACTGTTGTATTATCTTTATTTAACATTGAAAAAGTTGAAATTCCAATTAATGCTATTCCAAACACCAATAGTATAATGCTAAAAACTAATACTACAGATTTAATATTTGCCTTGTTACCATAAGTTGCTTGGTTTGTTTTTGTTTTCATTTTCTTTTTAGGCATTTCAACAGATAATATTTGGTTCATTTATTAATTCATCCCTTTCATAAGGCACAAATTTCGTTGAAATAATTTCAAATTAACTTTCAACGTTTTACCTCTTTTGTTTAATTACTTTTAAATTATATCACAAGGTTGGCGAGTTGTAAATAATTTTTTAAAATTTTTATTTACAAAATCTGTGTTTACCTATAGTTACAGTTAGTGGGCGTGACCATATCCATTTATTTGTTGCAGTAGCAGGATTGAAATAATAAATTGCGCCATAAGAAGGATCCCACCCATTTATTGCATCTTGTGCAGCTTTTTTTGCAGAACTATCAGGGCTCATATTAATTTGTCCATCAGAAACTGCATCAAATGCACCTTTTTGATATATTACACCTGAAATAGTATTCGGAAAAGAACTACTTTTTACTCTGTTCATTATAACTGCACCTACTGCTACTTGCCCTATATATGGCTCTCCTCTTGCTTCTCCATAAATCAAATGTGCAAGTAAATTCACATTACTTGAATTGCTTGTAGTTCCTGAAGAACTTGACGAACTTGTAATTCCCATTGCATTTAATGTCTTTGTTCCTGCAATTCCATCTACTGTTAAACCATTCTTTTTTTGAAAAGATTTTACTGCAGAAAGTGTTTTACTTCCAAAAACGCCATCTATGCTTCCATTATAATATCCCCATCTTTTTAGCTTTGTTTGTATTTGTTTTACCTCTTCTCCTTGTGAGCCATATTTTGAAAGAGCTTGAACTTTGTAAAATTTTGAAAACGAAATAAATAAAATCATAAGTATTAAAATAAAAGTTATTATTATTGCTCGAATTTTTTTGTATTTTTTAAATTTTTTCATAAATAATCTTGTTCCTTTCTTGCCTTCGTATGATTGCTTTTGCAATCTGCACTGTAGCGAAGACACTTTTCTAATAAAAATTTAATTTTATTTTGTGCCAAATTTGGATTTTTATTCAAAAACAATTGCTTTTTTTAGTTAGCGTAAATTTTGAGTCAACCTGTTAATAATATTATTTAAAATATTAGAAATTTCATTTTGGTAATTTTTAATATATATTTCGCAAGCAATTTACATAACTCTTGACAAATATTTCAGGTTATTATATAATTTAGAGCAAAATAAGTAATTTTTTAGGGGGAAGAAATATGTTTAACAATAATTTCCGTCGTAAGTATGTAGTAAAAAAAGAAAACGGTTTTTATAAAGGTTCAACAACTTATTGGAATGACGGAACTGTTCAGAGATTTAATGCAAAATCTGGCATGCTAATAACAGGAATAGGAAAGCCAATAATAGAACGTGTGTGGCATTTTAATGAAAAAGGTGTATATGAATTGATATGGACAATAACTGATGATTCAGGTAAAAGAAGACCTTTAACAGATGAAGAATATGAAAAATTTATAACTAGAGATAATACCGAACCCGAACTTTAAGACCAAAAAAAGACGCAAAATATCTGCGTCTTTTATTATTTAAAACATTCCAGATAGTGTAAAAATCTCTTTTTTTAACAATACGCACACAAAATGCTTTCAAGCCCCACATTTAAATCAATCAATCCAATTTTATATTTATAATCTAAATCACAAAATTCTTGCAAAATTTTTCTAAGTTCTTTTAATTTAAAATACCCTGCTTGCGCCTTATATTTATTTGCTAAAAATGCTTGGTTTGGCTTTAAGTCTAAATAACTTGTTACATCTTTATTTTGCACAATAGCAAGTTTTGCAAGATATATTTTTTTAAAGTGATTATATAGAGTAATTAAAATTTTTTGAAGTGGTTCTTTTGAAAGTACAAGATTTCTTAAAACTTCAATTGCTTGTTTTGTATTCTTTTTTCCTAAACTATCTGTTAAATCAAATATAATGCTTTCCATCTTTTTTATTGCAAGTTTGTCTATTGCTTCTTTTGTAATAGTATTTCCCTCACCTGTATATTCTATAAGTTTTCTTGTTTCATTTATAAGTTCTTGCATATCTGTACCACAACATTCGATTAAATAAGTTAATGTACTCATTTCTACATTTACTTTATATGCATCTATAATTGCTTTAAGTCTGTTTTGAATTTGATATGGTTTCTGATACTCAAAATTACATACAGTGCCGAGCTTTTCTATTGTAGAAAGTAATTCGCATTTTTCTGTAGTTTCTTCTACAAAAACCAAAACTATAGTCTCATTAATTTGTTCTATATTTTCTTTAATATATGTATTTAATTTTTCTTTTAAATTGCTATTATCATTTTTGCTCTTTTTCTTTATATCTTTTTTGAAAAGTCCTGTATTTTTTGCAACTATTAGCTTTTTTTCATAACCAAATGCAGGTGTTTCTAAGTCTGAAATAATTTCGTTTATATTTGTCTCATCTATTAAAATATAATTTATTCCATTTATTTTTTCACCAAATATCTTTTTTATAGATTTTAGGCAGTTTTCTAAAAGAAAAGTTTCTTCTCCATACAGCAAATATAATCCGCGAAGATTACCTGTTTTTAGTTCTTTTTCTAAATCTTCTATTTTCATTTCTAAACGTTTCCTTTCATTAGACAAAAGTAATTATATAAATTTATTAAAGCTAAGCTTAAATCTTTCCAGCAACCTTCAAATTATAGGCTTTTTGAAAACTTTGCAGAATGTGCATGGCAAATTGCTATAGCCATGCTATCTGTTGTATCATCAAGTTTTGGTAATTTTTCTTCATGTAAGATCATTTTTACCATTCTTTGAACTTGCATTTTGTCTGCCCTTCCATATCCAACAACTGCTTGTTTAACTTGAAGTGGTGTATATTCATAAATTGGAACTCCGCTTAAGTTTTGTTGCAACTAATATAACGCCTCTTGCTTGCGCAACATTTATAGCAGTTTTCGCATTGTTATTGAAAAAGAGCTCTTCAATCGACATAGCATCAGGCCTATATTCATCTATAATATCAATTAAATCATTATATATTTTTTCTAGTCTAAGTGGAAACGATGTATGTGCTTCTGTAAGTATAGCTCCTGCAGTAATAAGCTTAAATCTATTTCCTTCATAATCTATTATGCTAAAACCCGTTATTGCAAAACCAGGGTCAATTCCTAAAATTCTCATCTTTCACCTCAATTTATTTTATTATAATTCACTATTATATTAATTAAAACGAATAAAAGGGGCGTGATTAAAATAATTTCAAAACGTAATTGCAAAGCATTGGATAAATATATTTTTTCTAAAAAATTTCTACGCACCCCCAAAATCAGGGGTAAGCTGAAAATCAACGCAAATGCATTTTCAAGCACTAAATTGTTTTTTTAGTATATCCAGCTTAAAATATTATCTTAATATCCCTTTAAATTGATTATACTTGTGTTTTTAATTATAGTCTCACGTTTCATATTTACATCGAAAAATCGTTTACAAATCTTTTTAAAATATTAATAATGAATCAAGAACAAAAGGAGCGTGATTAAGATAATTTAACTTTTAGATTATCTACACGCTCCGTCTTTGTTCGCGTGCGAAATTTTCTTTAGAAAATTTCTGTACATAGCTTTTATGTATAGAAAAAAAATCGATTTTCCTATACATAAACAGTTTTAGAACAAAATTCTAAACACTTCTGCTACACTCCACCCTTGAGCAAATGCTCCTTTTGGTTCAAAAGGCATCTTTGAATCATAAAGTTCTGAAATTGAACCAATACATCCTCTTTGATTGATTTCTTTTTTGAATGTCTTGTATGTTCTTTCTCTAAATTTGTTAATTTTTTCTTCTAATTGCATCTTCTTATCATCGTCAGACTGTGCTGACTTCATATTGATTAATGAATCATAATATAGTCCTAATAACCAAGTCCAAGTAGGTCCTTGATGATAACTCATATCTCTCTTAAAGCAGTCTCCTTCATATAAATCAACATAGTTTTCTTCACCTTTTGCAAGTGTTTTTAGTCCATAACTATTTAGTAGCTTTTTCTCTACAACACTTATCATATTTTCTGCAATTTCTGAAGTAGGATCAATTATTGGGTAAGATAAACTTAATGCAAACAATTGATTTGGACGTATTTGAGAATTTCCTATATAGTCATATAAGCATTTTTTCTTTTCATTATAAAACTTCTCTACGAATGATTTTTTGCATTTTTCTGCCATTTTTTCATATTTTATGCCTTCTATTTTCTTGTTAATTCCTACAATTTTTTTTGAAAGACTTGCCATAATCATTAAAGCATTATACCACATAGCATTAATTTCAACTACTTTTCCATATCGTGGAGTTGCTACAAAGTTCCCAAATTTAGCATCCATCCATGTATTTTGTGTATTTTCATTTCCTGAATATATTAATCCATCTTCATCAAGATAAATATTGTTATCTGCGAAATTTATTCCAGTTGAATAATTTTCAATTATCTCTTTAAGTTTTGAATACATTGTTTTCTTTACAAAATCAAAATCTTTTGTATAATTAAGATATTTTTGTATTTGTTCAAATAAAAGTAAAGAGCTGTCTACACTGTTATACAATGGGCTATTATCTACTTCAGAATAACCATTTGGAACTAATCCATATTTTATGTCTCTTGTAATAGTAAATAAAACTTTTTGTGCTTGTTCAAATCTTTTGGTTTTTAAAAGAAGTCCTTCAAAAGCTATAAGTGAATCTCTTCCCCAATCAAGAAACCATGGATATCCCGCTATAATTGTATGTAATGCAAATGTAGGCCTATATACGATAAAATTATCTATTGCCGTTAAAAATGTCTTTTTTAATTCATCTTGTTCTAATTGTTTTTTAGTTTTATTTTGAATATTATTATCTATTAATTCAGATTTATTATATGCTATATTTTGTCTTATTAGTTCACTATCTATAATGTGTTTAGGGTTTAGTTCTTCAATATTTTCATCTAATGAGCAAATAAATGCAACTTCTTTTTCTTCTTTAGGAGCAATATCTATTTCAAATCTTCCACAAACTGCATGATTTTCTTCTGGATAAAATCCTCTTTTTTCTTCTTCAATATAAAACATATTATTAAAATTATCATTAAAATGTTCTATATAACTTCCTGCAGTAGTGTACATATAAATTGGTGTTTCAATATGATTGTCTATTACAGCTTTTACCTTATTGTTACTTATTTTTTGAGATAAATTATACTTATGATTTGTATTCATAGAATGAAAATCCCTAAAATTTACTACAGGTGCCAATTTAAGTTTTGCCCTTTCTTTTCCATTTCTTATTTTGTAAAAAACCAAAACTGTATTTCTTCTATATACCATACAAATTGTTTTTGAAATTTGAATATCATCGACTTTGTATTTAAATATTGGCAAAATCTCCTTGCTAAAAGATTCCATGTATTTATATCCATCTGATATATAATTTTTTCCGATATTTGTGAATAAATTATAATTTTGCCCTTTTACCTCTATACTTTCATCTAGTTTTGATAGAATTAAGTATCTTTTAGCAGGTGGATTTAATGGTGCAACCATTAATCCATGATATCTCCTCGTATTTGCTCCAATAATTGTAGAAGATGCGTAACCCCCTAATCCATTTGTAATAATCCACTCTTTTTTCAATCCGTTCTCTAAATTTAAATCTTGTTTCTCGAATTTCATTCGTATTTCCTCCATTTTTAATTACATTTACTATTTACCTTTGTTAAATTTCTTAAGCATTTCTTTTCTAATTTCTTCATAGTTTTTAATTTTTAAAACCTCTGAATATACTGGTGTTTGATTTTCTTGAACATATTTCTCCTGTTCTTTAAGAATATCTACTTTTTCTGTATTATTATCATTTTGTTGTTTTACTTTAGCTTTTGCATTTTTTCTTTTCTTATCAATGTTTTTGTTTGAATCTTTTATAGATTTTATTCTTTCTTGATACTTAATTGCAAACTTACTATTTCCTACCTTTTCACGTTTCTTTACATTTGTTCTATTTCTATTAGATTTCTTTTTCTTTCTATTAATCTCCTTATCTGCTTTAAGTTTAGAATTCATCATCATATATTCAGGATCATTTTGCTTGTCCATATATTTTAAGTCATCACATATAACTTGTATAACAATATCTGCAATTAGGTTTGCATTATGTCTTACAGAATCATCTTTTATAAGAGATAGATTTTCTTTTATAAATTTTATTTTCCTGTCTTTAATATTTCTTAGATCTTGTTCTACCAAATCCGCACCATCTAAATTATATTTTTTTATGTATTCTGGAATTACTTCTCCAGTATCATATAAACAATAGTCTATTAATCCTTCTCCACAATGTTCTATTATACTATTTATGTGATCTGCTACAGAATAATTGTCTGTCAATCCTGGTTCTGTCATTATATTACATACATAGAACTTCTTTGCCTTACTATCTTTAATAGCTCTTGCTACACCATTTATAAGTAAGTTAGGGATAATATTTGTGTATAAACTTCCTGGTCCGATTATAATACTATCTGCATTTTGTATTGCTTCTATAACTCCTGGTGTAGGTTTACAATTAGTTGGGCTTAAATATACTCTACTTATTTTTGTAAGCTTATCATATACCATACTTGCAATTTTAGATTTTTCTTCTACAACATATCCATTCCCAAGTTCTGCACATATTTTCATTTCATCTTCTGTAACTGGTAATACTCTTCCATAGATTTTAAAAATATCATTGCTATTTTTTACAGATTCAGCCAAAGACTTTGAAATATCTTTCATTGCTTCAAAATAAATATCTGAAAATGCAATATTTTTTAAAGTTCCTTTTTTAAATCTATAATTTAGAAGTTCTGAAATTTTGCTATCATCTTCTATTGCAAGTGAAGCTAATCCATTTTTTATATCTTCTAATTGAAGATATCTTAATTTTTCAGTATCTTTAGCTAAATTTTCACCATAATTTGATACAGTGACAATTGCTGTAATATTACTGGTATATCTTTTAAGCCCATCAAGTATAGTATTTAATCCACTTCCACCACCTATTACAACAATATTTGGTCCTTGTTCATAAATATTTTTATTAAAAATTAATGAATTTATATTTACTTTTTTCTTTCCTGAAATTCTGTCATCTGTAGCCTCTACAAATAACTCCATTGTTCTTTTATTTAAATAAATTAAGCCTAAAATTACTGCAGTAAAACCTAATGTAAAAAATACTATAATTTTTGCAGCATATTTAAAAGTAATTGCATTTGTTGATGTAATTAAGTTTGCAATTCCATAAGATACTAAAACTACTCCTATTAAGATTAATAGTATCCATCTTTTCATTTTTGAGCTGTTTTTTAACCATTCAAATAAGCCTTTCATTTTTAATCCAAACACCTTTCATTATATAATCTCAATTTCCTCTTCTATCTGTACCCCAAACTTTTCAAAAACTTTTTTCTTTGTATATGCTATTAAATCTAAAATATCTTTTGAAGTAGCATCTCCTTTATTTATAATAAATCCTGCATGTTTTTCTGAAATTTGTGCCCCTCCAATAGTATACCCCTTAAGTCCACACTCATCAATTAATTTTGCAGTAATAAATCCTTCTCCACGTTTAAAAGTGCTTCCAGCTGATGGATATTCTGTAGGTTGTTTTTCTTTTCTGTGGTTTAAATATTCATTCATTTTCTTATCAATTTCTTTAATATTGCCTTTTTGAAGTCGCAAACTTGTTTCTAAAATAATGTAATTGTGTTGTTTAAAAATACTATTTCTGTATGATAAATTTTGCTGTTCTTTTTTTAAGATTTCTATTTTTCCTGTTTCTTTATTTAAAACTTTTGTCTTAAGTATCAAATCTTTTATTTCTTTGCCATAGGCTCCAGCATTCATATAATTAGCCCCCCCTATAGTTCCTGGAATACCTGCCAATTCTTCAAATCCCGTAATTTCTAGTTTTTTTAGTTCTTGTGCAAGTGCCATAACTTTTACACCAGCTCCAGCTTTTGCAATTATATTTTCTCCTTGTTCTATAATAGAAATATTATCTAATGAAATCTTAAGGACTATTCCTTCTATACCTTCGTCAGAAACAAGTAAGTTACTTCCATTTCCAATTATGTATAATTTTATTTTTTTTATTCTTGCGTACTCCATTACTTTCTGTACTTCTTCTATTGTTTTTGCTATAATATAAAAATCTGCCGTTCCTCCTGTTTTAAATGATGTGTGTTTTGACATTGGTTCATCTACTTTAATTTTTTCTATTGATATTATTTTTCTTAAGTCTTGTAAAATTTCTTGTTTATCCAATTTTTTCACACTCACTTTCTTTTCTTTATATTGGTTATATTTCATATTATTCTTTCTTTAGTCTTCTATTCCAAATCTTGCTTTATCTATTGAATAGTTGTGAGCTATTTCTTCATCAGTTAGGGCTCTATTATACATTCTTATTACATATATACTTCCGTTGAAAAATCTACCACTGTTTTCCCAACATCCTATTGTAAGTTTTTTACCTATTGTATATTCGCAAGGAGAAATATTTTGTTGATTTTCATATACATTATTCAAATATATTTTTGATATATTATTTCCGTGTTTTGAAGTAATATTATAAATTTTGCCATAATTAATCTCATTATTAGTTCTTAAGTATCCATCTGTTCTACCATAAGAAATTGTTCTTCCAGGATTAATCTCCATTGTATATCCTCGCCACTTCACAAAAAATATTTGCCTTCCATCTGCTGAATTCAAAGATTCTCCATTACATTTTAATACTACTTCTATAGTTTGCTCTACTGGATTTGTAGTAGTACTCTCTGGAATACTTATCTTATCATCTATACTATCAAAATTTATACAATTTTCTCCCCATCCACTTGTATTATCATTGTTAAAATTATTAAGTGTTCCATCATTCCCATTTCCACTTAAATCTTTCCAAATATTCGAAGATCCATCATGTCCATTGCCAGTATTATCTTCTCCATCTAAATACAAAATAAGTCCACTTTTTATATAATCATACCCTATTTTTTTCGCATATATATATAATGCATCACCATTGCTTATTCTCTTCTGACTAATATTAAAAACTTCACCTGATGAATAATTTATAATATATTCATCTTTTCTGTGTATATTTTCTAGTCCCATTTCTTTCAAATCGCCTGCTCCAACTTTATAATAAAAAAGACTGGGATCTGTTTCATCTATTCCATAAATAACTTTTAAAGAATCACTGGTTCTCAACTTACTAAATTCATTACGTGCATCTTCATAAGTCATTGGAGTTCCTTTTAAAACTATTTTGTTTCCTAATTGGATATATTTCAAATAGATCTCAATTACTACCTGTTGTACTTTAGATAATTCTGATGTAATAGTTGTATCTTTTGATTCTTTTATACTATTTTTCTTTCCTGCTAGTTGTCCTATACCTACTCCTGTAATAATTACCAAAACAATAATTGTAATAACTAACGCAATTAGCGTTATTCCGCTTTCTTCTTTTACAATATTTTTCATACTTACCTCTTTTCTCAAATTCTTTTGTTTAAATTTTTTCATTAATATAATATCATTGTTTTAGATTTTTTACAAGAGTTTTTTTAATTTTTGTATTATTATAAATACAGAAAGTAGATTTTGTGAATAGTAAATTAATAATGTCAAAAAATTCTCTCTAATCACTATACTTTCAAGCGATTAAAGAGATTATTTTTGGTGGAGGCGAGGAGAGTTGAACTCCTGTCCACTACACCTTCCATGAAAACTTCTCCGAGTGCAGTTTATTATTTATTTTCATTTTTCTAACGAGAATAAACACCCTTTAGAAAAATATATCTTCTAAATACCCTTTACTTTCGAAGAAAAAGTAAATTCGTTTCCCACTAAAATGACATTTTTATAAATATGTGGGGATATTTATAAAAACGTAGCGCGCCCTTAGGCAGCTGCTAATTCGTAATTTTCGCTGTTTGCGTTTATTTTTATTTTTGCTTTTTTATAGTGGCCAAAGCAACCATCCACTACTCGCTATTTGCACTTCTAGTATAATGTCGAAACCATTACGCCCCCGTATATGTTTATTATACTATAATTAGAGTGAATTTTCAAGTGAAAACAGAAAAATTCACTCCAACTAAAAATTCTTATTAATCTCTTCCTTTATCCTCTTGTTTGCAAATTCTGTAATATTTTTCTTT
This sequence comes from uncultured Clostridia bacterium, assembly GCA_946529215.1. Classification (GTDB taxonomy): domain Bacteria; phylum Bacillota; class Clostridia; order TANB77; family CAG-508; genus CAG-269. Next base: position 83,009 of record CAMMZC010000003.1, read on the forward strand.
TTGTTTTTTTATAATAGAATAATCCCTCTCACTTTTTTTATAAAAATCCTCAATTCTACCTATGTTTTTATTGCAACTTCTTCTAGCATATTCTAATATTAATTTCATATCTTCTTTTGGATATTGTTTAAAATTTGATATTTCAAGTCTTGAGGCAATTCTTCCAAATCTTTTGATATGTTCTTCTCGGTCTTTTAAAGTTAAAAGATCTGAACTAACATCCCAAATTTCACTTCTTAAATCTATCGCTCTTCTTTCATTTGTTCTTTTAGAGAAATCTATTTCTGTTATTCTAATATTGGTTGGGTCATACATCATTAATTTAGAGCTTGTATCTGGATGAACCATAACTATTATTTCTGCATGATTCGGCAAAAATTTGTATTCTATTTCACTTTGTCTGTTATTACTTAGTCCTTCATTATTTTTAGATGCATGTGCATATTTTATTTTAAACTCTTTTGGCAATTCATTTAAAGGAAGAACTATATCTCTTTCTTCATTTATATTTGTCCCAACGAAAAATGTTTTACTATTATCTAACATTTGGTGCTTAATTGCTCTTAAAACATCTTTAAAATGAGCTGCTATATTTCTACAAACTCCCTTACCAGTTATAACAGATAATCCCATATTACAATCAATTTCTTCCTCATCTATTCCAAATTCAAAGCTTTTATCAAACGACAAATATCCATTTCTATATAAATATGCAAATATAGCCATATACATTCTGTCATCCTGAAAATCATTCGCTAAAGATCTTATTAATTTAGCTTCTATTTGGCATTGTCCCATATAATATGAATATGCATCACATATTTTTTTATATCTATCTATTTTTTTCTGTGCATTTATTACTGCATTTAAATAAATATCTTGTCTATTGTCATATTCTTGTATTTCATCTTCTTTCATAAATTCTCCTCTAATCTTTAAATAAACAATCTTAAAAAGAAATTTCTAAAGTGAATTTTTCCTCCGTCCCCAAAAGGAACCTCACCCAAACAAACTAATTTGATTGCTCTCTTGCATTCCGTCTAAGCAACCGAACTGGCGCAATAATTCTATAATAGAGTCTCCGACTTTTGCTCCTTGGCGGATTTCGTCTATAGACATAAATTCTTCTTTTTGTGCTGATTTGTATAAAGATTCTGCTGCAATTGGTCCCATTCCTGCAATACTACTAAATGGTGGTCTTATTGCTCCATCTTCTATTTGGAAATTTTTCCAATGTGATTTGTACAAATCTATTGGTAAAAATTTAAATCCTCTTTCATACATTTCCAAAACAAGTTCTAAAACTGGATACATATCTTGGTCTTTTTTAGCTGCAGCGTTTCCTTGCATTTCTATTTCTTTCATTTTGTTTTTTACTTTTTCTTTTCCATAAATCATACTAGCTGCATCAAAGTTGTCTGCTGCTCTTATAGAGAAAAATGCACTATAATATGCTAGAGGCTGATGTACCTTAAACCACGCTATTCTAAAGGCATTTGTAACATAAGCTGCTGCATGGGCTTTTGGGAACATGTATTTAATTTTTTCACATGAATCTATATACCAATCTGGCACATCATTTTGTTTCATAAGCTCTTTATACTCAGGCCATTTTGGTTCTTTTCCTTTTGCTACTTTCCCTTTACGTACAGATTCCATTATTTTAAATGCTTTGTTTGGCTCTAACCCTTTTTTCATAAGATAAATCATTATATCATCACGACAACAGATTGCATCTTTTAGTGTAACTGTACCATTTTCTACTAATACTTGCGCATTATTTAGCCACACATCTGTACCATGTGATAGACCCGAAATTCTAATTAATTCGTCAAAAGTTTGTGGTTTTGTATCTACTAGCATTCCTCTTACGAATTTTGTTCCAAATTCAGGAACTCCATAGCTTCCAACTTTTGATTTTATTTGCTCTGGTGTTACTCCTAAAGCATCTGTTGAACTAAAAATTGACATTGTATCTTTATCATCTAAAGGTACTTTTGTAGGGTCAATTCCTGTTATATCTTGAAGCATTCTTATAACTGTCGGATCGTCGTGACCTAGTATATCTAACTTTAAAAGGTTTTGGTCAATTGAGTGATAATCAAAATGTGTTGTTATAATATCTGAATTTGGGTCATCTGCAGGATGCTGTATTGGTGTAAATTCATATATTTCTCTACCTTTTGGAACAACTATAATTCCACCTGGGTGTTGTCCTGTAGTTCTTTTAATTCCAGTACATCCTGTAGAAAGTCTTTGAATTTCTGCACTATTTACAGGAATATGTCTTTCTTCAAAATATTTTTTTACATATCCAAATGCTGTTTTATCTGCAACAGTACCAACTGTTCCAGCTTTAAATGTTGTTCCTTTTCCAAATATTACTTCTGTATATTTATGTGCTTTTGCTTGATATTCTCCTGAAAAGTTTAAGTCTATATCTGGTTCTTTATCTCCATTAAATCCTAAAAATGTTTCAAATGGTATGTCCATTCCATCTTTATCTAATTTGTGTCCACATTTTGGGCAATCTTTATCTGGCAAGTCAAATCCATTTTGATAACCATAATCTGTAAAATCTGAATATTTACAATTTGGGCATCTATAATGTGCTGGAAGTGAATTAACTTCTGTAATACCTGTCATATTTGCAACAAAAGATGAACCAACAGATCCACGTGAACCTACTATATAGCCATCATCATTTGACTTCCACACCAATTTTTGAGCTATAATGTACATAACTGAGAAACCATTTTTTATAATAGAATCCAGTTCTTTATCTAGCCTTGTTTGAACTATCTCAGGTAAAGGATCTCCATAAAGTTCATGTGCCTTGCTATATGCAATATCTTTAATTGTTTGCTCACATCCAGGGATGTGTGGTGGGCATTTTTCAGGTGAAATAGGTGAAATTTGTTCACACATATCTGCTATTTTGTTTGTGTTTGTTACAACAACTTCATAAGCTTTTTCGTCACCTAAATAACTGAATTCTTCAAGCATTTCGTTTGTTGTTCTTAAATATAATGGTGCTTGATTATCTGCATCTTTATAGCCTTGTCCTGCTTCTAAAATTCTTCTATACACCTCATCTTGTGGGTCTAAGAAATGCACATCACAAGTTGCAACAACAGGCTTATTTAGCTTTTCTCCAAGTTCCACTATTTTTCTGTTAATATTTCTCAAAGCCTCTTCATCAGGCACTTTGCCTTCTCTTACCAAAAACTGATTGTTTCCAATTGGCTGAATTTCTAAATAATCATAATCACTCGCAATCTCTTCTATTTCTTCATCTGATTTACCAAGCTCAATTGCCTGATACAATTCTCCTGCTTCACATGCACTTCCTAAAATTAAACCTTCAGAATACTTTTTGTATAAGCTTTTTAGAATTCTAGGTTTTTTGTAAAAATATTTTAAATGTGAAATAGAAATTAGCTTATATAAATTCTTAAGTCCTACATAATTTGTAGCAAGTATTATTGCATGATAAGGTCTAAGCTGCTTATATTCATTCTTTTTAGCTTCTGCGTCTTGGGCTTTAAGTTCAATATCTTGAACAGTTGTAGCTCCTCTTTTTAGAAGCTCTTTCATCATTTCATTTAAAACTTTAACTGTAGTATCTACATCATCTAAAGCACGATGGGCAACTTCAACCTTAATATTTAAATAATCTGCAATTTTTCCAAGTTTATATTTTTTAAGATTTGGATATACTTTTCTGGCCAAGGCCAATGTATCTACATAAGTATAATCAAAATCATACCCTAAATCTTTTGCAACATATTTTAAAAATCCAACATCAAATGTAGCATTATGAGCAACTATAACTGAATCTCCAAGAAATTCTAAAATTTTTGGAAACACTTTATCTATAGTTTCCGCATCTTTAACCATATCGTCTGTAATATTCGTAACTTCTACAACTCTTGGTGGTATTGGTTTTTCTGGATTTACAAAACAAGAAAAACTATCTATTACTTCTCCATTTTTAACCTTCATAATTCCAACTTCTGTAATTTTTTCTGTTTTAGGTGAAAATCCTGTTGTTTCTAAGTCTAGCACGCAATATGTTGTATCTATTTTTTGACCTTTATAATTTGAAACAACACTTGTTCCATCTGGTACAAGATATGCTTCAACACCATAAATAACTTTCATATCTGGATTGTCTACTCCAAGCAATTTATGTGCTTCTGGAAAAGCTTGCACAACTCCATGGTCTGTAATTGCAATAGACTTCCAACCCCATTTCATAGCTCTTTTTATAAGGTCTGTTGCAGAAGTCATTGCATCCATTTGACTCATATTTGTATGCATGTGAAGCTCTACTCTTTTTACATCTGCTAAGTCTTGTCGAACTTGCTTTTTCATTCCTTCTGTTTCTATAATTGTATTAGCCAAAATTTCCATCTCATGTGTAAAATTACTAATACCAGATTTTCCTTCAAGCTTAACACCTTTTGCTTTTGAAAGCTTTCCTAGAAATTTTGCCTTTTCTTCAGGCTTAACAAAAGCTTTACAACTAATAGTGCTAGTTCCATCATACACATTAAACGAGATTAAAAACTTACCACTTTTAAGTTCTTTTTCTTCTATGCTTCCACCTAAAATTTCTCCACTAATTGCAGCCATATCATCTTCAGGTGAAATATCGGCAACATTTATTATATTTGTTTTTAAAGTCATATTTCTTCCATAGATTAGAGGTGAATCTTCTTCAAGCTCTTTTTCTAATAGTTTAACTTCATTTATAGGTGGCTCCTCTGTTGGAGGTGGCGGCATAGGAGGCATATCTCCTGCGTATACTTCTTGAGAGTTCTGTGCATTTTGTGCCTTTTTCTTAGCTTCTTGCTTCTCTTCTGCAATTTTTTCTCCTAAACTACTATGCTCTAATGCAAGTTCTAAAGCTTGCTGTTGATTTTTTTCTATTTTTTTCTTTATCTCTGCTTGTTCTTCTTCATTTAAAGTTTCAACAAATTTTATTTTATAATTTTTGTTAAAAATGTTTTTTATAACTCTTTCAAGCTCTCTGTCTAAATTTCGACCTCTTAAAAAATCTGCACCTTTTATTTTCATATTTACAGTAATTGTATAGCCTTCTATTTCTATCGTGCTTTTAAGCAAAATCATAGGTTTCATTAATGGATATTTGTGCACCATATATGCAATTAAATTAATCCATTCTTTTTGTATATCATTTATTTTTACATCTTCACTATATTCAATTTTTATATCTACATTTTCAAACTGAAATCTCTCACGCAAAAACTGCTCAAATAACCACAAATCTTTTAATTCCAGATAATTATCACTTGCAATTTCCATATCTAGCACATTTGCTTTTTTAATTAGATTCATTTGCTTTATTTGTGCATTTTTTACATTTGTTTCTTGTTTGTAATCACTAAATACTTCCCCTATTTTTTTTGTTGTTTCCACTTTTTTCGCTTCCCTTTCTAATGTATAAATATTGCCCTAAAATATTTTTTGATTTATACTTTATAAGCATACATCATTTGGACAAAAAAAACAAGCGAACATTTATAAATTTTTTATCAATTTTTTTGAAAATATTGCAAAAAAAATTTAAGAATATAAGTTAATATATTTTTCAATAACCTTTGTAATATCATTATTCTCAATCCTATTAATAGCAAAACATTTCTTTCCTAAATCTTTTATCGATGCTCCTATATGAAATAATTCTTTCTCGTCTATTATTATAAATCTATCATGAAATTTATCTGTTTTGGCTACTTTTAGTGTTGGATATTGTTTATTAAATTTTTGAATATCTATTTTTTGTATATTGCTTTTATTTGATGTTAAAATTACAACTTCTACATTTTCTTTCTTTTTTGATAGCATTTTTAATACACTATCATCAATGTAATTATCTATTATTGTAATTTTATTTTCTGCTCTTTTTATAATATCTATAATCAAACTATATGAATCATAAATTTGTCCATCAAAAAATATTCTTTGATTATCTATTTGCTTTTCTTGTAGTTTATCAAATATTAAATCAAATTTTTTGTTATTTTCAATCTGTTGATATTCTAATGTTGTAACTCTTTCAAATAATTCACCATTATCTTTGAGAAAATGTCTCATTTTTACAAATGCTTCTACTATTTTCACACTTACTTTTATTGCTATCTCACTTTTTAACAAACTAGAAAGCATTATTATTCCTTGTTCAGTAAAAACATACGGAAGGTATCTATTGTTTCTTTTGTATGCGATCACAAATTGTGATCGCATATTCTCCATTTCGTCTTCTGTTAATTGAAAACAAAAATCCTCAGGAAATCTATCAATATTTCTTTTTAATGCCTGATTAATAGCTCTAGTTTCAGTATGATACAAATTAGCAACATCTGAATCAATCATTACATTTTTTCCTCTTATAGTATAAATTAAATTTTGAATTTCTTCAGTAGTAGTTAAATTCAATTCTTCATTCATTTTTACCTTCTTTCCGCCCCTAAATTATAAATTTTCTCCCATAATATATTTACTATTATAGAACTTATGTTTGTGAATGTCAAGTATCAATTCAAAATTAATCAAAAAAGTATAGAATTCGTGGAAAATACTTCCACCTTTGTCTATACTTTTTTATATTTCGTAAGTTTATCGCTTTTAGCATTCAGTTACACATTTATGTAAGGAGAGTATAAAGTTAACTGTGTAAAATCAAAAAAATAAATTTTGATTTTGCACAGTTAACTTTATACTCTCCGCTTTCGCTCACAAATTTTTACTTGACGTACAGTGAGAGGCGAGAACCATAGGTGCCGCCGGTACCGGTCGGATTGCCGCCAATGCGGTAAGAAGGTGAATAACTGTCGCTGAAACAACCACCCCTGGAAACACGATTGCCCGTGCTGCCGGCCTCTTGTGTCCATTCAAATGAATTTCCTGTTAAATCATATACATTTTTTAATTTATCATTTATTGTATCTGAACCATTTTTTGTTGCACCTGTTACTCTTGATGTGTTATATATTACATCTGATTTTGGTGGATATGCTGTAACATCAATTATAGAATCTCCAGCCATCCAATTCATCATAGCATCATATTGACTTCCACATATCATTTGAGAAGCTACAGAACCAGTTATACTATTATCTGATGCAAAATTTTTCTGTCTTGTATATAATCCATACCACATTTTTGAAGTATCTTGACTTGCATTCATTGATGTTTGTCCTGCAAGTTGTCTAGTTTTATTAATTACTAAACTACTTTCATATCTTCCTACCCAAAATCCTCCATATTTTGCTACACTTGTTGCCATCTTTAAAAATTCAGATTTTATTCCATTGTCTCCATCTAAAGATATTACACCATTATTATAACTTGGACTATTATCATAATCTTTTACAAAATCAGGCTCTCTTAATCCTGAATCGTCTGTCCAAGTTTGATTTGTTTTATTTGCTTGATATACCCAATTACTTACGTCCCAATACAACTTTCCACATAGTTCTTCATTTTCTTCATTTGCTCCATTAGCTGTACAACTTATACTTGTTTTTTGTGAATTTAATTGTATGTTGCATGTATGCCCATCTTTATTATTGTTTTTACACATTACCATATTATTTATATTACTTACTGGAACCCATACAAATTGATCATATTTTGTTTGAATATCATAAATTGTATTTTCCGCAAAATTATCTCCTGTAGCTTTTGTAGTCCAATCAGGAGTTTCTCCATCAGGAATTAAATATATTACAAGTCCATCATCAACATTTTTTTCTCCATCAATATTAGATACTGTAAATCCCGCTGGTATTGTTGCTTTCTTTTTGCTTTCTGATGTATCTGTGTAATTATCTTTTGCTGTAGTAGTTGCTTTTTTACCTGGTGCTAAAGCGTCATCATCGTCATCACCATCTTGATTTCCTCCACCAGCTGTTTTTCCATTTATTGAATATTGTTTTCCGTCTATTTTTACTGTAGATAAATCATCTGCTAAATCTTTAACACTTTCCGAACCAAATTCCTTCTTTAGAGCTGATTCTAGTGTTTCTTTTTCTACATTTCCATTATTTTCTGTCATTACTCCTAAATATGCAATTTGTATTCTTTCTGCAATACTTTTTTCTCCTGTTTCATCTCTTGCTTGTCCTGCTTTGTTAAGAATCGAATTATCTCCGACTCAGCATTGAAATCGAAATTCCGGGCTAAGATTAATAACACGATAATTGTAATAACTAAAGCAATTAAAGTTATACCTTTTTCACTTTTTATATTATTTTTAATTTTTTTATTTAACATTTTATTCCTCCCAATTAAAATTTATTTATTCTTATATTTTATAGTAAATTATAGTATTATATTTCAATTAGAAGTTTATCCGTCCCTTATAAAATTCGCGTCTAAAAATGCCGATATATATACTCTTTAAAGCTTTTCAGCGATTTTAAGTTTGCTATCATATATTTTGTTTCTCCGTTTTCATTTTATATTTGTTTTTATTCCACTTCTTTTTTCCACAATCCATGTTTATTGCAATATTCATAAAGAACTGAACCTTTAATATATGGGAATCTTGTTTCTGTAGCTTGTCCTGGATGAAGTCTAACTCTTGTAGTTCTGTCTTCAGAAACCTGTGCAATCCACATAATGTAGTGTTCTTCTTCCATTGGGTGTTCTACTTCTCCAACTTTAACAACAATTTCATTTCCATCTATTTCATATACTGGAACATGCTTTTCTGTTGCAGCATCAGTTGAATTTGCGTGTAATAATTCCATCTCTTCGCCACAGCATTTTATATTTTCACTATTTCCGTGAATTAATCCTATTACATTTTGACACTTTTTACATTTGTAAAATCTAACATTCTCTTTCATATAAATCAAATCCTTTCTTAAATTATTATCTTATACTATAATTTTCTAATAATTTAGATCCTATAATCCATTGAATTTAATAATATTTTGAGAATTAATCTTTTTTAACTGAGTAACTTAGAAATTTTTATCAATTTTGCAAGGGAATCTCAAAAACTTGTTCTTTGAGGGTGCTTGCAAAATTCATTAAAATTTCTTAGTGTTAAACGAAAGTTAGCAAAGATTATTCGAAAAATATTATTAAATTCAAATTATATAAATTATTCAAACTTACATGTCCTTAAGCAAATCTTTTCCATCTTTAATATATTCCCAACCTGAGAATATTGCTGCAATTACAGATACACTCATAAGAACAGTAACTGCAATATTTAAAATTAATTGAGGAGTGTTCATATATACTCCTGCAGATGAAACCATTTGCTCAGCTTCACTTCCAACTCTAAATACAAATTTCCCAAATCCAAATTTATCTATAAAAGCTAAAATAATTGCTACCATTTGAGTTGCTGTTTTTATTTTACCCCAAATTGAAGCTGCTATAACTTTTCCGCCTTGTTCTACTGCAATTAATCTATAACCCGAAACAACAAATTCTCTAAATAAAACAATTATAGGAATCCAAGCTGGAAGTTTGTTCATTTCAACTAGCATTACCATAGCAGCTAGTACTAAAATTTTGTCTGCAATTGGGTCTAAAAACTTCCCAAAATTAGTGACCATATTCTTTTTTCTTGCAATACTTCCATCTAATTTATCTGTTATTGAAGCAATAATAAAAATTGCATCAATTATAAGCCACGAAACAGGAATTCCTAAAAATTCACCCTGTATATTCAAATATGGAATTATTACCATTATTGGTACTAAAAATATTCTAAAAACTGTTAGTTTATTTGGCAAATTCATTTTATCAGTCCCTTTCATTATAGATTAATAAAATCATATCTCTTTGTACAATTACTGTATCTCAACAATTGTTTTTTTACTCAATTCCTCAATTGCCCTATTTAACTGTGCATCATCACTTTCTTTTAAAGCATAAATGCTTTTTACTGAATCTGGCAATTTAACCTCAATATTTGGTTTTATTCCTTTTTCATTTATCTCTGTACCATTTGGTGTAAAGTATTCTGCTGTAGTAATTTTAAGTCCACTTCCATCTGATAAAGTTAAGACTGTTTGAATTACGCCTTTACCATATGTTTTTGTTCCAATTACTTTTGCTCTTTCATTATCTTTTAGAGCTGCTGTTAAAATTTCTGAAGCACTAGCTGTATTTTCATTTGTAAGCAAAATAAGTGGCATATCATACTCTTTTTTTGTTTTAGATTTTGTTACTTCTTCTTTGTCTTTGTTATCTTTTGTTGTCATTATAATTTTTCCTTTTTCTAAAAATAAATCTGCTATATCTGTTGATTCATCAACTATTCCACCACCATTATTTCTTAAATCAAGAATTAATGATTTTGCTCCTTTGGAAATTAAGTCATCAATCTTTTCTTTTAATTTTTTTGATGAATCTGTATCAAAACTCGGTAAATTTATATACCCAATATTTTCTTTCAAAATTTTTGAACTTATTGGATTTGTTTCAACTTTTTCTCTTGTAATTTCAAATTCTTGCTCTTTTCCATCTCTTTCTATTACAATATTAACTTTTGTTCCTTCTTCACCTTTAATATTATCTGCAATAACATCAAAATCTTCATATCCATATTCTTTTCCATCAACACGTAATATAACATCTCCTGATTTTATTCCAGCTTTTTCTGCAGGACTTTCAGGAATTGGATAATAAACTACTATTTTTTGAGATTCCTCATCTGCTATCATATATATACCAACACCAACAAAACTTCCTGTAATATTTTCTGTAAATTCTTTTAACTCTTGCTTTGGTATATATTCTGTGTACTTGTCTTCTAGTCCTTTAACATATCCTTCTATTGCACCATCTTTAAGCTTTTGCTCATCTATTTTGTCTTTCCACAAATAGTTTTTATCAATTACTAATTTAATTCTTTTTAAATATGCATCTAAATCTGTACTTTCTGTTGATGAATTATTTCCTGTTATTAATGTATAGACAGATTTTTTTGTAAAATAAGTATAAAGTGAAAGTGATGTTATCATAAATGTTATAAATGATGTTAATACTACAATCATCACAACTTTATAAATTTTTTGAGCAGTTTCTTTATGCTTTTCGTTCATTTTTTAGCTTCCTTTCTAAAGTTTATTTAATATATGCGAATAATCTTATTTAACTCAACTAAATAAGATTATTCAAAAACTTATTATATTAATTTTGCATATGAGTTTTTATATTTTAGAAAATCTCAATGTGACTCTTTTTATATATTATTAATCTATGGTAAATAATTCATAGGATTTACGCAGTTTGCATATCTAGGTCCTGGTGATCTTATTTCGAAATGTAAGTGTGGTCCTGTAACATTTCCTGTAGCTCCAGAGAGCATAATTTGTTGTCCTTTTGTAACATGCTGTCCGCTACTTACCTTTACACTAGAAGCATGTGCATAAAAACTATATATATTATTTCCATGATATATTTCAACATAATTACCATATGCTCTATTATATCCTGTATCTACTACTTGGCCATCTCCTATAGCATAAACTGCAGTTCCTTTTGAAACAGGGAAATCAACACCTGTATGATGTCCTGAACTCCAATATCTTCCAGCTACTCCATATCCAGTTCCAATATGATGATTTGTAACAGGATATCCAAATCCATAGCTACTTGAGCCTCCACCTGAATAACTGCTTGCTCCACTTGAGCCTGAAGATGAACTACTATTATTTGCTGCAGCAGCCGCAGCTCTTTTTCTTGCAAGTTCCTCATCATACTGTCTTTGTAGTTCTATAATTTTCTTATTTAAACTTTGCTCATGAGAAGCAAGTTCACTTAAATCTTCTTCTAATTCCTTTTCTTTTCCTGTAAGTTCTGCAGCATACTCTTCTTTAGTTTTCTTCATTACTTTAAGACCTTGTTGTTTAGATTCTAGTGTAGTTTTAGAATTATCTAATTCTTTTTTATTTGTTTCTAATTCATTTTTTTCTTTTTCAATTTTTTGTTTGTGTTCTTCAAGTTGCTCTAACATTTTATTATCATATTCAATTATTTCTGAATATAGATAATAGTTTGAAATGAAATCCATAACATTTGAAGAAGATAGTAAAAAGTCCAAATAAGATGTCTTTCCCGATTTATAAATTGCAACAAGTCTTGTCTCTAAAGCCTTTTTCTCTTTTGCATATTCCTCTTCATCTTCTTTTATTTGTTTTTCGTTTTCAGTTATTTTTGTTTGTAAATCGCCTATTTTCTCATTTAAATCATCAATTTCTGTTTGATAATCTGAAATTTGTGTTATTAATTTTTGAACTTGGCTTAAAGCATCTTCTTTTTCTTTTGAAATTTCTTCAATCTTCTTTTCTGTCGAAGTAATTTTATTTTGTACTTCTTTTTTTTCATTTTTTAAATTTCCCATATTAGCAGCCATACTTATATTGCTATATGCTACTAAAATTGAAATTATAATAAAAATAATTAAACTTTTTAAAAACTTTTTCATACTTTTTCTCACTTTCTTTTATATATAATTTTTTCTTAGTTGTGTTTAAAAAATAATCAAATAAACTCTATGTACTAATATCTAAACTTTTAAATATTTTCTCATAGAAATTATACTGCCAAGTACTCCAATTCCTATTCCTAATGCTAAATAAACAATTATTACTAAATTGATTAAACTTGATAATTCTAATACTGTCAATCCTCCCCCAATATTATTTATAGCTGAAATAAATTTTTCATTTGTTGCTAAAAGATAATATAACCATGATAGAATAACTGTTGACACAATTCCAGATATTATTCCAATTATCATTCCCTCTACAGCAAAAGGCCATCTTATAAATCCATTTGTTGCTCCAACATATTTCATAATTGAAATTTCTTTTCTTCTTGCATGAACTGTAAGTTTAATTGTATTAGATATTATAAAAACAGCAAATGCAATTAAACATATAGACATTGTGTAAGTAGCGATTTTTATTCCTTTAGCAATCTTTACTAAAGTTGCTGCTGATTTGTTATCTTTTGCAATCTCATCCACATTATCCAATTTTACTATTTTTTCTTGAATAGAATTAGCTTTGCTTAAGTCAGTAAAAGTCACTTTATATGCAACTGGAAAGATTTCTTCACTAATTCCTGCCACTGTTTGTGAATGATCTTTTAATTCTTCCTTTACTTGCTGTAAAGCTTGTGCCTGTGAGACAAATTCTACAGTATTTATTCCGTCTAGTGCAATAAGCTCTTTCTTTAATGTTGCAATTTGCTCATCATTTACATTTTCTTTCATAATAACTCGTATAGCTTGTTCAGATTCAATTTGTTTTACAAAATGATTAATGTTTTCTCCTATTACAAAAAATACTCCAAAAATAAGCATTGTTACACACATCATTCCAATTGATGTCATTGCTTGTTTTTTATTTTTGAATACATTTGCAAAACCTTCTCCTATTAAATATGTTAGAACATTATATTTCACTTTCATACCCACCTTTTTTATCATCTCTAACAATTCTACCCTTGTTAATTTCGATAACTCTTTTTCTCATTTGGTCTACTATGTCTTTTGCATGTGTTGCAACTACAACTGTTGTTCCTCTTAAGTTTATATCATTTAATAAATTCATTATATCCCATGCTGTATCTGGATCTAAGTTACCTGTAGGCTCGTCCGCAATAAGCATTGAAGGATTATTTACTAAAGCTCTTGCAAGTGCTACCCTTTGTTGCTCCCCACCTGATAACTCATTAGGATACATTTTTGCTTTTCCACTAAGCCCTACTAAAGACAATACCATTGGAACTTGTCTACGAATATGCCTTGGTGTTGCTCTTACTATATACATTGCATAAGCAACATTGTCATATACAGTTTTGTCTGGTAAAAGTCTAAAATCTTGAAATACAACTCCCATACTTCTTCTTAAATATGGTATTCTGCTTTGTTTTAAAAATGTTGTGTCTTTTCCATTTATAATAATATTTCCTGAAGTAGGTTCTTCTTCTTTTAATATTAATTTAATAAGTGTAGATTTTCCACTTCCAGATGAACCAACTAAAAAGCAAAATTCTCCTTTGTCTATTCTAAAATTTGCATTCTTTACAGCTTCAACACCTGTATCGTATTTTTTTTGTACATTTCTAAATTCTATCATCGTTTGATTGTATCCTTTCACTCAAAATCCTTAATATCACTAGTATAATAGTCTTAAATATATATTTCACAATTAATCGAAACTTTTTACAATTATATCATACCAATAATCAACATTTTTTTCAATACTTTTCGCAAAAAATTTACAAATTTATAATAAAAAATTGTAGTTAGCTAATTATTGAATATAAATGTAGAATTTTGAAATTATCGCTTCTGCATCAATTCCAAAATATTTTAGAAGTTCCTCTGCCTTTCCAGATTTACCAAATTTATCATTTATTCCCATTCTTTCTAATTTAGTTGGATATTTTTCTGTTAAAACTTCAGAAATGGCTGATCCCATTCCTCCTAAAATACTATGGTCTTCGATTGAAATAAGTCTCTTGGTTTCTTTAGCACATTTTAAAATCATTTCTTCATCTAAAGGCTTAATTGTGTGAACATCTATTACTCTAATATCTATTCCTTTTTCTTTTAACATTTCTTTTGCTTTCAAAGCTTCAGAAACGGTAACTCCTGTTGCAAAAATTGTACCATCTGTTCCTTCACCAATTTGAACCATTTTCCCTATTTCAAATTTTTGATTATCTTCATATATTTTAGGTGTAGCTAATCTGCAAAGTCTAACATAACAAGGTCCTTGTATTTTTGAGATTTCTTTTATAATCCATTTTGTTTGAATATCGTCAGATGAGCAAAAAACTTTCATATTTGGCAAAACTCTCATCAAGCTTATATCTTCTAGCATTTGATGTGTTGCGCCATCTTCTCCCACCGTAACTCCGCTATGAGTTGCACATATTTTCACATTCAAATTTGGATAACAAACACTACTTCTAATTTGATCATAAGTTCTTCCTGCTGCAAACACAGCAAAAGTACTTGCATAAGGAATTTTACCACATAGTGACATTCCTGCTGCAGTTCCAATCATATCTGATTCTGCAATTCCAATGTCAAAAAATCTTTGTGGAAACTCTTTTGCAAATTCAATTGTTTTTGTTGCATTTGCTAAATCCGCATCAAGTACAACTATTCTTTGATTTTCTTTTCCAAGCTCTACTAAAGCTTCTCCATAACTTTGTCTTGTAGCTTTCATATCTTTTTCGCCCCTTTTTTAAATAAAATTTGTACATTTTATTATTAATACTAATTAAATTATTTATTTATAATTTCCCATACTCCTTTTTGCGCTTTATAAAAATAAGTTGTTTTATCATCTATACAATACTTTTTATATAAAGATTTCAAATTTTGCTTGGTTATTGTATTTTCTATTCCATTATCTTTTACTTGTGTATATACTTCAATTAAAAAATTATCTATTTTTGGATTAACTAGCACTATTTCCCTTTGTCTCATATAATAATTGTATTGTACATCTTGAGTCCAATTTTTACCATTATACACAATTCCTGCAGATAAATCATCACATACTTTTTCTACTATAAATTTGTAAGGGATTACTGGAACTATAGGATCTACATCATAGTCTACCCAATATTCTACATGATGTTTATTTCTTCCTTTATGATGTAGCCATGCATCTGAATATCCTTTGTATTTTTTAGCTTCAGTAATTGGACTATGAGTTCCTACAAAATATTTTACTCCTTCCCAAAATTCGGTAGGCGAAAATTTAGATAAATCATGTACAAATCCTCTCCATGGGATTCCTGCTTTGCATGCTAATTTAAATACAATCCATCTATGTTTTACTATCGTTTTTGTATGTCCAATTATGTTTTTTATCATTACTATTACCTACTTTCCTTTATATATTTAAACATATTTTTATTGAGATTGCAACCCCTTTTTTGCTTAAAAAATTTATCATTTTTGTTAAAATTAACAGTTGAATAAATATATACTATAAAAATAATGTTATTAAAATTTATTGATTCGATTAAAGAGGCTATAAAAAAAGTCCGTTAGAAAAATGAGTGATGAAATTCACTCATTTTTCTCAGAAGGAATACCAATGCACAATACATATTGAACTAACATAACTTTTACTTCCTAAAACAACCTACAAAAATTATATCATAACAAAAGAAAAGACTATTGACAAAATATTTTTATACACTTTGTCAACAGTCTGAACTGATAATTAATCATAAATTATCAGTCATTACTTATTTTAATGTTTTTACTTTTTTCTATACTTTATCTATCTCTATCTCCATCTCCATCTCCATATTCATCTCCATTAATTATTTTATTTTTTTCATCTATATATCTTTGTAATTTTGCTAACTGGTATTCTATTTCTTTCTTTTTAGCTTTTAATTCACTAATTTGTTTTTTTAATTTACTTACTTCAATTCTAGCTTTTTCCTTTTCTTCTTCAATTTTTATTTTTTCAACATCATCTGGATATTGTACAATAATACCAAGCATTTCGTTAAGTCTTCTAATATTATTTAAAGCATTTGTTATTGAAAATCCTTGTACTTCTCCTGCTGAATTTAACGTAGCACTTATCACATCTACAATAGTTTTTGCATCACTTAAATCAGGTTCTATATATTTTCCGTTTGTTATTACGATATCCACCATATATATCAATTGTTTCATAACTATACCTTTCATAACAATACTTTAATACTGCTTCTTTAACTGGCCATGCTTTACTGAAAATATCTTTTGGTCCTAGAACATATCTATAATATTCTTCATTTTTTTATCTTCCCTGCTCTTACAGTGAATCAAAACTGCTCTTTCTACTTCATCTGGTATCATACAATTTATGTCTCTATTCCTTATTGTCTTGTTAATGTTATTATCACTAAGTGAATATGGTGATAATACAGTTGTAATTATTATCCCTGACTTCGCATAATTTGTGTGTGGATATGGTTTATAATGATCAATTTCTTTTTTTATATCGTAATCGTACCACTTTCCATAACTATAATATGAATAATCACAGTTTGGGCATAATACAGTATAAACATAAAGTCCGTTCGATAACACATGCTCTATTATCTCCCATTCGTTTGTATCCCATTCTTTCTTATAACGATTACTATAGCAATAATTATAAGTATTGATATTACATTGTTCTAATGCATTTTTTACCGCACTTTTTAACTGTCTATGTATTTTCCTTTGGTCTAAACTCATTTTTCAAGCACTTTCCTTTCATCATATAATTGGTGTAATTATATCAAAATTCATTAAATTTGTCAATAGTTCACATAATCTTTTGTATTTAATTTATGATATAACGTTTGCCGCTTCAGCAGCCTCGCTATGTGCAATCTCTTTTTATTTTACAAACTTATTATTTACTACCTTTTCATAAGGAGCATATTTATCAAGCTCACCTGCTTCATGTATTACATCTTGTAAAAGTTTAAAATCTACTTCTTCCATATATGGATTTTCTTTCCAAGCATTTATTTTTCTATAACTTTCAATTGCTCTTTCAAGAACTTTTACATCAGAATCAGGAAAAAATCCTTTTATTAATTCTGCAATCTCTTTTGATGAATGTGTCTTTACATATTGTTCACCTTTATAAATTGCATTAGTAAATTTTTGAATAATCTCAGGATTTTTCTCTATATAACTTTTTTTAGCAAAATATGCTGTATATGGTACTTTTCCAAGTTCTTTTCCAATAGATGTAACCATATATCCTTTTCCTGAACTTATAATCTGTGAAGTTGTTGGTTCAAATAATGTTACAAAATCAGCTTTTCCTGTTGAAAATGCACTTGCCATCAAGTCAAAATCAATGCTATCATCTAGTACTAAATCTTTTGATGGATTTATGCCATTTTTCTTTAATACATATAGTAGAGACATATATGGCATTCCGCCTTTTCTTCCTGGTATAACTGTTTTACCTTTTAAATCTGTCCATTTGAAATTTTCTATTTTTTTACTACTTACTAAAAATGATCCATCTGTTTGAGTTACTTGTGCAAAAACTTGTGCATAATCTTCTTTCCCTTCATTATACACATACACACATGTCTCAGGTCCTGCGAATCCAATATCTATCTGATTCGAAAGAACTCCTGTCATTACATTATCTGACCCTTGACCTGTAGTTAAATTTATTTTCAAACCTTCTTCTTCAAAATATCCTCCTGCAATTGCTACATATTGTGGTGCATAAAAAACTGATCTTGTTACCTCACTTACAGATATTTCTTTTAATTTATTATCTTCCTCTTTTGCACCATTTTGGCTGTGTATAAAAACAACAGCTACCATCAAAATTATCATTATTGTCATTGACAATATAAAAACTTTTTTTATGTCCATAAATATTTCCTTTCATAAATCATTTAATTCTGATTAAAATAAAAATTATGCTCTAGCGTGCTAACGGCTTAAGTTATAATTTTAACTCATTTATATTTTAATCAGTACTATTTAATATTTATTCTTCTATAATTTATAATTGTTTTTTCTAAAAGTGCTACAGCCCCATACATTACCCCCGCAAAAATTCCTAAAATAATAATACTACTCATTACTAAATCTAGTTTAAAAACTTGACCACCATAAGTAATTAAATATCCAAGTCCTGCTTTAGAAATTAGGAATTCACCAGAAATAACTCCAACTAAAGACAAACCTATATTTATTTTTAGTGAATTTATAAATGTTGATATATTTGCTGGAATTACTATTTTAGTTAAAATTTGAAATTTATTTGCATTAAAGGTTTTTGCCATTTTTATAATTTCTTTATCAGTATTTAAAAAACCATTTAAAATTTCTAAAATTGTGACTATAAGAGAAATTGCAATTGCCATTACAATTATAGCCTTTGTTCCTGCACCTACCCATATTATAATAATAGGGCCCAGTGCAACTTTTGGAAGTCCATTTAGCACAACTAAATATGGCTCAAAAACTTTTGATAAAAAATTTGACCACCACAAAATAATTGCTATAATTGTTCCAAGTACTATTCCTATACTAAATCCCAGTAAAGTTTCATATATTGTTACTCTTATATGCAATAACAGATTATTTGATGAGAAATTCGCAAAAATTTTTATTATTCTACTTGGACTACTTGTTATGAAACTATCTATGATACCTTTATTTGCCAAAGCCTCCCATAAACCCAAAAAGGTAACTAGTATTACAATTTGTGTACTTAGCACTAATATTTTCTCAAATTTTTGTTTTTTTAAATATCTCTTTCGTTCTTCACTCATCAACTCCCAACTCCTTCCATAAAATATTGAAGTAATTGCTAAATATTGGAGTTTCTCGACAATTTAGTGGTGTTCTGTTTTTTATTTCAAAATTTATGTCATATATAGCTTTAACTGTTCCTGGTCTTTTGGTTAAAACTACTACTCTATCTCCCATACTTATTGCTTCTGTAATATCATGTGTTACCATTAAAGTTGTAATCTTTTCATTTTTTAGTATATTGTAAATATCTTCTGTAACTTTAATTCTTGTTTGATAATCTAATGCTGAAAAGGCTTCATCTAAAAGTAAAATTTTCGGTTTTACACATAAAGTTCTTATAAGTGCTGCTCTTTGTCTCATTCCTCCTGAAAGCTGATTTGGAAACTTGTCTTTAAATTCGTATAATCCATATTTTTTCAAAAGATTCTTTGCATAAGCTATGTTTTCTGCATTTTTTATTCTTTTTATTTCTAAACCAAATAATATGTTGCTAAAAATTGTTCTCCATTCTAAAAGGCAGTCTTTTTGTAACATATATCCTATTTTTGGAGAAATTTCATTTATTTCTTCATCTTCTATAATTATCTTGCCTTCTGTTTTTTCTTCCAAACCTGCAATTATAGATAGTAATGTTGATTTTCCACAACCACTTGGTCCTATTATGCTTACAAATTCGCCCTTTTTTACATTTAGGTTTATGTCCATTAGAGCTAGAGTTTCTCCATTTTTTTGTTGATATTTTTTGCTTATATTTTGTAACTCTAATATATCTTCCATATCTGCCTCCTTCGTAAACTGTCTTACAATATATTATGTTAATTTCTGAATAAAGTGAAAAAAGTGGAGAAAAATAGCTTATACGAAAATATATGCCATTTTTCCCCTATTTACTTTAGAAACTTATTTTACATATTTATCTATATTTTTATTATTTAATTTATGTCCACCTTTAATTTGAAGAGAACTAAAATTATATTTTGAGTATTTTTTTATACTACTATTATATTTCTTCTCACTTACTTTTTTTCCATTTATTTCATAAAAAGTATCATTGCTCATTGCACCAGCATTGTTTTGGAATTCATCTAATACTTTAAATTTAACATTAGATACTTTAAAATATTTATTATATTCATATCCCATATGTAAAGAACCAATTCCTGCAACTCCTTTATTTAAATCAATATATGGTCCACCATGGAAATAATGCATTGGTCCCTCAGTTGATGAAGTGGCAACTACTTTACCATTTTTGTACCCTACTAGAAACATCTGAACACTATAGTCTTCTTCTGATACTGCTTCAATGGCTACTAATTCTTTATTTTTTAATTTGCCAAAATATAGTGTTTGTCCTCCCATAATTTCTGTTCCAAAAACAGTTTGTTTCATTTTTATGTTCTTTTTAACCCATTTTTTATCTTTTAATGCATTCCTAATTTTTTTCAATACTTGTTTTTTACTCAAAACTTTTATTTTTGCATAAGAACTTTGCTTACTTTTTGAGTTATTTCCAATAGCTGCAACTTTGTAAAAATATGTTTTTCCTCTTGATAAATCTTTATTTATAAAAGATGTTGTTTTTGATGTTCCTACTTTTTTATATTTTCCTTTTGCACTTGTTGCTCTATAAATTTTATATTTTTTTGCTCCTTCTACCTTTGACCACTTAACTTTAACATTTGAAGTTCCTGAAATAGAAACTTTTATATTTTGTGGTGCACTTATTTTTTTAGAACTTGCATTTACCATTGTTCCTTGTAATAAAACTAATAATAGTATAGCTATAACGCTATAAATCAATTTATTTAACTTTTTCATTTTTACTATCTTCCCTTTCTTTTAAGGCATAAAATTTTATTAAAAATAACGACTTTATCAATTATTATTTAAACTTATTTTTCCTCTTTATTTTATTTTTATATTTTTAACTTTACTCCAATTGCTATATATCTTTTTGCCATTTACCTTTCTATAAGTTCTGATTCTTACATAATACTTCTTTTTAGATTTTAGTTTTTTAACTGTTTTTGATAATTTTGTTGTATTTGCACTCTTGTTTCCTTTTTTAAATTTTTTGTTTGTTGAATATTGTATTTGATATCCAAATGAACCTGATATCTTTTTATATTTCACTAAAAATTTTTTCTTTCCTGCCTTTAATTTGGATATAGATGTTTTTTTCTTTTTCATTACACAACTCTGATGTATATCCATTAAAAATATTACCAGTATAAGACCTTCCGTGATGAGCAGTTGTTCCAAGTGCTTTTATATTATTAGTTGGCAAAGCATCTAAATATGATTTCATAGTGAAGGTTTCTGTTGTTTCTTTTCCTGTTACTATGTCATGAAATTTTCTTCCATAATAACGAGCATAATAAAATGCATTTGAATAATTATAGCCATATATTGTAGCAGTACTACTTATTGTTGTATCTGCATCATCAATTACATAAAAACTAGATGTAAATTTAATTGTTTTTAAAGATGTACAGTTTCCAAATGCATATTGTTTTATATACATTATATTATTACCTAAGTCTATATTTTCAAGACTTGAACAGCCATAAAATGCACATTCAGAAACTCGAATTAAACTAGATGGAATTTTAACGTTTTTTAATTTAGTACAGTTATAGAAAGCATATTCTCCAATTGTTTGCACGGTTGATGGTAAATCAATATTTACAATATTATAATTTTCTTTAAAAGCATTCTTTCCAATAGATGTAATATTACCATCAAATATTACACTTTTTACCTGTTCTTGATAGTCAGCCCATGCACTCGCACTATCATTAGACATATTTCCACTCCCAGATATAGACAATACACCACTTTTATTTAATACCCAAGTAATATTTTTTCCACATTCTCCTGATGCAATAATATTTGTGTCATCTGTAGCATTAGAGATATTTGATATTATAAGACTAAAGCCAATTATAATAAAAAATAATATTGTAATTCTTTTTAATTTTTTCACTCTCTTAATCTCATCTCCTTATAATTATATTTTTCTAATATTTTATCATAAGCCACAATTTTTTACAATATTTTTTTCCAAAAACTGAAGATTCCTGTGAAAAAGATTGACTAAACATATTTCTTATAGTAAAATATTAATTGTATTATTATAGAAATCTAGTATTTTTAATTTTCTATAAAGAATAAATCTTTTATTTTGAAAGAGATGATATAAAAATGTCAAATAATGATGATGAACTTAAATTATTGAAAAGTTTTAAAAATATTCCTAATGCAAATTTAATTGATTTTCTACAGTATTATTTAAGCAGAGCAAACCGAAGAACTGCTCCAGCACAAGGAAATATGAAACAGCGAAAACAGGCTGAAGATTATTTTAAAATTCACTCTATTTTACTATTACTTCAAAAAATGCCACAAGACAAAAGGCAATCTTATATAAATAATTACATAAAAAGAAATAAACATAGTTTACCACCTGAAATTTTAAAGTTTATAGAAAAAACAATACTAACTCCTGATTTTAATATACCAGAATTAATTTCTGATATTGAACGAAGAATGGATAAAATCTCTCCACAAAAAAATCATAGACGCAATCCAAGTCCCAAATCCCCAAAAGGCGATGATGCTCGTTAAACTCTGAAAGTTTAAACTTTCAGAGTTTTTTAAATATCATTTATTATTTTCGATAAATATTTCATACTATTCATACACTGTTCAAGTTTATTTCCAGTAGAACCAACTTCTATGATACATGCAGCTTTGCTTAAATGTTGATTATACCTTGAATTTCTTAAGATTATTGGCTTAAACAATCCCGGATATTCTTTATTTGCTTTTTCTTGCACTTTTATTGCAAATTGTAAATTAGACTTCCAATTTGGATGTTTTAATTTTCCTCCGTCTGTACCAATTACAAACATTATTTGAGCACATTCATCATCTCCAATTTTTACAGTTGGAGCATAACCACTATAGCTACCAATTGCATCTCTATGTAAATCTATTATTATATCTGCTTTTGTATTTTTTAAAATATTAGAAACTGTTGCAAGTGATCTTGAATATGACCCATTATATGAAGGATAATCATGATAAGTCTTATTATGAATTACATTAAAATTATATTTTTTTAAATACTTTGTAAGCTCATCTCCTACTTTTGCAACTGAATATTTTAGATCTGTTGTTCTAAAATTACCTGTAGGTGTATATGCATACTTTTTACTTGAAGTATAACTTTCACATGTATGTGTGTGAAAAATAATAATATTTGATTTATCAATATTCAGTTTTTCCGGATTTAAATCTTCATCTGTTAAATCATAACTTGTTTCATTTTTTATTTTAACTCCTTTATATTTTTTTGTATATGCATCTGCTATTGGATTTTTTGTTGTAACTTCTGTTTTTTGGTCGTCTTTTGCAAGTTCTAACTCTTTTTTGGCTCCATCATCTGTTTTTTCCTGTTCGGAACTTGAATTATTTTCGTTTTCTTTTGTTTTTTTTTCAGTTACTTTTTCTGATTTTTTCTCGCTGTCTGTAATTTGTCCCACTTCTTTACCAGCGTTATTTTTCTCCGTATTATCATCTACAGATTTTTCTTTTGCATTTATCACTCCCAATTCTAATCCAATTATTGCATTCAATAATTTGTTTTGTTTAATTTCATTTTCTTCTACTTTTCCTGTATCATTATCTATCTTTGGCAACTCTTTATTTACAGCTTGCTTTACATATCCACTTATATTATTCGATATCTTTTGCCTTATATTTATTTTTTTAAAATTTTTTTTATATAAAAATCGACTACAAAAAATCATTAGTGCTATAACAACAGTTATTAAAAAAATAAATTTTATTAAATCTTTCAATCTAATTACTGCAACATTGAACATAAATTTTTCTCCTTGTCCTTTTATATTTATATTCAATATTTTAAGTTATATGATTGAATTCTTTAGTTTATTTATATTTCTAATTTGTATAATAAAAAATCGCCTCTAAAGGCGATTTTTATGCACGTGGATGTGCTTTTTTATAAATATTATTTAATCCATCATTTTGAAATTGCATATATACTTGAGTTGAAGAAATATCTGAATGTCCAAGCATAGTTTGTATTGCTTTAAGCTCTGCTCCATTTTGCAATAAGTGTGTTGCAAATGAGTGTCTTAATGTATGTGGTGTAATATCTTTGTCTATATGTGCTTGTTCTTGATAATATTTTATTATTTTCCAAAAGCCTTGTCTTGTAAGTCTTTTTCCATTCATATTAACAAATAAAGCTTTTTCTTTGTCTGACTTTACCATTATATCACGAGCTTTTGTAAGATATTCTTTAATTGCACTTAAAGCCATTTTTCCTAATGGTATGTCTCTTACTTTTTTGCCTGTTTTACATTCTACATATTCTTGTTCTAGATTTACATCTTCTACATTTAGAGAAATAATTTCTGTAACTCTCATTCCTGTGGCATAAGCAAATTCAAGCATTGCTTTGTCTCTTATTCCTTTTAAGTCTTCGTCTGTAGGTTGTTCTAATAATAGCTCAACTTCTTTTGTTGTTAATATACATGGTGCTTTTTTTTCTATCTTTGGTGATTGTATATTTTCTGTTGGATCTATAGATACTTTCTTGTTCTTTACTTCATATTGATAAAATGAACGTACAGACGCTATCATTCTAGATATTGTTGATGTTTTTTTATTTTGTTCTTCTAATAAATATTTTATGTAAACTTTAATATCATCTTCTACAACTTTATTATACTTTATATCATTTGTTAATAAATAATTTTTATATTGTTCTAAGTCTCTTTTATATGACTGTAATGTATTATTTGATACCTTTTTATCATTCTCTAAAAATTTTAAAAATTGTTTTAATTGTTTTTCCATTGCTTACCCCTCATCCATTTACATAATTAACTATATATAGTTATATCAAACTATTTTAAAAAAGTAAATAGTTTTTTTAAAAAAATTTAAAAATATTTAATAAATTTTTTTAAAATATTTGCAGATATTACATTTTCTATAATTGCCGATAACACTAAAAGTAAAATCATTAAACCCGAAATTAAAGTATGTCTTATTATCTCGAATTTTATATTTTCTCTTCTTTTATCTTTTATAATAGATTTGTATAGTTTTATGCTACTAACTCCAATGCTCAAAATTGCAGGAATATATAAAATATTTTGTAATACTATTGATATTAAACAAAATAAAATTCCTTTAAATGTTCCTAAAGTGATAGCAATTGAAGAAATTGTAACCCCTAAAATTGAACCTCTAGCCAATATTACTATTAATACTATTGGCATTCCTATAACTGTTGTTCCTGCAATCCATAAAACTAGTGCAAAAAAAATATTTCTTCTTATAGCATCAATTATAAGCTCTGTTTTATTAATACTTTCTATTTGTTTATATTTACCTATAAAATCATTTATATATGTGGTAATCTCTGAAATTTGGTTTTCTTTGCAGCTATTTATTATCATTACTCCAATAAAAATACCTATTAAAAACAGTAAACTTACCAATATATATTCTTTATAATTATTTTTTATATAATTTTTAAATATTTTTTTATAATTTGAATACCTCATTATATAACAGAACTCCTTTATAATACTATTAATTCTTGTACTATTTAAGCACAAATAATAAAAATTCTTATTACATAATGTGTATTCACTTTATTTAATTAATATGTCAGTTTTTATTCAGCTGCTTCTGCATAATCTTTTGGTATTTCAAACAACTTATCATCTGCTTTATAAACTAAACTAACTTTTATTAATTCCTCTTGTTTTTCATCTTCACTACTTATAATGTTTTTTATATAACAGATATCATTTCCTTTAAAATAGAACCTAGTTTTTACTGATGAACTTTCATTTATATTTGCAAAAATTATAAAATCCATATCTTCATTGTCATATTCTTCATAATAATATGTAGTTCCAAAAATATCTTCTTTGCCTGAAATATATTCATTTTTTTCTATATTTTTCAAACTACTTTTTATTATATCAGATTCTACTTTTTCATTTCCATAGTCATAATACTCTTTTTCATTATGCATAATAAAATAAGTTTGATTTTGTAAAACTAAAGTTGTTGTATGTTCTTCTCCTGAATACATATCTATGCTCACATCTTCACCTCTTTGGGCCATAGCAACTTTGTAATCAATTTCTGTTGTTGATTCATTCATCGAAAATGTAAAATTATTGCTATTATTTATTTTATTATACATATTTTTTACTCTATCTTTTTGTTCACCTTTAAAAATAAATACTAGTGCTATAATTAGTAGAATTATTATTCCACATATGATTGCTATTGCTTTTTTAGACATTTCTACCTCCCAAAAGATCATAGTAATAGCTTTTTGGCTAAATATATATTAAAATGATTTTATAACTTAATCCTTAGTCGCCTAAACATATTCCCACATCTCTTGCAGTTTTTATTAAGTCATCATCCATTTTAATAGTTCTCATATTACTATCTTCTGTTCCACCTTCAACTGCACCAATTTCTTTATTGTTACCTACAACTTCTTCAAGTGGTATAGAATTTAATTTTCCATCTTTAAGCACTGTTAGCACATTAAAAATGCCTTCTAATGCAAGTTCCATAGCTTTTGCGCCATATTTAGTACACAAAACTCTATCTGTAGCTGTTGGTGTTCCACCTCTTTGCATATACCCTAAAGTTGTATTTCTAGCAGTCATCCCTGTTCTTTCTTCCAAAACTTTTGCAACAGCTTCTCCTGCTCCACCTAATTGAACATTTATTACTCCTGCTCCACCTTCTCTTTTATCTTTTATGCTAAGAGTTCCACCCTTTGGATATGCTCCTTCTGATACAACTATTACGCTAAAATTCTTTCCTCTTTTCTTTCTTTCATTTATTTTTTCTATGACTTTATCTATATCATACGGAATTTCTGGTAATAAAGCAACATCTGCGCCACCTGCTATTGCAGACTCAAGAGCTATCCATCCTGCATATCTTCCCATTACTTCTAATGTCATTATTCTGTTATGTGTTTCTGCTGTTGTGTGCAATCTATCTAATGCTTCTGTAGCAACAGATACAGCTGTATTAAATCCAAATGTTACATCAGTACAAGCTACATCATTATCTATTGTTTTTGGAACACCAATTACTTTTACACCTTTTAAAGATAAATCTCTTGCTGCTTTTTGTGTACTATCTCCACCAAGCATAAATAAGCAGTCTATTTCATCATCTTTTAAATTCTGAACACAAATATCTGACAAATCTTTATATTCTACTGTTCCATCTTCATTTACAATTTTGTAATTAAACACATTTGTATTTAATGATGATCTAATAATTGCTCCTCCTTTTTGTATAATTCCTGAAGCAACAGGGTTTCCCTCTAATAACATATAGTTATTTTCTACCAATCCTTTAAATCCTTCTATAAAACCATAACTTTCTATGCCATGTACTCTTGCAGTTTTTATAATTGCTCTAATTACTGCATTTAAGCCTGGCGCATCTCCTCCATTTATTAGTATTCCTATTCTTTTTAAATCTGACATTTTTCTCTTCCTTTCATAATTTATGTTCTTATTATACCATTAAATTTTTATTTTACAAGTAAAATTTGCAAAAATAATTATTTTATGATAAAATTTGTATTAATATATAAATTACTACGCAAAGTTAATATATAAATTATTTTACATTATCCCCATTCTAATGATTTCATCCAAAGTTTTATAAACTTTTGGAAATCATTGAACGGTCCCCACATTACATTATAAATAATTTATATATTAACTTTTGCTAAACTTTTTTTATATATATTGTTAATAGGAGTTGAGAAAGATGTTTAAAAAAGAAGATGTAGAAAAATTTCATATGCCAAGATGGGAAGAATTGCCAGAAATAGATTTATATTTAGATCAGGTGGTTTCTTTTATAGATAAATATTTGCTTTATTACTTAAATACTGAATCTGATGAAAAAGATGAAAAAAAAGAAAAAAATGTGCTTACAAAAACTATGATAAATAACTATGTTAAACAAAAAATTATAGAAGCACCTATTAAGAAAAAATATAACAGAAATAATATGGCTTATCTTTTTGTAATTTGCATTTTGAAACAATGCTATAGTATAAATGATATTGGAAATCTTATTAAATTCACTTTAGAAACTACACCTTTAGAATTAGCATATAACAGATTTTGTGATGTACTAGAAAATGCAATAAAATGTACTTTTTTGGATAAAAAATTTATTTATGAAAAATCTGCTACTGATAATGGTTATGTGCTTTTAAATGTTGTCCAAACTATTGCTAGTAAGATGTATGTGGAGAAGGTTTATTTAGAAAAATAGCAGGAATCTTTAATATTCCCGCTATTTTTTTATTATATTATTCTTCAACATTTCCCTCAGAATTGCTATCTAATCCATCAACATTTTCTGTAGTTTCTACATTCTCAGCATTATCCTCTTCTACATCTGCCTTGTTTACTTTTTTCATAGTTAAGTTTATTCTACCTTGTGGGTCGATTGAAGTAACTTTAACTGTAACTTTTTGTCCAATTTTTAGGTAGTCTTCTACTCTTCTAATGTGTTCATCTGATATTTGAGAAATGTGAACTAGTCCTTCCTTTCCATTTCCTAAGTCTACAAATGCTCCAAATGAAGTTGTTCTAATTACTGCTCCGTAGTAGATTCCACCAACTTCGATTTCTCTTACTATGTCTTCTATCATATATAGAGCATCATAGGCTTTTTCGCTGTTTTCACCATAAATGAATACTTGTCCATCTTCTTCAATGTCGATTTTAACTCCTGTTTCTTCAATTATTTTGTTTATAACTTTTCCACCTGTTCCGATTACATCTTTTATTTTGTCTACTTTAATTTTTGTTGTTATAATCTTTGGAGCATATTCAGAAAGCTCTGGCCTTGGCTCAGAAATTACTGGTAGCATAATGTCGTTTAAGATATACATACGTGCATTTTTTGTTCTTTCAAATGCTTCTTCTATAATCTTGTATGATAATCCATCTACTTTTATATCTACTTGAATAGCAGTTATTCCTTTTTCTGTTCCTCCAACTTTGAAGTCCATATCTCCGAAAAAGTCTTCTATTCCTTGAATATCTGTCATCATTACATAGTCGTTTTCATCTTCAGGGTTTGTTATTAGTCCTGTAGAAATTCCTGCAACAGGTCTCTTAATTGGAACTCCTGCATCCATTAAAGCTAAAGTACTTGCACATATACTTCCTTGTGATGTTGAACCATTTGAAGATAGAATTTCTGATACAACTCTTATTGCATAAGGGAATTCTTCTTTTGATGGAAGTACTGGAACTAGAGCCTTTTCTGCTAATGCACCATGTCCTATCTCTCTTCTTCCTGGTCCTCTTGAAGTTCTTGCTTCTCCTACTGAATATCCTGGGAAGTTGTATTGGTGCATATATCTTTTAGATTCTTCTGTGTCTATTCCATCTAAAGCTTGTTCTTCACTTACCATTCCAAGTGTTGCAATTGACATTACTTGTGTTAATCCTCTTGTAAACATTGCACTTCCATGTACTCTAGGTAAAAGTCCTACTTCGCATGATAAAGGTCTTATTTCATCTAAGTTTCTTCCATCAACACGTTTGTGCTCATAAAAAATCATATCTCTTACAACCTTTTTCTCTAATTTGTATAGAGCTTCTCCAATTGCAGTTTTATCTTCTTCAGCCTTTTCTTCTCCGAATTTTTCTGCATATTCTGCATTTATTTTTTCTGTTAATGCTGAAATATTGTTGTCTCGAACTTGCTTGTCCTTTTCTGTAACAGCTGTTTTCATATCATCTTTGTAGTTTTCTGATAAATATTCATAAATTTCTTCATTTACTGCAAATGATTTGTATTCAAATTTTGGCTTTCCTATTTCTTCTTTCATTTTAGAAATAAATTCACAAATTTTCTTAATTTCTACATGTCCAGCCTTAATTGCATCTAACATTGTTTCATTTGACACTTCATTTGCTCCTGCTTCTATCATAGCAATTTTGTCTGCAGTTCCTGCAACTGTTAGATTCAAATCACTTACTTTTCTTTGTTCTTCTGTAGGATTTATAACGATTTCTCCATCTACTAAACCAACATTTACTGCTGCTGTTGGTCCTCCAAATGGAATGTCTGAAATAGAAAGTGCAGCAGATGCACCAATCATTGCAGCTACTTCTGGTGAATTATCTTGATCTACACTAAGTACTGTAGCTACAACTACTACATCATTTCTAAAATCCTTTGGAAATAAAGGTCTTAAAGGTCTATCTATTGCTCTTGATGTTAAAATTGCTTTATCTGAAGGTTTTCCCTCTCTTTTTGTATAAGAACCTGGAATTTTTCCTACTGAATATAGTTTTTCCTCATAATCTACTGAAAGTGGAAAGAAATCTATTCCATCTTTTGGCTCTTTTGATGCTGTAACATTTACCATTACACATGTGTCTCCATATCTAACTAAGACACTTCCATTGGCAAGTCCTGCCATTTTTCCTGTTTCGATTGCAAGTCTTCTACCTGCTAGTTCTGTTTCATAAACTTTAAACATTATTTAAAAATCCTCCTTTGATTTATAAAAGTTTTGTTTTACATAGCAATATATTTTCTTCCAATTACAAGCACCTAATTTTTAGAAAATTATGCAATGTATCACTTACTTTTAATAAATTTTTTACATAAATTTATTTTAGAAATGTAACCTCTATAATATATTAATGAATTAACAATATTAAATTATTGCATAAATATTTAACTGTAAAATTTTAAAAATGTCTTCTATACAAAATAATTTATACATACAAAACTAATAAATTTAGTTTAACTTTGTATTTCGAAATCTCAAAAATTCATAGTGTTTACAATATAATAAAAAATTAATACATTATACAAGCTACTTATCTAATAATAAATTTATGATTTTAAAAAATAAAATAAAATTTGATTAACTAAAATTTGTTATTTTCTTTCATAGGAATTTATTTAATAAGAATGTGTAACTTTCGTATTTGTGAAAGTTCATTTATTTTGACAAATTAAAAGTTATTTGAAAACTACTAAATATCTTATATGACTGCGTTTCAAATAACTTTTAACGATGTCAAAATATAATATTTTCACTCTTATTTTCTTAATCCTAAATTAGCAACTATTTCTCTATATCTGTTAATATCTTTTTTTGCTAAATAGTTTAATAGATTTCTTCTTTTTCCAACCATCTTTAGAAGTCCTCTTCTTGAATGATTGTCTTTTTTGTGAACTTTTAAGTGTTCTGTTAGTTCATTGATTCTTTCTGTTAAGATAGCGATTTGAACTTCTGGTGAACCAGTATCTTTTTCGTCTCTCTTGTATTTATCAATGATTTGGCTTTTTAGTTCTTTTGAAATCATATCTTACACCTCCTATTTCTTTTAATCCTAAAACTGAGCTTAAATTTGGTGTTGAAGTTTAAGCCAAGTTAAAGGAAATTTTTAACACTTTAATTATTATACTACATAAATTTCGAAAAATCAAGAGTTTTTAAAATTAATTCTAGTTTGCAATTGCTAATTTAATATTTTCAATATCTTTTTCATTAGAAATAATTCTTTGTTTTAATTCTACATATCTATCATAAGAAATATGTGATAATTCTTTTATAGCATCCACAACTTCATTGCGAATTAAGTTATCTTGTTCATCCATTCTGTTTATCATTTCATTTCTTAAATCTTTTATATCATCTTTTGTTGCAAAATTCTTTAAATCTTCTTTCATTGCACACTTTTTTATATCTTCTTTTGTTGCAAACCTTTTCAAATCTTCTTTTGTTGCAAATCTTTTTAAATCTTCTTTTGTTGCAAACCTTTTCAAATCTTCTTTTGTTGCAAACCTTTTCAAATCTTCTTTTGTTGCCATGTTTTTCATTTCAGATCTCATTTCGTTAACAGTTATTTGTAGACTATTAACACCTTTTACCAACGAAACTAAGATTTCATCTTTGTCTTGCTCTGTCATACGCTTCCTCCTTTCTATAAATTCTTTTTTATTATAAACTTTTTATTCTATTCCACCTCCTATACTACAACAAAATTATTATTATTGCAATAGCCTTTTTCTAATTAAAAGTTAGTTATTTATATAAAATACTTTTATTTTTTAAGATTTACACTTTTATTCTTTGAATTTCGCAAGATTCAATTAATTTGAAATAATGAAATAGACTAAAAATAATTTATGTCTTAATAAAATAGTTTAATTTCAAATATTAATTAAAATCGCAATAAAAAACTATTGCTCTTTTATATTACCACAAAATATAATTTTTAGCAATAGTTTTTTACAGAATTTTCCAATATTTTACATTTTAATCAAATTATCTGTTGAAATATCTTCTTCTTTTATAGTTTTTAAAATCTTCTTTTGCTTCTTGCCTGCAGTATTTGAAGCATGTTTTACAATAGATTTTTCATAAACATTTCTTATAAATCTTGCATTTCCAAAATTTTTTGTATCTTTATATTCTGTAATTATGCTTTTCACTTTATTTTGTGCTTCAACTGAAACTTCAAATCCGGATTTTTTCATCATTTGCATAAATATTTGTAATAATTCATCTTCTGTGTAATCTTCAAATTCAACTGTATAACCAATTCTTGAAACTATTCCTGAGTTCATATCTAAGAAGTCTTGCATCTCTTTTGTATAACCTGCAAAAATTACAATCAAGTTATCTCTATAGTTTTCCATTGCTTGAATTAATGTTGCTATTGCCTCTTCATTGTATGAACTTCCTTGGCCTTTGCTACTTGCTAATGAATATGCTTCATCTACGAAAAGTACTCCACCAAGTGCTTTTTGAATAACTGCCATTGTTTTAGGTGCTGTTTGTCCAACATATTCAGCAACTAAATCTTTTGAAGATACTTCTATTAATTTGTTTTGTTTAATATATTTTAAATTATATAAAATTTCTGCAACTATTCTTGCAACAGTTGTTTTACCTGTTCCTGGATTGCCTAGAAAAACCATGTGCAAATTTATGTTTTTAAGTTTTAGGTCATCTCCTGCTTTATTTTTAAGTTCTACAAGACTCACCAATTCATTAAGCATTTTCTTAACTTTTTCTAATCCTACCAAACTATTTAGCTCTTCAAAAATCTCATCCATTGACTTATCTTTTTCATATTCTGGAATTTGTTTATTAAACAATATTTTTTCTGCCAAACTATCTCTATATTTTGCAAAACTTAAATCTGTTTTTGGATATGTTATAGAAATGTAATCTAAAAGCTTAATTTTAAGCTCATCTGTTATTTCTATAGAATTTTCAAGCTTTTCTAGAACATCATTATACACATCTTGAACATCAGGCTTAGTTTCTACTATTTCAAAATCAGAAAACTCTTGTCTTAACTCATCAGACATTAAAAATATATTTTCCAAAGCTTGTTTATTTTCTGCAGAAAAACAAGTTAAATACTGTTTTTCTTTATCTGCAATGTTTTGGTTTATTTTGTATAATATTTTCTCCTTTTCGTTTTGATCTTTTGTATCAAAAGCATTTGGATTTTCAAAAACTATTATATTATTGTCTGAACTATATATTTCATCAATATTTTTGGCACTTTCTATATCAAAAAATGACGTAAGCCCAATATCTCCTTGTGGAAGATATGAAAAATAATTTATGTTGTCATTTAATATATGTAGTATGTCTTGAATCGTCTCTTTACTCTTTGCAAAAATGCACATATTAAAAGAAATAAAATTCTTCTCAATTCCTTCATTATATTTTCTAATATATTCTAAAATTTTCTTTAAAGTTTCTTTAGACTTTTCATCTATGTAGAGCTTGTCTATCTTTTCAAAGCTTGTTTTTAATAGTTCATCTTTGCTAGCTAAACTTAATTTTTCTTTGCCTTGAGTATTTATTTTTTCTTCTGGCATATTTATTTCAATAGTATCTGCCTCTAAACTTTCTTTAATTTGATTGTTTAGCTCCTCTTCTTCTTTTTTCTTGCTTATTCCAAAAAAATCATCATATACATTTTTTAAAATATCTTTTTTATCCATATTCTTTTATCCTTTCTAATAAATATTGAATAAATAAGTATTTTGAGAAATAATCTTATTAACTAAATAGCTTAAAAATTCTTAATAATTTTGTAAGGGAATCTAAAAACAAAATTTTTTTAGGGTGCTTGCAAAATTAATTAGAATTTTTTAGCGTTAAATGAAAGTTACCTAAGATTATTCGAAAAATACTTATTTATATAATACTAAATTAAGCATTATTAATAGCCATCTCAATAATCTCTTTTACTCTCTCTTCTTTTTTACACAAATACATATAACCAATAAGAGCTTCAAAAGCTGTAGAATACATATATTCTTGCACATTTGCATTTTTAGGAAGATGGTGATTTTCTGCATTTCTTCCACGTCTAACTATATCTTGTTCCTCATCTGTTAGTTTATCATATATATTATGTAGCATTTCGGCTTGTGCTTTTGCTTTAACATAATTTATAGCTTTTATATGTAATTCATGTGGCTTTAATTTTGTTTCGTTTATCAACTTGGTTCTAATATATAGTTCAAATACACAGTCTCCAACATAAGCCCAAGTTAGTGGAGATAACTGATTTATTTCTGCTTCGTCTTTTTCTATTTTAATTAATTCTTTCAATTGTGATCCTCCCCAATCTTCCGCTTCTAAAATCATCTAAAATAATTTTTGCAGTTTTTTCATCATCTACATTTCCGCCTGAGATTATCGCTCCACGTTTTTTTCCTATTTCTTGCATAATCTCATAAATATTGAAATTTTCAGGTTGTTCTTGTGATAAAACTTTCTCAATATATTCTAAAGATATTTTATACCTATCTGCCACGTTTTGTCTATAATTTTCCAAAAGAAATTTTAAAAGCTGATATGCAATTTCTGTTTGTTCAAGCACATCATCTTTTATTGTGCCTGTAAATGCAAGATTTAATGCAGTTTTTTCATCTTCAAATTTTGGCCATAAAACTCCTGGAGTATCTAAAAGATTTATTTTATCATTAATACTTATCCATTGTTTTTTCTTTGTAACCCCTGGTTTATTTCCAACTTCTAATCTATTTGTTTTTACAATTCTGTTTATAAATGAAGATTTTCCTACATTTGGAATTCCTAAAATCATTGCTTTTATTTTTCTTCCTGTTCTTCCTTTCTCCGCAAATTTAGCCAAATCATCTTTCATAATATTTTCAATTGCTTTTGTAACTTCATTTATACCTTTGCCAAGATTACTATCTGTTAAAATACATACTTGTCCTTTTTGGTTAAAATAATTTTTCCATACTTCATTTTGCGCCATATCTGCCAAATCTACTTTGTTTAAAACTATTATTTTCTTTTTGCCTTTGGTTAATTCTGCTATATCAGGATTTTGGCTAGACAAGGGTATTCTGCTATCTAGCAACTCTACTACTACATCTATTAATTTTAAGTCTTCTGTTATTTCTCTTTTGGTTTTGGCCATGTGGCCTGGGTACCAGTTGATACTTGTACTTGCACAACTTTTATTATCTTTCATTTTCTTCACCTTTTTCATCTATTTTCTTTGATTTTAATTGTTTATAACTAATTAATTTAATCATATTAAAAATTCCATGTTCTTTTGCATATCTTAATACTTTCAATTCTTTTTCTCTTTCTATATAACTCGTTAATGATTTTGTGTAATCATCAACATAACCTGGATGAGTCATTAACTCTACAATTATATCTTTATTTTGATATTTATTAATCATTTCTTTCAAAGAATCAAGAGAAACATTTTTTATAGTAAAATCTTTATATAATATATCTGGTCTTGATATATCACATTCAAACTCATTTCTAATCGGTACATTATATTCTTTAGCAATATCTATCACTGCTTTTTTTATATTATCATTATCACATAAATGGTGATGCATATCTAAATGATCTATTTTTATTAATCCATTGCTGTATTTATCTATCATTTTTATTTGAGCAACTATTTCATTGTATGCATCTTTATATGTTAATTTCGAATTTTCTATTTGTTTTCTATTATATAAAAAATCTCCGCTTTCATCTGTCAAATTAACATTATATAAAATTGGTTTACCAACTGTAAGATTTATATGTAATCCAATACAAGTAACATTATGTTTTATAGCTTCCTTAATTGCATATTCAGCATAGTCCATATTTGCCATAATTGAAGTACTTGTTATATATCCACCTTGGATTCCCTCAATAATACCATCGCTAATACTTTTAGAAAGACCAAAGTCATCTGCATTAATTATCAATCTCATTTATTTCACCCCATTTTATTAAATACGAAAAAATCTCTATGCAAAAAAGTGAGTGTTTCCAATAGTCTCAAGGAACTTTCTATAAATTGTTTTATCCCAGTTAATGTTTGTACTTGGCAACTTTTCTTTTTTATCTTCCATATTACTCACTTTCCTTTTTAAGTTTTTCTTTTCTATATATTACCACAAAAGCAAGCAATTATCAATAATTACTTGCTTAATTTCTTACAACTCCTCAAAAATTTCATTCATATTATTTATAACTTTAAACTCACTTTCTAGATACTTTTTATCCCTATCCATTAATAACAACTTAAATCCATATTCACTTGCTTTTTTTAGGATATGTCTTCTATCATCAATATAAAGAGACTCGTTTGGTTTAACTTCTTTGAATTCATCTAAAAATATATCAAATAATTTTTCTTCTTTAGTTGTTGAATACATTGAAGAAATTGTAATACCTTTAAAATATTGGTCTATTTCTTTATTTTTTAATACTCTAAAAGATGAAGGCCAACCATTAGATATTATATATAAATTATACTTTTTTGATAATTTTTCTAGTACTGGTTTTACATCATCAAAAAATACAAATTTATCATCATTGTAAACACAATCATCTGCTAATTTATTAGCTAACTCGTAATTGCAATTTGGATACTTTATTTCTTTTAGCACATTGTAGTAGTAGTTTAAAAACATTTTATGTTCATCTTTTTCTATTTTAGGTTCTTGTGTTTGTAAATATAAATACTTTTTCAAACTAACTTGTAGTTCTTCTATATTTAATAAGTCTTTATTTACTATATTCAAAAAGTTTGGTGTGATAAACCAATATCCACTTTTTGGCTTGGCTAATACGCCACCTATATCAAATATAATATTTTTCACCATAATTTTCACTCCTAAAATTAATATCTATAATTTTTCAAATTGTATTATACAGTTTCTTCCTTACTTTCAATTATTGTTTTTACTATCTGCCATCCAATACTTCCTTCGCGAAGTAAATTTAAAGCATTATCTAATTTTACCCATATTGCAGAGTCTACTTCTTCAGAAATTCTAAATTCAGATTTTATTACATTAGCTTTATATCCTATCATAAGCATCTCTTTCTTTTCATATGGATATGTTTTAATAAAGCAATTTCATTATTTTCATTTATTACTGCTGATATAATAGAAGTTGTAAACATATCCCATAGCGGAATATTGCACTTGGTTCACTCAAAAGCATATATAGTTATTTCTTATAAACTAAAAATCTATTATTTCTCCCATTTTATCTGTAATCTCTTTAATATCTTTATAAGGAATTAACTTAATTCTTTTATTTCCTCTTATCATTGTTGAAACTTTTTCTACATAACTAGTATCATATATTGCTATTATTTTTTTACCTATTTTGTCTGCAAAACCAAGCTCATAGCCAACTCCTAATGATGGAATCGAAACTTCTGCAAAAATTATGTCTGCATCATATAGCTTTTTTTCTAAATCGCAAAATATATCTTCATCTTTTTGATATGCTTCATTTGCTATAGTGTTTTCATCTGCAACTTGTTTGTTCATCACTTCTCCATATTTTTCTAATTCTTTAATTAAAATTTTGTATGTATCTATTTTTTGAGTTCCTCCATAAATTGAACCTGATATATATATTTTCATCATTAATCTCTTGCCCTCCTAATATTTAATTCTTTTAAAAAATTAAATAATTTATTATATAATATCACAAAAGCAAGTAATTATCAATAATTACCTGCCTTATTTTTTATTCTATTTACATTTGTCAGTTTAATCTTTTTAATTCATTTATGCAATTGTTTGTTAAACAATTACAATGTCCTATATTGGTTCTTATCTGCCCTTTCATCCATTTGTCTATCATATTTTTCATTATTAAAGTACCAATCTGTTTTATTATCTGAAAAATGCTTTGTATTTATTCTTTGTACTGCAATATCTATTACAATACATAAAGCAAGCATTATTCCTAAAATACCTACTACAGAATTTTGAAGCACTATCATATCTATTTCTCCTCCACTTCCTAAAGCAGGAAATAGATTCTGAACTATATATCCTCCAAAATACAAGCAATTTGCCACAAGATATAATATTGCTCCTAAAATTACTCTTTTAACTATTAAGATAAAACATACTAAAGTGAAAAATAATAATGCTATTTCTAAAGTATTATCAAATACTATAAAACCTCCAAAATCTCCTCCAAATTGTGATGACAATGTTACTGCAATTCTAAACATCCAAAACATTCCCATAAAAAACAATAATAACCAACTTGCTACATTTTTCATTATTTACTACCATTCCCTTTCTATTAACAATTTTTAATTAAATTAGCTCTTTTTAATTATGTTTATGTCATTAAAATGCTTTATAATATTCAATGAAAGAGGGCAAAAGAACCTTACCTCTTGCCCACATTTTAATATTAATTTAGTCCTCATCAACAAAATTAAAATCATCTTTAAATTTCTCTTTGAAAATATTAAATACCTTCATTAAAACTTCTTCATCATCAACACTAACATAAGATTCTTCATCTGAATCTTCGTCTGTATCTTCTAATTTTAAAATTACAACTTCGCCTTCTTCATCTTCATCTTCATCCTCTGCCATTGGAAGTAATACAACGTATTGTTCATCATCTAAATCGACTAAGTCTAAAAATTCAAATTTAACTTCTTCTCCATTTTCATTGTTAAGGACAATTATGTTATCTAATTCCTCCATATTTTCTCCATCCATTTTTTAACTCTCCTTTCATTTCTCTTTTTAGGTTATTTTTTTTGAATATGTAAGTACTTTGAAAATCAATCTTATATATTCAATTAACCTTAAATTATAAGATATATTTTTAAAATTTAATAACTATTTATTTTTTTTCACATAAGTCTCTAAAATATATACTGCAGATATAGTATCTACTATATTTTTCTTTTTATGCTTATTTATATCTAAAAGATTCATAGTTTTATGTGCTGCAACTGTTGTTAGTCTCTCGTCTACCCAATCAATTTTTAGTTTGTTATATTTGCATTTTAGTTTATGTATAAATTTTTCTGTTTTTTTAGCTCTATCAGATTTATCACCATTTAGTAAAAATGGCATACCTACAACTATTGTATCTATTTCATATATTCCGCAAATATTCATCTATTTTTTTTAAGATAATTTTGTCATTTCCATTTGAGTGCAATGTTTCAAGCCCTTGAACTGTTATATTTAATGAATCTGTTATAGCAAATCCACATCTACTATCTCCATAATCTATTCCTAATATTCTCATTATTCATCGATTCCTATATAATTCTTTACTAGTTTTTCTAATAGTTCATCTCTTTCAATTGCTCTTATTTTGTTTCTTGCATCATTATGACTTGTAATATATGTAGGATCTCCTGACAAAATATATCCAACCAATTGATTAATTGGATTATATCCTTTTTGTAATAATGCCTCATATACTTCTTTTAAAATCCTTTTGCTATCCACATCTTGTTCCCTTTCGAATTTAAAATTCATTGTTTTATCAAAATCCATTTTTTCCTTCCTTTCTATATACTGTTTATTTCATTAGAATTATGACTTTCATCATCTATATATGCTTCTAAGCTTTTTAGTACTGTTTCTATACCTGTCCCTTTATAATATGTTGATACTACAAAACTTAGTGCTGGTGAAACAGAAACATTTTGTTTTTTCTTTTTCTTTTTACTTCGTACAGGCGAATCTAGTTCTTGTATAGTAAAATTTTCTTCTTCTAATTTAACACTTATTCTTTCTACCGATTCTTTTAATTCATTAATAAAGCTTGAAGCACTATTAACATCTACACCACAAAAAACTATAACAAATTTTGGTCCCATATATCTTACAAATATGTAACTATCTGATATACTCCTTTTTATAAATTCGCATACTTTTGTTATGGTACTATTTCCTAATTCTCTTGAAATGTTATTTATTTCCAAAATATTGGCTATTTTAAACATACAAACTGCAGATGATACATATTGATCTATTATTTTTTTTCCTTGTCCATATAAATATTCTGCAGAATTTAATCCAGAGAAAAGGTCTTTTCTTACTAAGCTTTCCAATGTTTTTTGATAATTAACTGATTTCATAGCTGAAATCATATTTTCTTTCGCGGTTTC
Source organism: uncultured Clostridia bacterium (assembly GCA_946529215.1). Lineage (GTDB taxonomy): Bacteria > Bacillota > Clostridia > TANB77 > CAG-508 > CAG-269. The sequence goes on from CAMMZC010000003.1 coordinate 123,901, forward strand.
AAATACAGTAATATCTATATTGTCAAAATCATGTGGAATTCCACTTTCAATAAGCCAATATCCTATGTATATATTGTCGATATATAAAGGGAAAAACACTGCGGATTTAGCTCTTCCAAATTCAGATTTTTGATATGGTAATCTTTCTCTTTCATTATTTACCGTTATATACTTTGGATTAGTTGTTTCTATACTATCTTTAAAAATATCTAATTCATGTAATCTAGAAAGTGTATCCCAATGTTTTTGATCCACATTAGTTGCTCTTATAACATAATTTGCTCCATCAAAAAGTACAATAGTTGAATATTTTACTTCATATTTTTCTATTATAACATTATTTATTTCTTTTATTTTATTATTTACAGGAATATCGCTTCCTGCAATATTTATAAAATCTTGAATAATATTTAAGTTAGTTACTTTTTGATGAAGATTTTGAAAATCTCTTATTTTTGTATGTATTGACATATTATATATTGTTAATACTGCTATAATAAAAACTAAGACTATTATTATTGCTATTGTTATTGTCAATTTTATTACCCCCATTTTAATATTTTTTTCGCATGTTATTTAATGTATTATTAACACTATTCGAAAAACCACTTGTGTATCCATTAGCATAATTATAGCCTTTTGCTGGTTTTTCTTTACTTCTTTTTGCAGGTAATAGTGGATAAATTACATTAGAAAGTTTATTTAATATATTTTGAAAATCCTTTGGATATTTATTAACAGCCACATTACAATCTGCTAAACCTTCTAGATATTTAGCATAAACATCGATATCAAAAGGTATTTCAATTGGTACAATTAAATTTCTGTCAAATAGTTCTGTCATCATAGACATTTCAGGATTATTATATCTAGACATACCTCCTACTATTTGTTTTGCAGTTATCCCTCTAAGTCTAAGAGCCTTATTCATAATTATTCTTATCTTATGTTGTTCTAATACATCTCTATTTTTTAATTCTTTTAAAAACGCTGTAAGAGGTTGTATTGTAAGAACATCCATACTTTGTACTAAATATATTTCCTGCGCATTTGCAAAATATTCAACAGGTGTTGAAAAATCACAATCAATTAAAGTTGCAGAATAATTTTTAGCTAAATTTTCTAATATTGGACCTACTTCATTTATTTTTGTACTATTTTGTCCTGGAATTTCGACATATACAGATAGGTTTTTTGATATTTTCATACCTCCAGCTATTCCATGTGTAATATCTTCTAAACTACTTGCTGCAGCATTTCTTAAATTATCGTCATTATTATTATATATATAATATGAATTTTTGTTTTGAGTAGCGTCTAGAATTGCTGTATTAATACCATTTTCCGATAAAATTTTTGCTATATTATTTACTATAAATGATGTACCATTTTTACTTGTTCCAACAAAAGCTACAACTTTTCTGTCACTAGATAATAAATTATTATAAGTAGTATAATCATAATCATCATAAGTTTGTTCATAGTTTTGAATTTCCATATTTGAAACTTGTGAATTTTCAAGTCCTAAATTATAACTATCTTTCTTATAATTTTGATTCATTTCATAGTTTGGAAAATTATCTTCATAATTGTAGTTGCTGTTTTGATTATTTTCTTCATAATCATCATAACCAACATCTTCGTCTTCTTTTTTAATATTATGAGAATTATAACTTGTTTCTTCAGCTTCTTCATCATCATAATCGTCATCTTCTATTCCAGGTAAAACATCATCACTTATTGGCTCTGGTCTTAGAAGGCTTTCGTCAATTGGCTGATATCTATTTTCAAAATCTATATTCTCTTCTTCGTCATCAATTCCTGGTAATATATCATCGAATTCTTCTTTTATTTCATTTTTTCTTATTAATTCTTTCTTTGGGCTCTCTTCAAATTTTGATTCATTGTCTATCAAATTTTGATCTAATTCTATATTATCTTCTGCATCCAGTGTTTTTGGTGGTCTTCCTCTTCTCTTTTTTGTAGTCTCAACAATCTTTTCTTCATTTCTTGGTGGTCTTCCTCTTCTTCTTGGTGTTTCATTAAAGTCTCCATCATCTTCATTGTCTTCGTCATCTTCTACATTGTCATATTTAGTTTCATTATTTATTGCTACAATTGGTCTTTTTATAGTAACCTTTTTTACAATATTTTTTTCTATAGATGATGGAACTACAATATTCTTTTTGTTTCTACTTGCATTTGCATCTAACAATATCTCACTTGTTGGTTCCATTTCTAATTGTCTATTTGTACCATATTTTTTTGTTCTTCCGCCTTGTGCATTAGGTACATACTTCTGGTATGTTGGTGACACCTCTTGTAATACTTTCTTTACATTTTGTGGTAAAATAGCTATTATGATTTTCATTTGTTTATCGTTATATTGAGAAGCTATTTTTTTGAATACCTCATCATATTTATCTTCTTTTTTCCCCATTTTTTTGAAATAACTTAATATGTGTTGCATTTCTTCTTCACTAACATCATTTTCATCTTCTGGATCATATTCTACATTTTTAGAAGATATTTTATAATAAGATTTGGCTTCTTTTTTTGAACGTGGCGAATTAATTAATCTGCACACTTCATCTGTACTTCTATCTGTTCCTATTATAGCATTATATATTCCTATTCCAAATAATTTAACTAAAACATCTTCTCCTTTATTTCTACGTTCTGTACATATTAAAATAATTGGAATTTCTTTACCTTTAGAGTTTGATGCTTCATCTGTTATATTATCTAATTTGTTAAATATAAATTTGTCTTTTTCTTCAAAACTTGTACTTGTAAATTCTTCTAATTCTTCATCTATAATAATTCTATCATAAGTTTTGTCTCTTTGTAATTCTTTTATAATTGCATTAAAATAATATACATTTTTATAAGAAATAATTTCTTTATATTCTCTTTGATATTTTTTTACTATAGATAAAGAAACTTTTTCATCATGTACTGCAAATAAAACTTTCATTTGTTATTACTCCCTTCCTAATTTTACCACTAAAGCAAATATTAATGGTAATACTTGACATATAATAGTTAATGTTACCATTGCCACTATCATACCTAATCCTTTTTCTGCATTTTCCAAATGTCTCGCTCCAATTACTACTTTATAAATAATACTAATAATTATTCCCAAAAAACAAAATGGAATGCTATATATTTGAACAACATGTAAAATATATGCTGTTAAGCCATAACTATCTGATCCATATTTTGTTTTATAATCTTCTAGAGATTTTGCTTGGCTTTCTTTTAACTTAAGTAAATTACCTTTTGTTGACGTTACTTCATCTATTATGTTGTCATCACTATTAGCATATACATTTGATGCTAATATATTTATTCCTATAATAACTAATAATAAAACTATAATAAATATTGTTAATGCTTTTTTCATTAATTACTCCTCCTATTTTATTCCTGTATTTAACTATATATAATTTTACACATATATCATACAATATAATTAAAAAAATAGCAAGGATTATTTTAAAAATTTTTTATTTTTTTAATCCTTGCATAATTATTAAATTGTATTTTAAAGATTTCTATCATTATCTCTATAATTAAGATTTGTAAAATTTATTTTATTTTTTTGTATAAATATTTCATATGTGTATAAACCCCATTTGCCCAATACTTATCTGTTGCATATCTTTTGTTTACAGCAGACAGAGTGTTTCCACTGTAATATTTTCCATTTGCTGCTTGTCCATCATAAATTGTGGTTCCTTTAGGATTTAAATAAAACTTAACAAAAACCCTTGCAACTAAGTCAATAGCCTCTGCATAGTCATCAAATGTATATGCTCCATTATATGGATTTGAATCATATGCACCATATCCAAATAAATTATTTTTGTTTAAAGCTATTTTGGAAGTTCCCCATGCACTTTCATGAATTCCAACTGCTGCAACAAATATTCCATTTATGTTATACTGTTTTTCTATGTAATAAAAATATTTTGCGTTTTTTTCAAAAATTTTATTTTTGTCTTTAGAATCTGTAAGAGCTTTTGTAAACTGCTCTAATGTAAATCCACTTGGCTTGTTTAACGCCATATTAAAGTCTAAAATTCCTGATGTTATTCCTTCTAATACTTTAGGCTTTGGTTTTGGCTTAACTTTTGTTCCAATATCTATAACCTTGTTAATTGAAGATTTTACTACAACTGCAGAAACTTGCTCTTCTTTTATAATTTTTCCATCTTTATCAAAAACTTTTTTTGTAGTTATTGCTTGCACCCCATTTCGTCCTTCTTGTGCAACTTCTGTTGTGCCAATGTATATATTATCATTATTTCTGTATTTTGTTATGTATTCTAACTCTTCCTCTCGTACAGAGATTTCCTCTCTATATCCACTGCTTTGCGTATTATTTTCAATTATTTCATCAAGATTTATTTTTTCAGCATTGCTTATTTGTAGAGGTTCATTAGTTGTTTCGGTTGTTGTTTTGGTTGCTGTTTCAATATCTTCATATGCATATGTTACCTTTTCTGCTTTTTGTATGTAAATTATTGCCCCTACTATTATTATAATCAGTACAAATATTACTAAAATGCTTTTTATTATGTTCTTTTCTTTCGCTTTCATCTTTCCCTTTCCTTAACTTACATCTTTTTTGTTTTATTTGCTTGTATAACCTATCTTCTTTTTGTCTAAAATAATTTTAGTATTTTTGACGATATTTGTCAAGGGATTTTTTTGGCAAATTGCAATTATAGGTTGTAGTTCGATGAGGTTATTTTTCACTAGATTGTAACAATTACGGTATATAACTTGGGTGAAAACAGAAAATAAACTAATTTATTTGTATTTTTCTTTATTTATAAACTTGCTAAAAGAATAAATTTATTTTTACTTCGAATTACAAAGCTACTTTAGAAAATTCATATAGGCTTTTTTAAAAAGCAGCAATAGTTGTTAAACTATTACTGCTAAAAATAGTATTAAAATATACTCACTTCAATCTACGTAGCCTAATTAATTAGACATTCCATATTGACTATATAACCAATTCATATAATTAAATGGTGTCATAGTTTCTGGCATTCCATAATCTGTTCCAAAAGTATCCACTGTAACAGATTTTATTTTTACATCTTTTGTTGGTACAGATACCTCTGCATTCTCTGTTCCTTCACTATTGTCTGCTTTCTTTACTTTTACTTCTGAAATTTTCTTTACTATATCCATTCCTTCAATTACTTTACCAAATCCTGCATAATACCCACTTAAATTTGTATGTTTATCTGATGTCATAATAAAGAATTGTGTTCCTGCAGAATTGTATGATTGTTCTGCAAGTGTTGGAGAAAATCTCGTATAATCTGCACGAGCCATAGCTACTGTTCCTTCTGTAAGATTCAAATTATTTTTATCAAAATTATTTGCTTTCATTTCACCTTTTATTGAGTATTCTGTTTCATCATCATTTTGATATAAATTCTTTAATTTGGCACTTCCTGTTCCATCTCCATTAGAGTCTCCACCTTGAATCATAAAATCTTTTACAACTCTGTGAAATTTAAGTCCATTATAGAATCCATTATTTGCAAGCTTTACAAAATTTGCTACTGTATTTGGAGCAATTTTTGGATATAGTTCCATTTTTATTGTTCCATAATCTTCTACTTCCATTGTAACTATTGGGTTTTGTACCTTTGTTGTAGCTTTTTTCACATATCCTGCACATAAAATAGCAAGTATTGCAATTAATGCTACAATTACTACTATCATCATTATCATCTTTAAAGTTTTTTTACTCTTTTTTTCTTCAATATTTTTATTTTCTTCCATTTTTAAATCAATCCTCTCTTTTGGTTACTTTTTAGGACTGAGAAAAAAATCCGCCTTCGTCAAACAATATTTTTGCTTTTTCTCAGTTCAAAAAAACAATCACTTTTTTCTAAACATAATTATCTTACACTAAATTTGTTTTAGTGTCAAGAAGATTTTTAATTTTTATTTCATTTATAAATCGCATAAAACTGCAATTCACTAAATTCATTTGTTTAAAATTAGTGAATTGCATCATTTAACACTCTACAAATACTTCTCCCTTTTTGCATAACTTGTATGTAAAAGTTCATGAGCCTTATGTCCATTTGGTTCTCCAAAGAAGTCTTTATAAATCTCTTGAAGCACAGGGTTTTGATGTGATTTTCTAATTGTAGATTTTTCATCAATTGTGTAAAGAGCATCTGCTCTTAATTTTCTTACATCATATTTTCTTCTTGTTTTTGATGATTTAATAGGTTGACCTCCACCCATTATGCATCCTCCTGGGCAAGCCATAACTTCAATAAAGTCTGCTTCTGCAGTTCCGTTTTTTACCATTTCCATAACTTTTCTAGCATTTCCAAGTCCACTTGCAACTATTATTCTTATATCTTTTCCATTTACATTAACTGTTGCTCTTTTTATTCCTTTTTCTCCACGAATTTCTTCAAATTTTATTTCTTCTAAATCTTTTCCTGTTAATAAATCTTGAGCTGTTCTAAGTGCTGCTTCCATAACTCCACCTGTTGTTCCAAATATTGCCCCTGCTCCTGTTGCTTCTCCCATTGGGTTATCAAAGCCAGAATCTGTTAAATCTTCAAAATCTATATTTGCTTGTCTTATCATTTTTGCAAGTTCTCTTGTTGTAATTACTGCGTCAACATTATATAAATCTTCATTTTTCATTTCTGGTCTTTGTCTCTCAAACTTTTTAGCAACACATGGCATTACAGATACAACATAAATATTTTTTGGATCTATATTGTTTTTTTCTGCATAATATGTTTTTAAAATTGCTCCAAACATTTCGTGTGGAGATTTACAGCTTGATAAATTTGCCAAATATTCTGGATATTCCATTTCTATAAATCTTATCCAAGCAGGGCAACATGATGTAAGCATAGGTAGTGGCTTTTTCTTATCAGCTTTTAAAACTCTATTAATAAATTCTGATGCTTCTTCCATTATTGTAAAATCTGCACCTGTGTTTGTATCAAATACTTTATTAAATCCAAGTCTTTTAAGTGCTGTTATCATTTTTCCTTGTGCATTTGTGCCAATTGGCATTCCAAACTCTTCTCCTAAAGCAACTCTTACAGCAGGTGCTGTTTGTACTAATACAACAGTATTTTCATCTTTAAGTTTTTCCCATACTTCATCTATATTTTCTTTTTCGTGTAAAGCTGCAGTTGGGCAATTTTGAATACATTGGCCACAAAATGTACAATTTACTTCTGCCAAAGATTTATTTCCTGCAGTAGAAATAGTAGAGTCAAATCCTCTATTTACACATTCAATTGCTCCTATTTCTTGCACTTTTTGGCAAGTACTTGTACATCTTCTACAAAGTACACATTTAGCAGTATTTCTAACTATTGAAGTAGATTTATCATCTATTTGTTTGTTATTTATTGCTCCGTCAAATTCTACATCTGTTATTCCAAATTTTTGAGCTAAATCTTGCAACTCACAATTTCCATTTCTAATGCAACTTAAACATTTCTTTTCATGTGCAGATAAAATTAATTCTAACACATTTTTTCTTGCATCATTTACTTCTTTTGTATTTGTTCTAATAACCATTCCATCTGTGACTTTTTGCATACATGAAGGCACAAATCCTCTTGCACCTTCAACTTCTACAAGACACATTCTACAGTCTCCAACTTCATTTATATCTTTTAAGAAACATAAAGTTGGAATATCTATTCCAACAGTTCTTGCAGCTTCAAGAACTGTCATATTTTCAGGCACTTCTGTTTCTATTCCATCTATTGTAATTTTAATCATTATTTTTCCTCCTTTTTCAATTAGTGTCGGTTCTTTGTTTAAAACAATTTATAACACAGTATCAATCCAATTATTTGAAAGCGATTAGTGTATAGCTTTAAATGGACACTTACTTATACAAGTTCCACACTTAATACATTTATCTTGATTTATATGTCTTTTTGTTCCAGGTCCTTCGCCCTCAATAGCTCCTACTGGGCAACTCTTTTGGCAAAGTCCACAACCTTTACATGCTTCGGGATTAATCTCAATTTTGGCTAATTTTTTGCATTCATTTGTACTACATTTTTTATCTGCTGCATGTTCTTCATATTCATTTCTAAAATATTTTAAAGTGCTAATTACTGGATTTGAAGCTGTTTGTCCTAATCCACAGACACTTGCTTTTGAAACTGTTTTTGTAAGTTCTTCAAGTTTTTTAATATCTTCTAAAGTTCCTTCTCCATTTGTTAGTTTTTCTAAAATTTCATACATTCTCTTGGTTCCAATTCTACATGGATTACATTTACCACAACTTTCATCAACTGTAAATCCTAAATAGAATTTTGCAAGATTTACCATACATTTTGAATCATCCATTACAATAAGTCCACCTGAACCCATCATTGAGCCTATTTCTTTTAATGACTCATAATCTATAGGTGTATCAAGATATTCTGCTGGAATGCATCCTCCAGATGGTCCACCTGTTTGTGCAGCTTTAAATTCTCTTTTATTTGGAATTCCACCACCAATGTCATATACAATTTCTCTTAAAGTTGTTCCCATTGGAACTTCTACTAGACCTATGTTATTTACATTTCCGCCTAGTGCAAATACCTTTGTTCCTTTTGAGCCTTCTGTTCCAATACTTGAATACCAATCTGCACCATTTAAAATTATTTGTGTAATATTTGCATAAGTTTCAACATTATTTATAAGTGTTGGAGACTTCCATAATCCACTATTTGCAGGGAATGGTGGTTTTAGTCTTGGTTGTCCACGTCTTCCTTCAATTGACTCTAGCAAAGCTGTTTCTTCTCCACAAACAAAAGCTCCTGCTCCAAGTCTTATATGTAAATCAAACTCAAAATCTGTTCCAAATATATTTTTTCCAAGTATTCCTTTTTCTTTTGCTTGGTCTATTGCAATTTGAAATCTTTTAACAGCTATTGGGTATTCTGCTCTAACGTAGATGTATCCCTCATTTGCACCTATTGCATAGCCTGCAATCATCATAGCTTCTATAACTGAGTGAGGATCACCTTCTAAAACACTTCTATCCATAAAAGCTCCTGGGTCACCTTCATCAGCATTACATACAACATATTTTTGATCACCTTGTGCCTGTCTTGCAAAAAGCCATTTTTTACCTGTAGGGAAACCTGCTCCTCCACGTCCTCTAAGTCCTGATTTTGTAATTTCTTCTATAACTTCTTCAGGAGTCATTTGTGTTAAAACTTTTTCTAATGCCAAATATCCATCAAATGCAATATATTCGTCAATATCTTCAGGATTTATAACTCCACAATTTTTTAATACTATTCTTTTTTGTTTTTTATAAAATTCAAGTTCATCTAACTTCTCTACAAGTTTTCCATCAATATCTTTGCACAAAAGTCTTTCTACTCTTTTGTTTTCAACAATATGTGTTTGAATTATTTCTTCGCAATCTTCTGGTTTAACATGTGCATAAAAAGTATTTTCTGGTCTAATAATTACAACTGGTCCTTTTGCGCACAAACCAAAACACCCTGTTTTTATAACTCTAACATTTTCTATATTTTTTTCTTCTAAAATCTTTCTAAAATTTTCCAAAATTTTTGGCGATTTTGAAGATGTACATCCTGTTCCATGACATACCAAAATATGTTTTTCTCTTGTATCACAATTTGTTTTTATTCTTAATTCTAACTCTTTTCTTTTTTCTTCTCTAATTTTATGAATTTTTTCAATTGTATTCATAATGTGCTCCTTTCCAAATTTTATTTACTTATTGTTCCTTCTCTTATTTTCTAAATATTTTTATATAAGTATATATAATTGTTTTTAGTTAATTTTAATTACGCATTTTCTTTCATAATTTGATCAATAACTTGGTCTAAAATCTGAACTGTAGCCATTCCATAAACCTCGCCATTTACTGTAAAAACAGGTGCTAGTCCACATGCTCCAACACATCTTGTTTCTTCTAAAGAAAATAATCCATCTTCTGTTGTTTGTCCAGGTTCAATTTTCAATCTTTCTTTTGCTCTATCTAATATTTTTTCTGAGCCTTTTACAAAACATGCTGTTCCTAAACATATTGCAATATTGTATTTTCCTTTTGGCTCTAAAGTAAATCTTGAATAAAATGTTATAACTCCAAAAATTTCTGCCATAGGCATATTTAAAAACTCTGAAATAGCTTCTTGTGCATGTTTTGGAATATATCCATAATGTTCTTGTACACTATTTAAAATCTGAATTAAATTGTCTTTTTCTGGTTTAAAATCTTTAAATAAATCTCCCATAAACTTGTCTTTACTTGAGTTTCCGCATTTGCATTTGTTTTCTTCCATATCTTTTTACATTCCTTTCGTTTAAAGAACAAAATCTTTTCAAAGTGAATTTAGCGAAGTCGATTTATGCTCATATGATTTTGCATATTTTTTTTAACTTTGTCCTTTTAATATTTCTTACAATAATATATTAACATTTATTAATTTTTATTTCAATAACTTTTTGTAAATTTTTGTCGTAAATTTTTGGAAACTACAAAAGAATCATAATTATTAATTACCTACTAGCTGCATCTTTGTTTACGTGCAAAACTTCCCTATTTTATCAAAAAGACGGAGGTAACTTTTTTCCTCCGTCCCCAAAATACACCTTACTTTATTCCAAGTGCTTTTAATGCATCAACTAAATTTTTTACACCGATTATTTCCATTTTATATGAATTTTCTAAATATTTTTTATTGTTTTCTGGAATTATGCAAGTTTTGTAGCCCATTTTTTCTGCTTCTTTAAGTCTTTTTTCTATCATATTTATGCGTCTTACTTCTCCTGTTAAACCCACTTCTCCCATTACAACTGTGTCTTTTGGAATTGAGACATTTTTAAAACTTGAAGCTACAACTGCACAAATTCCAAGGTCAACTGCAGGTTCATTAAGTTTTATTCCTCCAACAACATTTAAATATATATCTTGTGAACCAACCATCATATATGCTCTTTTTTCAAGGACTGCAACTAATACAGATAGTCTGTTATAATCTATACCGTTTCCTGTTCTTTTTGGAATCCCATATATACTTTGTGTTGTAAGTGCTTGAAGTTCTATAAGCATAGGTCTTGACCCTTCCATACTTGCTACTATGCAAGAACCTGATGGGTTGCCTTCTCTTTCTGAAATAAGAATATCTGATGGGTTTGAAATTTCGCACAAGCCTTCGCTTTTCATCTCAAACATTCCAAGTTCATTTGTTGAACCAAATCTGTTTTTTACACTTCTTAGCATTCTGTATGAGAAGAATCTTTCTCCTTCTAAGTATAAAACTGTATCTACCATGTGTTCCAAAACTCTAGGTCCTGCTATTGTTCCATCTTTGGTTACATGCCCAATTATTATTGTAGTAATTCCTTGTGATTTGCAGACTCTCATTATTTGTGAAGTTATTTCTCTTACTTGGCTTACACTTCCCGCTGCAGCTGAAAGTTCTTCTGAATACATAGTTTGAATAGAATCTATTATTACGAGTTTTGGCTTTATTTCTGTTATTTCTTGATTTATAATTGAAATATCTGTTTCACCTAAAAACAATATATCATCATTATTTATTCCAAGCCTATCTGCTCTAATTTTTATTTGTTCTGCAGATTCTTCTCCAGAAACATATAAAACTTTTCCTTCTCCTTTAATTTTGTCACATAATTGCAAAATCAAAGTAGATTTTCCAATTCCAGGTTCTCCTCCTAGTAAAACTAAAGAGCCTTTAACTAATCCTCCACCTAAAACTCTATCTAGCTCATCTATTCCTGTTTTTATCCTTACTGCTTCTTTGCCTTCGAAAGAATTAAGCTTTTTAGGTTCTTGCCTTTCTTTTATTTTTTTTACACCATTTTCTACAACTGTGTCAATTTTTTGTTCAAAAAAAGTATTCCAGCTATTACAAGCTGGACACTTTCCTAACCATTTTGAACTTTCATAACCACATTCATTACATACAAATACTGTTTTATTCGTTTTTGCCATTATTAATAAAATTCCTTTCCATTATGACACAAAATTTGATAAACAATAACTGCTTTCATTAAATATAATCTATCTTTCTTGAGGGTTCCAAACTTTACTCAATATATCTGGATATATATCTGTAAAATGGAATTCAATACTTTCATCGCCTTTAATTCTTCTTAAAAATCTTTCATATATATCCTCAAAATCAAATAATTGTTCTATTCTACATGTTGGAATTAGTCCTCTTTCTATGCGTTTTTTACCATAATCTGTTTTTGCAAGATCTATATATGGAATTAAAGTATTTCCAGCAAATAAATTTGCAACATTTCTATGATGTCCCTCTGAAATAAAATTTATGCCATCTAATTTAAAAATCTTAATTGTTACTTTTGGATCATATCCATTTTCTTTTATTTCTTCTCCTAATAAATCTAAAGTCCACTTAGATCCAGGTTGTGGTTGAATTGTTTCTCTAATTGTTTGAGATGGTATCATAGTAAGACTACTTGCCCAAGTTTTTCCAAAATCTTTTCCTTCTCTATAGAGCTTTTCGCATTCTAATATAGTCTTAGAAATATCTTTTGCCTCTGCATAAGTTGTATCAATTATAAGATCATAGTTTCCCTCATCTTCTATATCAATTCCATAAATATCTTTATATCTTCTAATTTCTCCTATTCTTCGTTCTTCTCTTTCTTTTTCAGCCTCTTCAACTGTGTCATATCTATCTTCTTTTCCTCTAGTTTTATCATTAAATAACCTTTCGCCTGCAATTTTTGAACTAGCAGTTAATCTAACAGAAAAAGCTTCTGGAATGCTGTTAAACGCCATTCTAGAATCAAAAATCCAAACCTCATCTGGTCTTTCTTGTTCATTTATTTGTTGCCCCATTACCTTTGTTCTTTCATCAATCAATTTATCTATAATCACTCTTATTTTATCAAAGACTTTACTATCGTTTAATTCAGCTATTTTACCTATACTATCTAAATCAATATTATTATTTTTTATTTCCAATATAGTTTCAGTTAAAATCTCCCTGAATCCGTGATACTCAAATAATTCACGTAATTCTTCATTTTGTGATAATTCACCGATTTTTTTAGGGTCATCAATATTTCTAATAAATTCAATTATTTTTTCAAAATAATCTCTAAATTTTTGTCCTGTAGAAATAATATGAATTTTTTCATCATTATATCCAGACTTTTTAAGTTCTTCTACTATATTTCTAACTGCAGTTCCTTTTCCACTAACTGGCTCACCCGATATTGTTATAATTCTGTTTTTTATCTTATTATTCATAATCTTTTTCCTCCATTTAATAGTTATTTATTCTTGGAAATTTCTTAGCCCTTCTATATATTTTCCATTTGTATTTCATTATTTTTTTCTTTTTTATATTTTAGGATATAATCAATTATCGTAATAATTTGCATAATATTTGTTAAAACAGTTACAATAGTTAATGTTAAATCAGGAATGCGAATTATATAGTCTAAATAACACAATGCTATTGAGCAATCCAAAACCACTGTTTTTCCCTTTCCTATTAAAGAAGATCTTGCATCTATTCCTTTAAGTCTATAATGTGAATTTATTATTGCTATTATAAGTTCTAAAATAAGTATTAAAACTATCCAACTTGTGTATTCAAATGCAAGTGGGAAAGTTAAAGTTAAAACAAAAAGTTTATCACATATAGCATCTAAATCTGCACCAAATTCACTTTGAGCATTAAAGTTTCTAGCATACCATCCATCAAAACAATCTGTTAACCCACAAAATATAATTAACCCAAATGCTAAATAAATGTGATGTGTTAAAACAGCTGGAATTATGGTAAAAGGTGCCAAAAATCCTCTAATAATAGTTAATAAATTTGGTATTTGTTTTCTTCTTCTTTCCTTATCTTTACTTCTTAAATCTGATATTACTATTTTAATATTTTTTATAAAATACTTCCAAAATTCTTTCATTTTAAATTTCATTCCTCATTTCTTTCGAAGGACAAATAGTGTAAAGGCCTATTTCTTTCATACATATTATTTCTATCGAAATATGTTACTTTTCTTCTTGTTTATTTAATAAGTCTTCTATTGTATGCCATGCTAGTAATGCACATTTAACTCTTGCTGGCATATTAGAAATATTTTTAAAAGCTATAGCATCTTCTAATTTTCTTAAATCTTCTTCGTTTTTTGTTTCTCTTTTTATCATTTCTATAAAAGTTTTTATAATATCTTTTGCTTCTTCAATGGTTTTTCCCTTTAGAGTATCTATCATAATCGATGTAGATGCTTGAGATATTGCACATCCATGTCCTGTAAATGCCATATCTTCAATTATATTGTCTTTTAACTTAATTTGAATTTCTATTTCATCTCCACAATTTGGATTATGTCCCATTTCACAACAGGTCGGATTTTCTATTTGTTTTTTATTGTATGAATTCATACTGTGTTCCATAATTAAGTCATTATATATATCAGTTAAATCTTCCATTTAATATAAAACCTTCCTTTTGATACATTATTATACTTTATATTGTACATTAAAATCAGAAAAATATCAAGTGGTATTTTGAAAATAGTTGTATTTAAAGATTATTGAGTGATGTAAAATAAAAAAAGAACTTCTTGAAATTAATCAAAAAGTTCGAATATACGTCTTTGGTGCGATAGCAAGGGACTTATGCTAAAAGCATCACTTACAAAACACCTTATTAACCTTTTCTAATTCAGTAATAGCAATAGTTTCAAATAATTGTGTACACAAAATGTGATTTCTTTGTCGTTTTTTTATATTTTAATTTAACATAAAATTTTAAATTTTGTCAAACAGTATATGAAATTTTTTATAACTTTTTTGCAAACTTTTGTTTCGAAATATGTTGACTTTTATTCTCAAATATTATATAATTGCAAAAGAAAAGGAAGTGGACAATTATATGAATATTAACAAAAATATTATTAATTTAATAAAAAGAAATGATACCAAATATAAAAGTATAAAGTTTATGCAAGACGAGCAATTAAAGAAAGAATTCTTTACATCATTAAAAAATTATGAATTTAAACTAACTGAACAATCAGCATATGAAATAGCTTTATGGATAGAATCAAATGAAAAACATTTATCTGCATCTAAACAAAATAATTTTACTAAATATAATTTGGGCGAAATTCTTTTAGTGGATTTAGGTTGGAACAATTATGATCGAGAATTTGCATATATTCATCCTGCTATCGTTATAAAAGAAACTGCAACAAAAATTTTTATTGTCCCTTGTTCAAGTGGTAATCCAAGAAAAGATAAAAACGGAAATTTTTATCCTGAGTTTGAATTAGGAACAATAAATGATGGTTTTCAAAGAGATACAGTAGTTATGTTATACGAAGCAAAATATATTGATAAAAACAGAGTTATTTCAAAATTAGGAAATACATCAAGTCAATTCTTTGATAAAATATATAATAAACTATTTGAACAAATATTTGAACCAATACATTATAAATTGAAAAAATTAGAAAACAATCAATAATAATCTTATTTTTGCATATAATAACAATAGAAATATAAAAAAAAATTATATTTTAGTTGACTTATCGCGTAAAAGGTGCTATACTAATTATAGAATATTTGAGGCGGTATGCCGATGCCATAGGTTTCGACCTATGATGAAAAGTAAAGTAGCTTAATACTTGATGACAAGTATTAAGCTATACTTTTTTATATTGAATTTAAATTTATTTACGAAATCTATATTTATACAATTCAAATGAGTTCGAATAATACGTCGTTGGTGCGATTCGTAGACAGGTATGCGAAAAATCGCATCATTTATTTATCATTTCATAAAATTCAATTTACTATAATTAATTTAACATAACTTTATATATTTTACAAGAGATATTTCAAATTTTTTAATCTCCCCTTAAATTTAAAAGTAAATTCTATTTAGAAAAATTTCTCATAAGCATGTCTTATCTCATTTTATCAAGCACTTCATTGTTTGTCATTTTAGAAAAACCCCATCTACAATGTATTTGCAACTTCAAATTACATAATGTGTTGTATCAGGGATTTTATATATTTTCAATATTATTTCTTTCTTCAACATTCTTTCCATTGCGACGCAGGAGCAATTTACTTGATAGCATATAAAAAATAAACATTGCACGTGGGCTACTCTACAAAAAGGCAATTTGGGAGTAAATTAAAATGCTATCTGTTTGTATTAACCCTAATTTTTAGGTTAAATACAAATCGATAGCATTCTTTGCCTTAGTATATATATAGTAAAATTTACACACTAGACTTGACAAGCTCTCAGATATTTTTTCATTATTTTGCAACTATATTCCATCCCGAACCGCTCTTCTCTACTGTGAATCCAGATTTTAGGCAAACTACAGGGCGGAACGAGTACGCGTCAGTATCGCGCGACCCGATACACACACTCAGTCATACTACCATACGGTGAACCAACAAAACCGACAAAAACTTGGAATTTGTAAACTCTTCTCAACACCAGGGCAAGCTATCCAGTACTCAGATCCATGAAACCATGGATTAGTACCATCTAGATTTTTGGTTAATTTTCCTTTTTCCAAAGTTTGCGGATAATTACCATACTTACTCACTGCTTGGATCTCCAGCTTATTAGCTTCTTCTTGTCTTGCATTATATGATGCAACTAGTAATTCTAATGTCGGTCCTCCTATTACATAGTCTCCATATGTTGTTTCTGTTTTTGTACTATCCGTATAATCTAAATATTTACTCCATTTTTCTAAGCTACTATCTAATAAATATTGTATTACTCTCGTAAAATTATACGTTGAAATATCTCTTTGTTTCATTTGTTCCATATCATACATCTTATATAATAGTCCTCCTGCTATTGCAGGAAACTTGCTATTAAATACTGATATTTCTTCATCTGTTGAACCTACCTTTGGGAAATCTTCTGCACCTCCATATCCGGTATTCGATTTTGGAAGCTTTTCTGATTTTAATCCATCTTTCTTTATTAAGTATACTCTTTCTTCTCCTGCTGAATCTACCTTTCCATTATACAATAATTCCCACTCTTCACTATCTCTATAATTTTTTACTAAATTTTTATATCCTTTTTTTACTGTTACAGTGCAAGAATTTACCGATACTATTGTTCCTGCTTCATTTTTTGCAATAATTGTTGCAGTTGATGTTGTTTGTCCACTTTTTACCGCTACTGCTGTTACGTTTCCTTTACTATCTACTGTTGCTACTGTTTCATCTGAACTTTCCCATATTATTTTTTCATTTGCATTCGATGGTTCTTTTATTAATGTTAGTGTTTCACTATCTTCTTCCTCTAATTCTAACGTTGTTTTTCCTAAAGAAAACCCTGTTAATGGAATTGGAGTAAATTCTGTTATATTTCCATTATTATCAATTATATATGTTCTATTACTTTTTAGAGTTACTTGTATTCCTTCATCTACTAATTCAGAACTATAATTTGCATTCCCAATATTTTCATCTAATTCAGCATCTATTTTCTCTTTTGTAATATCCCCATATTTTTCTTTGCTTATAGCCGATAAAACTGACATTTGCAACATTTCCTTTTCTTCTGCTATATCTGTTTTTTCTTTCGCTTCTGCTACTCTTCCTAATATCCCATTTTCTCCTGTTAACATGCCTATTGAAATTCCTGCTAGTATTAATAGCACAATAATAGTTATAACAAGGGCTATCAAAGTGATACCAGAACTTTGCTGTTTTTTTTGTTTCTTTCCTTTTAAATTTTTCATCTTTACCCCTTTCTAGTCTTTTGTTATTCTAAAAGACGACGTTTAGACCTTTAAAATTCATCTGTGAATCTTAAAAATTTAACTGTGTATTTTCTTCCTTCTATCAAATTTTTTGATCTTTTTTATAATTTACTTATATTTTACATATTTATTATTTTTTTGTCAATAGCTAAAAATACTCGTATATATATATATATATATATACTCCGACAAGGTTTTTCAATTTTATTACATTTATATTACATTTTATTACAGATTTATTGTATTAAAATATATATTTTGTATATCTTTATTCAAAGTATCATGAATTACTTTAACAAAAACTTTTCCTGTGCTTTCCCATTAACTTCAAAATATTGATAAATCAACTGCGCTTATAACATAATAAAAGTTAATTTAAATATTCATTATTTCATTTAATGAGCTTTTAAGAAAAAAGTCCAAAAAACTGCAGGTATTAAAACTAATACTTTAAATATTTTTTATATTTCTTCTTACTTTGTTTTAGTTCACTTTATTTTTGACGTTCTTTCTCTTTTTCCATAGTTCCTTCGTATTCTTTTTGCCACAATTTTGTTCTTTTCTCAATTTTATAGCAATTTTGAATATCAGTATTTATTTGTTTTATTTTCGGAGCAAGTTTTTTAAGTTCTTCATCAAGTCTATTTATATCTTCTTGTTTTGTCGATTTTCTTTTCTTCCTTTGTAAGTTTTCTCTAGTTCCTTTTAAAGTTCTTACTTCATCTTCTAAATTAGTTCTAAAAGTGTTTAAATCGTCTAATGAGCCAATTTTATTTTCAGTTAATAAAACTGCTTGTCTTGATAACTCATTCATATATTTTAGTTCAATTCTCATTTCTTTAGTTATCTTTACTCTTGCTTTTTCAAAATCCATTTTAGCAGGTAGTGGGTCAATCTTTAATAACAAACAGAATAATACATATAGTAATGGTAACTTTTTAATTTCATTTTTTCTCTTTATTTCAAGCATTTTTTTATATTCTTCAATACTCATTTTATATTTTTTGCTATATTTACTGGTATTTCTGTTTTCATAGTCTAAAATTCTGTCTATAACCTTATCATGTGAATAATTATCTCCAAAAAATTTTTGTAAATAAATTTTTCTTCCTTTTGTATTATCAATAATAACTAATCCTTGTTCATAAGTATTTGAATAGTTATATCCTATTTATGGGATTTTTCATAAAAAAAGTAAAAAAATAAGCCAATGTAAATTGACTTTTTAAAATGATATGATATTCTTTTTTAGATTACTTAGAACTCGCTTATAGCAATGCTTTTCACGAGTTCGAGCCAATCCACCTTTGGTGCTGATGGTGGGACTCGAACCCACATGATTTCTCGCAGCATTTTGAGTGCTGTGCGTATACCAATTTCGCCACATCAGCAAATATGATAATAATAATATTATCATAAAACTTAAAAAAAGTCCATACTTTTTCACAAAATTTTTATACTATTTTGTAAGTTTGTCAATGATGTGAAACAAAAATATATATATAAATTTTGTAGTA